>AP024676.1:2801166-3112407 GCA_025998955.1 Candidatus Roseilinea sp.
GAGCCCTACGAGAAAGCGTTGACATTGGAGATTGCCGAGGCGCGTGAGCGGCTTCCCTCGGTCAAACACAGCCAACGTGACCTGGCGACGATCGCCAACCTGGTTGCCGGCCTGGGGGTGGATGGCCACCGCGCCGATCTGGTCATCCTGAAAGCGGCGCGGGCGCACGCCGCGTTCATGGGCCGCGATGCAATTACCGAGCAGGACATCCTGCTGGCCGCGGAGCTGGCGCTGCCGCACCGCCTGAAGCGCCATCCCTTCCAGGACACCGAGCAGGCGATGGCCGTGTTGAGCGAGAAGCTGCAGCAGATCGAACAGCAAGCCGAGGCGCAAGCGACCGACTCGCACCAGCCGCCCCCGCCGGAGGCGACCGCAAAAAAAGCGAGGCGGGGCTGAACGAGGACACCGACAGCTCGGAAAGCCCCGCGCAGCCCCTGCCCCAAACCGTCCCCAACGCGCCGCAGCGCGCGCAGGATTGGCAGGGCGGTCAGAAGACTGCTCTGGGCGAGGAGTTCCGCGCACGCAAGCTGAACACACCGCTCGACAAGATCACCCGCAACAGCGCCGGCAAGCGCAGCACCACCCGCACCAAGCGCAAGCGTGGCCGTTACATCAAGGCTCTGCCGTCCAAGGGGCGCATCGAAGACGTGGCCTTCGACGCGACGCTGCGCGCCGCCGCAATCCACCAGCGGGCGCGCCGCCAGCAGGCCGCCGAACCGTTGCGTGCAGGCTCAGAGCAGCACGCTGCGCCCGTGTCTCAACCCGCCTTGTATGTTCGACGCTCCGACATTCACCGCAAGGTGCGCGTGCGCCGCGCGGCCAACCTCATCTTGTTCGTCGTGGATGCGTCGTGGAGCATGGCCGTGGCCGAGCGGATGGCCGCCACGAAGGGCGCGATCATGTCGCTGCTGACGGACGCCTATCAGCGCCGCGACCGGGTCGGTCTGATCGTCTTTCAGAAGAACAGCGCTACCTTGGTGTTGCCGCCTACGTCGTCGGTGGAGCTGGCGCAAAAGGCGCTGCGCGACATCCCGGTCGGCGGCAAGACGCCGCTGAGCGCCGGCCTCACCCTTTCGCTGCACGTCACCCTGCGCGAGAAGCGTCTGCACCCCGAAGTGATGCCGCTGCTGATCGTGCTGACCGACGGCGCCGGCAACGTCAGCATGAGCAACCTGCCGCCGCAGGTCGAGGCGCACCGCATCGCCAACCAGATTCGTGACGAGCACATCCGCTCGGTGGTGATCAACATGGAGCACGTCGCCTTCGACCAGGGCCTGGCGCGCAAGCTGGCCGAGCACCTCAACGCGAGCTGCCTCTCCCTGCGCGAGCTGCGCGCCGAGGCGCTCTACGAAGCGGTGAAGAAAGAGTTACAGTAACGCCCCACCAAGTGCTGGGAATACTTGGGTGCTGGTCACAGGTTGCTGGTCGCCGACTTCTGACTTCCGACGGGTGCATTCGTGTCGAGAGGCAAAATTTGCATGGTCGGGCGCGGACTCCGCTCCGCGTCTAGATAACTGCGAATGGAGCAGACGTAGCAGACCCGCCCCGGCGTAAACGCCTGGGCTGAACGGGGATGCGCGCGGCTTGCCCGTATGCTCAGCGCTGGGATTGATCCCGACGCGACTGAAGCGAACACCGCTGCGGGCCGGTCCACGCTCCCCCATTTTGAAATGCACCCCCTTCCGATTCCGCGCCCTTGCCCTCTTATAATTCGACGAGACTTACAGCTCAAACGATTGGAGAAAAGCGAAAAGAGAGATGTCCAACACCCAACCACCCGTCAAGTTCTACGGCGCCATGTGGTGCGGCGACACACGCCGCGCTCGCTCGTGGTTCGACAACAACAAGGTCCCATACGAGTGGATAGATGTGGACAAGAACAAGGAGGCCGAGGAGTTCGTCAAGTCGGTCAACAACGGCTTCCGCAGCATTCCGACGATCGTCTTCGCCGACGGCTCACGGCTGACCGAGCCGAGCGTGCGCAAGCTAGAAGAACACGCGCGCAAACTCGGCTTGATCCCGCCGGCGCCCGAACCACTTTCTGATGTCTGATTCGACCAAGCCCAAGCGCCCCAAGTCCAAGCCGGCGAGTGATCCACCGTCTGTGATGCCGCCGGCGCCTGTGCCCGCGGCGACACAAGCGCCGGATGAACGGCGTCAGGAGCAATATCCAGAAGCGAGCGTTCCATCACGCACGCCCGCGCCCGCGACGATGCAAGCGCCGCCACCGGGCGGCATGTCGCAGACCACGCTTGGCTGCTTGATCGGCGCCGGCATCATCGCGCTCGCGCTGTTGATCGCCGGCGCATTGGTGGCGTTTGCGCTGCGCGAATCTACCGAGCGCATGGCGGAGACGGTAGATCGCGCCAACCCGGCCAACATCATCCAGACCGTGCTTCCGCCGCCCACGCCGACCATCGTGGTGCGGCCGCCGGCGGTGCTGCAAGTGCGCGCCATCAGCGAGCTGGCTACGGCGCAGTCGCTGTTGTCCACCATCGCCGAAGTCAATCAGGCACGCGTGGGCAACGTGCTCTATGAGAAACTGGTGCTGATCGCGTGCGGCCGCGTGAAGGCCGGCGTTGACCTCACCCAACTCAAGGATAGCGATGTCGTGGTGATGGACGACGGCAAGACGGTACGTGTGAAGTTACCCCGCGCCCAACTGCTCGACGTGTACTTGATTGACGACTCGACGCAGCCATGCACCACCCGCGTGTACGACCGCACCAATCTGCTCCTCATCCCGGAGAGCAAAGAGCTGGAGGCGCAAGCGCGAGAGAAGGCGCTGGAGGCAATCCGCAACACGGCGATCGAGAGCGGCCTGCTGAGCGACGCGCGCCGCAACGCGCAGATCGCCATCGAGCGCATTTTGCTGAACGCCGGCTACGAGCGCGTCGAGTTCATCGAGGAGTGAGCGCGCAGCTACTCTTCCTCTGAGATCGTCACCTCGGCCGGCCCCTGTCCCGTTTCGCGGTGGCACTGTTCGCAGGCGGGCTTGACCACGCCTTGCAAGTCCAAAAAGCGCGCCGTATCTAACGTGCGGTGCGTCTGGTGACAGTTCGAGCATTGCAACGTCGTTGCGTAGCGGGCTAACCCCAAGGCAATCACGGCCTGCGGATCGGGGGCATTCTGCGGCGCAATCAACGGCGCGCCGCGCTTCCAGGCATCGTACACGGCCGGCAGCATGTTGTGCATGTGGTTATCCATCCCTGCGACCAGCAGTTGCGCCTCGTGACAGCCGATGCAACCGGCGTTCGAGAGGTGCGGCACGCGCAGGCCCAGCGTGGTCTGCGCCACCGTCCGCGTGATCCCGTTGACCACCGTCGTGGTGATGGCGGTTTTCTCCGGCCGTTGATCGTCCTGACCGGCCAGCCAGAACGCCATCAGCTCGGCGCTGAGGATCAGCGTCTCCGCGCGATGGCGCGTGCCGCCATCGCCGCGATGACAGTCAATACAGCGCAATTCGCCGCCCTGGCCGTGGATCTGCTGGTAGTGATAGCTGGATAGGTCGGGCGCGAGCGCGCCGGCGATCGAAGCCTGCGCGCGATCCACATAGGCGCGGTGCTGCGCTGTGTGACACGACAAGCAGAACGAATCGCGCTCCTGGCGTTCGGAGAGGGTGAACAGGCCGGCTGCGCCCGCGCCGATGGCGATCAACGCCGCCAGCACGATGAACAAGCCGGCGGGCGCACGACGCTGGCGACGGTGGATTTTGCCTTCGTACGGCCAATCGTCGTCATCGTCGTCGGGCAGCTCGTACTCATCGGTGATGCGATAGCGCGGCATGACATTAGGCCGAAACCGCCGGCTGCGGCGCAGCGGGTGGGCGAACGACGTGGTTGACAAATAGGATCGCCACGCCGAAGGCGATGCCGGCCAGCGAGATCAGCACAGCAGTCGGCAGCGGGCCAAACGTCCAGGCATCGGGCCGGAAGAACAACTCGATCCACGACCGGCCCAAGCCATACCAGATGAAATACAGCCCCATCATGTCCCCGTCGCGCAGGCGATCCTGGAAGCGGCGCGCAATCCACATCAACCCGATGAAGCCGACGAAGTTCCAGACCGACTCGTAAAAGAAGGTGGGATGGAAGCGCGTCTCCGGCGGATAACGCTGCAGATCGGTAAAGTCCACGTGCGGCGTGCGAATGCGAAAGGCCGGGTCAATCGTGATGCCCCACCACGCTGAGCCGGTCGGCCCGCCGTAAAGTTCCTGGTTGGCGTAGTTGCCCCAGCGACCGATGGATTGCGCAATGAGCACGCCGGGCGCGGCGCTATCGGCCAACCGCCAGAAGCTGACGCGATGCTTGAGGCTGACGAGGAGCGCGCCGAGGATGCCGCCGATCAAGCCGCCGTAGATGCCCAGCCCGCCGTTCCAGATGGCGAGGATTTGCAGCGGGTTCTGGCGGTAGTAGGCCCAGCCGCTGTTGCTGCCGTCGTTGGGCGAAGAGAAGACGTGATACAGCCGCGCGCCGAGGATGCCGAACGCGATCACCCACAGCACACCGTCCCAGACCACACCTGGGTCTTCGCCTCGGCGCTTCATCTCCAGCGCGGCGATGTAGGTGGCGACGATCATGCCGGCTGTGATGACGACGCCGTACCAATGTATGCGTAGCGGACCGAGTTCGAACGCGATTCGCGGATCCATCGAGACGTATCTACTCGCGTGTCACTTCATCGCCAGGCCGGTGCCGGTCAACAAGCCGGCTACGCTGCTGCTCATCACGTTGAAGAAGGGTGTGGCATATAGACCGATCACGAAGCACATGACGATCAGCGGCGCGACCGAGACGACTTCGCGCCAGTTCAGGTCGCGCAGCCCGTCATTCGCCGGATCGCGGCTCTCGCCGAGGAAGATCTTCTGGAACATGGTGAGCAGATAGGCAGCGCTGAGCACCATCCCGAAGGCGGCGAAGGCCGTCGCCAGTGCGTTAGCCTGGAAAGCGCCCTGCAAAATGACGAATTCGCCGACGAAGCCGTTGAGCGCCGGCAGGCCGGCCGAGCTGAGCACGAGGATCAGCGCCAGCGCGCCGTAGAGTGGCATCCGGGCCAGCAGGCCGCCGAATTTGTTCATCTCGCGCGTGTGCCGGCGCTCGTAAATGAAACCGATGATCAGGAACAGGCCGCCGGTGCTCAGGCCGTGGTTGACCATCTGCAAGATCGCGCCCTGGATGCCGATCTGGTTGAGGGCGAAGATGCCGAGCAGGATATAGCCCATGTGGCTCACCGACGAGTAGGCGACCAGCTTCTTGGCGTCGCTCTGTGCGAAGGCCACCAACGCGCCGTAGAGGATGCCGATGACCGCCAGCGCGATCATCAGTGGGGCGAAGGCTGCGCTTGCCTCGGGGAAGAGCTGCAGGTTGAAGCGGATCAGGCCGTAGCCGCCCATCTTCAGCAGCACCGAGGCCAGGATCACCGAACCGGCCGTGGGCGCTTCGACGTGCGCGTCGGGCAGCCAGGTGTGGAACGGGAAGACCGGCACCTTGATCGCAAACGCGATGGCGAAGGCCAGGAAGAGCAACGCATTGGCTGCGAAGCTGCCGTTATTGCGCGCGATGGCCTCCAGGTCGAACGAGCCGGCGTTGATCCCCAGCGCCAGGATGGCGATCAACATCAGCACGCTGCCGGCCATGGTGTAGATGAAGAATTTGACCGACGCGTAGGTGCGCCGTTCGCCGCCCCACACGCCGATGATGAAGTACATCGGCACCAGCGCGAACTCCCAGAACACGTAGAACAGGAACATGTCCAGGGCGAGGAACACGCCCAGCGTCGCCGTCTCCATCAGCAGCATCAGCGCGTAGTAGGCCTTCTCGCGCTCGTGGATGGATTCACCGGAGAACCACAGCGCGATGGGGAAGATGAACGTGGTGAGCAGCACCAGCCAGATGCTGACGCCGTCCACACCCAGCTTGTAGCCGATGCCGAATTGGGGAATCCACGGCGCCGACTCGACGAACTGGTAGCCGGCCTGCGACGCATCGAAGGCGGCCAACAGCCCCAGCGAAAGGACAAACGCGACCAGCGAGGCCGCCAGCGCGATGACGCGCGCCAGGCGCCGAGGCGCCAGCGCCACGACCGCTGCGCCGATGATTGGGATGAACGTGATCAGTGAAAGCATCTCAGTCCTGAGCTATCGCCTCTAGAAAATCAGCGAAGGCCGACAATTCCTTATTCACATGCGCTTCTGCGATTGGCAAAATGTTTATGATCGTCTCAAGTTTGACCAGGTCGAAGTCGTAAGTGTATGCATTTCGCACCACGTGACGGAAGCGCCTCAACTCATTGAGCGCTGTTTGTGCTTCGCCTCCGATCACGGCCGGTCGCACGCCCGGTACTTCATTCGCCATCTGCTCCAGCAACGCTTGATGCCAATGCTCACCCGACGGCATTGACTGATCAATCGAAGTCGCAATCATCTCGAGAACGCGCTCAACACCCGTGTAAAAACCGTGCAGGCTGAGCGCCACACTGTCAACATATGCTTCATCGCCTGATGCCTTCGCCCGCTGCCAGTTCCTTCGCGCTTTGTCAGCTTCACGACGAATGCCAACCAACTCACGACGAATGCGTTCGGCTACCGCTAAATAAGTGTCTTTCACAGCGGTTGCGCCTCGCCCAGAATGACATCTCGCCACTCCGGCTTGCAATCTTCCATAGGAAGAAGATCAATATCAAAGTCGCTCGAAAGCGCCTCGGCTACGCCTAGCGCCTCGAAGAATCGGGACGGCTCGAGGCCCCATACAGCAATGTCAATGTCCGAATTGCGCGTGTACCAGTGACCATGTGCGAGCGAGCCGAAGAGCAGGACCTGTCTTGCGCCAAACTGTTCTTTGAGTGAGTCGGCAACTCGCTTGGCCACTTGTAAGGCGCGGCAGCGACGCGCGAGCAGATCAGGCGTATCCCAGGCCGGCTTGCGAGCCAAGCCTGCGCGATACGCCTGCATCTCCTCTGCCGTTAGATCGGCCGCTGTTTTCGCCATGGTCAGACCAAGTGCTTCTTGAAGAAGGCGACAGCGCGCGCCCAGGCGTCCTTCGCCGCCTCGGCGACATACATCCCGTGGTCGGGGTTGTTGAACGCATGGCCGGCGTTCGGGTAGATGCGCACCTCGATATCTTTGCCGGCATCCTTGTAGAGCTTCTCGATTTTCTTCACCTGCGCGACCGGGATGGCGCCATCGGTCTCGCCGTAGATTGCCAGCACCGGCACGTTCACCTTGGCGACGTCCTCCGGCGTCGGGTCGTAGCCGCCACCGTACCAGGGCGAGATCGCGCCCAGGTGCGGGTAGCGTTCGGCGGTCTTGTAGGTGAGCAGGCCGCCCATACAGAAGCCCATCAGCCCGATCTTCTTCGGCTGCACGCCCGCATCGTTGCGCAGGTAGTCCAGCGCCAGCACGATCTCGCGGATGGCTTTGTCCATGTTCTGCACGGTCGCCATCAGCATCTTCTGCGCCTCGTTCGGCTCGGTGGCGATCTTGCCGTGATACAGGTCGGGCACGAGCACCACGAAGCCAGACGTGGCCAGTCGCTGGGCCAACTCGCGGATGTGCGGCTCGATGCCCCACCACTCCTGGATCAGCACGATGCCGGGATACGGCTTATCATCATCCGGCCGCACCAGATACCCCTGCGGCGCGGGGTCGTTCGGATCGGTATGAACGGTCGAAGCTTGAACGATCATGGCAACCTCCTTTCGCACGACTTCCGACTCTCCACTCCCGCCTTCGGTTCTTGGCTGGTCGGGAGTCAGAAGCCGGGAATCACCTCGCATTCAGCACGAAATATGCCACAACGACGACCACGCCGGCGAGCATGATCAAGCCGTAGTTGCGCACGAAGCCGGTCTGCAGGCCGCGCAGCGACCCGCCCAGGCTGCGGAACAGGCGCCCTACGCCGTTCACTGCGCCATCAATCACGCCGACGTCAAGCACCTGCGCACATACCGTGCTGATGGCGTAGAAGGGCTTGACGATCGCCGATGCATAGATGTCGTCGAAATACCATGCCTTCGCCAGGAACTTGCCAAGGCCGGTTTCGGCCTCGGCCCGAGCGCGCTCGGGGTTGCGGTAAAGCAGCCACGCGCCGGCCAACGCGCCGATCGCCAGTGCGCTAAACACCGCCGCTAGGACAACATCGAACTTGGGCGCTTCGCCGTGCTGCACGACCGGCGCGAGCCAATCCGTCAGCGGATGCGTGCCGGGGAAGTTGAACAAGCCGGCGAACACCGTGCCGATCGTCAACGCGATCAGCGGCACGGTCATCAGCCAGTTCGACTCGACGGCGTGCGCGGCGGCTTCGCTGCGCGGCGGGCCGGTGAACACCAGCGCCAGTTGCCGGCCGACGTAGAACGCCGTTACCACAGAGCTGACGGCCAACAAGGCGAACACCAACGGGTTGTGCTTGAAGGCGTCTAGCAGAATTTCGTCTTTGGAGAAGAAGCCGGACAGCGGCGGCACGCCGGCCAGTGCTAGCCCCCCGAGCAGGAACGCGACGAAGGTGATCGGCATTCTGCGCGCCAGCCCGCCCATGTGGCGCATGTCCTGCGCATCCACATGTGCGCCGTGCGCGGCGTGCATGCCGTGCTCCATCCCGTGAATCACGCTGCCGGCCGCCAGGAACAACGCAGCCTTGAAGAAAGCGTGCGTGAGCAGGTGGAAATCGGCGGCGATGAACGCGCCCAGGCCACAGGCGGCAACCATATAGCCGAGCTGGCTGACGGTTGAATAGGCCAGCACCTTCTTGATGTCGAGTTGGCGCAGCGCGCTGGTGCCGGCGACGAACGCGGTGAGCGCGCCGACAATGGCGACGATCGTCTGCGTCGCCGGGGCTAGCTCATACAGCACACCGGCGCGCACCATCATATACACGCCGGCGGTCACCATCGTCGCCGCGTGGATGAGCGCGGATACCGGCGTCGGACCGGCCATGGCATCCGGCAACCACACGAACAGCGGAATCTGCGCGCTCTTGCCGGTCGCGCCGATGAACAACAGCAGCGTGATCAGCCCAATCGCGCCGGCCAACGCTTCGCCCCGCGCCTCGGCTTGCGCGAACACGTCGGCGAAGCTCAGGCTGCCGAACGTGACGAAGATGAGCAAAATACCCAGCACGAAACCGACGTCGCCGATGCGATTGACGACGAAGGCTTTGCGTCCCGCCTCGGCGTTCTTGAGGTTCTTGAACCAGAAGCCGATGAGCAGATACGAAAACAGGCCGACCAGCTCCCAGCCCACGAACATCACCAGAAAGTTGTCGGCCATCACCAGCACCAGCATAGACGCCAGGAACAGGTTGAGATAGATGAAGTAGCGCTGGAAGCGCTCGTCGCCGTGCATGTAGCCCACGCTGAACATGTGGATCAGCGTGCCGACGCCGGTGACGATCAGCATGATGACGATGCTGAGCCGGTCTACCAGGAAGCCGAAGGACACGTTGAGCGCGCCGGCGCTGATCCACGGCGCGACGGTCGCGGCCAGGCGTGCATCTTCCGCGGCAGTCAACTGGCCGAACATCGCCATGCAAACGGCGAACGATGCCGCCGCAGCCAGCGTGGCCACCCCGCCGATGGCGCGCTCGCTCATGCGCCGGCCCCAAACCGTGTTGATCAGCAGGCCGAGCAGCGGGAACAGGATCGGGGACAGGATGAATAGCTCCATGAGGTTATAAACACTTTCGTATGATCTCGCGCAGCGACCGCTCTTTTTGGCGCAAGCAGGTGAGCAAGGCCCACTGGTTGCGCGCTCGGTCGAGGTTGTGTGCGTCGTATGTTATCGGGTAGTACACATCGCCCGCCAGATAATCGGTCAGGAAGCGCAGCGCTTGCATGTAGATCATAAACTCACCCGCGTAGAACAACAGCTCGCGTTCGAGCAGGGTGAGCGCGCCGCGCATTTCGGATAGATAACCATCCATCAGCGCAGCGAAGTATGCCTCGCGTACAACGACGCGACTCACATCGCGCACTTCTTCCGAGACCGGGCACACGTAGGTGCGCACCATGTCGCCGACGTCGGAGAGGATCTTGCCCGGCATCAACGTGTCCAAGTCAATGACGCACACGCCCTCGAATGTGTCTTGATGCAGCAGCACGTTGTTGATCTTCGTGTCGTGGTGCATCAGCCGGTCGGGCAGACCACCGTCGCGAACCAGGGCAACGTATGTCTCCACGATGGACGCCGCAGCGAGCATGGCTTCGATCAAGTCGGACGCCTTGCGTCTGCGTGCGTCATCCGCTGAGGCGATGGCCTGCTCGAAGGCCTCGAAGCGAAGCGCCAGATTGTGAAAGTTGGGGATCGTCGGCCGGAATTCTGACAAATCAATGTCTGCGGTCAACCGCGCCAGCCGGCCAAACTGCCTGGCTGCCTCATAGGCCTGCTGCGGGGAGGTCGCTTCGTTCAACGCGACCGTGTTCGGCACGTAGGGCGTCATGCGCCAATAGCTTGCGCCGTCGCAATATAGATCGTCGCCGGCGGCGGTGGGAATGATGTGCGGAAGGAGATAGTCGGGTTGCGTGCGCGCCAGATAGTCGCCGGCCAGCCGATGATTGCGCGCGATGATCTGCGGCTGCTTGAAGACGTTGGTGTTGATGCGCTGCAGGATGTAGTGCGCATCGCCCGCACGGTCGGTCGCCAGATAAGTTTTGTTAATGTGGCCATGGCCGAACGGCTGCACATCGAACCGTTGCGGTTCCAAACCGTATGCGGCTAACACCTGCACGTCCATCGTTGCTAACCGACTCCCCACTCCCGTTGCCCAAGCGGGAATCGGGAGTAGGGGAGGGGGACTTCCTACCCCTTTAGCGCCGCCAAGTCATCCACGTTCGTGCTGCGCTTGGTGCGGAAGATGGTGACGATCAGCGCCAGGCCAACGGCCACTTCGGCTGCGGCGACCGCCATGACGAAGAACACGAAGATCTGCCCGTCGAGTTGCACCCAGCGATGCGCGTATGCAACGAAGGCCAGGTTAGCCGCGTTGAGCATCAGCTCGACCGACATGAAGATAAGCAGCGCGCTCCGGCGTAGCAACACACCTAGCACGCCGATGGTGAAAAGGATGGCGGAAAGGAAGACGACAAAGGTTGTTGAGTCCATGGAGAGCCCGTTGCGTATTGCGTATTGCGTGTTGCGCACTCCGCGTCGAGTCTTCGGACGCGCAAAACGCAAGACGTAAGACGCGATCACCTATTCCGCGTGAGCACCACTGCGCCGACCATTGCAACCAGCAGCAGAATAGACACGACCTCGAAAGGGAAGACGTAAGTGGTAAATAAGGACATGCCGACGGCCATCGGGCTGGAGTCGGCCAGTGCGGCCGCCGTCGTTGGCGGCTGCCGGGCGAACAATACGTAAAGTGCCAAAACCAGCAACACACCGCCGAGCGCGATCGCCAGCGGTCGCTGGAACGACGTCCCTGGCGGGTTCTCAGCAGGGCTGAGCCGCTCCGCGCCCAGCAGCATGATCACGAACAGGAAGAGCACCATGATCGCGCCGGCATACACGCTCACCTGCACGACGGCGATGAACGGCGCATTCAGCACCAAGTAGATCACTGCTCCGACGCCGAAGTTCAGCACCAGGAACAGCGCCGCGTAGATCGCGTTGCGGCTCAGCAACAAACCGAGCGCGGAAGCGACACTCACGATGCCGAGGAGGATGAGGATGGGCAAGTCCGGGTTCATTGGCTTTCGTCAATCGGTGGGAAGGGCAAGATGGCGCGATCGTATTTGCCCGGCGGTGTGCGCTGTGGCGTGGCCGGCACGTTGATCGGCGGCGATTCGAGCAACATCTCCTTGGTGTAGATCATGCTCTCGCGGGTGTAGCCGGTCGGGAATTCGATCGGCTCGAGCACGATCGCGTTCGTCGGGCAGGCGTCTTCGCAGTAGCCGCAGAAGATGCAGCGGAGCATGTTGATTTCGTACACCCTGGCGTAGCGCTCGCCCGGCGAATAACGCTCCTCGTTGGTGTTCTCGCCGGCCTCTACGTAGATCGCATCGGCCGGGCAGGCTGCGGCACACAACGCGCAACCGATGCAGCGCTCCAGGCCATCCTCGTAGCGCTTGAGGTGATGCCGCCCGCGGAAGCGTGCCGACATCGGCTTTTGTTGCTCAGGATACTGAATCGTCACCGGCCTGCGCGTTACGGTCTTGAGCACCGTCAGGAAGCCGACCGGGATGCGGGTGAGAACGTCTTTTAAGCCCATCTCTCGTTCAGTTGTCAGAAGTTCGGAAGTCGGAAGTTGGAAGTCAGAAGTCAGAAGTCAGATAATTGACGACTTGACGACCTGACGACGACTTCGAATCATCCATCATGAATCATCACTTATAACCAGGCACACCCAGGGCGATCAGGAACGCCGTGACGATCACATTGGCAATCGCCACCGGCGTCAGCACCTTCCAGCCGAAGCCCATCAGCCGATCGTAGCGCATGCGCGGCAGCGTCGCGCGCGTCCAGATCATCAGCAACAGGCAGGCCACAACTTTGATCGTGAAATACACGACCGAGAGAATCGGCACCTGATCCACGAACGGCCCGCTCCAGCCGCCCAGGAAGAAGGTGACGAACAGTGCGCTGACGGCGATCATCTTGACGTATTCGCCCATGAAGAACAGCGCGAACTTCATGCCACTGTATTCGGTCATGAAGCCGGCGGTCAGCTCCTGCTCGGCCTCGACCAGGTCGAATGGAGCGCGCGCCAGCTCGGCCAGCGCGGTGATCGCGAAGATCGCCGCCGCGACCGGCTGGCGGAAGACGAACCAGCCGAGGATGTTGCCAGGCATCTGCGCCTCGACGATGTCGGCCAGGCTCGCGCTCGACGCCATCAGCACGACGGCGACGATGGACAAGCCCATGCCCAGCTCATACGAGATGACCTGCGCCGAGGCGCGCAGGCCGCCCAGCGCAGCATATTTGTTGTTCGATGCCCAGCCGGCCAGCGTGATGCCATAGACTGCGACGCCCATCACGCCGACGACATACAGCGCGCCGACGTTGATGTCGCTGGCGAGCTGGAAGGCCGGCCCTTGGCCGACCGGGATCACCGCGAACAGGATGAGCGCCGGCACAACCACGAGCACCGGCGCCAGAAAGTAGATCGGCTTATCCACCCCGGCCGGAGTGACGCTCTCTTTGAAGATGAGCTTAAGGCCATCGGCCAGCGGCTGGAGCAGGCCCATCGGGCCGGCGCGGTTCGGGCCGATGCGCGCTTGCAACCGCGCCAGCACCTTGCGCTCCACCAGCGACAGGTAAGCGAAGCCGGTCAGCAGCACGAAGATCAGCACGACCGACTTCAAGGTGACTTCGAGTAGAATTGGCATTCTGCTATTTCACATCGTTTCATCTTTCGTCTTTCATTCGCTTCACGAGCCGGAGAAACACAAGCGAAAGATGAAAATAGCTGCTAATGTAAAGTTGACGAATCCCTAGGCGGTCTCCTGAATCGGCATGATGTGTGACGCGAGCACAGCGCTGCGGCGAATCAGTTCGCCGTCGCGATACAGCGGACGCGGCCTGCGCGCCAGCCCGGCGATGGTCGGTTCGGGTACGGCCACGTCGTATGGATGCACGCCGGCCGAATCGCGCTCGGCATCGCTGGGGTAGCGAGCACCCAAGCCGCCGGTGTTGTCGTATACCGTGCCGCCGTAGTACAGGTCGCCGCGCCCCATCGGCGGCCATTGCGGCCCGCTCTCGCTAATGACCTCATACGACAGGCCGTTGTAGTGCGGAATGCTGCGCGCGATGTCGGCGAAGATGTGCATCGGCCCTTGGAAGCCCCAATGGTGGCCGAGCCGCTTGGCGATTTCTTGCGCCACCCACCAATCCGGCCGGGCCTCGCCCAGCGACGGGAGCGCGCGGTAGAAGCGCTGCACGCGCCGGTCGCCGCTGGTGAACGTGCCCTCGCGCTCGGCGAAGCTCAGCGCCGGTAGCACCACGTCGGCCTGCTTGGCCAGCTCCGTCATGAACAGCTCTTGCACGATGGTGAACTTGGCCGGCGGCGCGTCGTTCGCATCACCCACACCGACCAGCCAGACAACCTCGAATTGGGAATCGAGAATCGAGAATCGAGCATCCGTCCTGACCTTGCCATTCGCGCTATCTGATGTGTCCGTATGCCCGGCGCCCACCGTCATGTCGAAGACGCCCTGGGTGTTGGCGTGCGGATAGAACGCGAGCAAGCCGCTATCGGCTTTGCCGGCGTGGCCGGTTGCGACGAGCAGGTTGGCCAGCAACTGCGTCAGCGCACGTGCGCCGGGACCGTCCAGGCCTTCATCGCCGAAGACGATCAACACGTTGCGCGCATCCTTCAAGTCTTTCGCGATGAGTTCCTCGCTTCGAGCCGCTGCCCACTTGGCTGCATGGCCGGGCTCGTAGCGATAGATCGTTCGAGCGTAGCGGTGCATCTTCGTGCTGCGCGCATGGGCCATCACCAGCGCCGCACCCCGATCCACCACCGCCTGGCGCAGGCGCAAGAACCACACCGGCGCTTGCTCCTCTACGTCGCCGTTCACCACGAGGATGACATCGCCCTTGCCCAGTCGGGCGAAGTCGGCCTGGGCGCCCACGCCGAACGCGCGCACGACATCGGCGTAGTGGGCCGGCAGCGATGGCGACATGCCGGCTACGCCATTCAGCGCGCGCACCAGCTTGGCGACGAGGTAGGCATCTTCATTGGCAATCCGATCGCCGACGACCGCGGCCACGTGCGAACCCGCAGCCCGCAGCCGGTCGCTCATCAGTTGCAGCGCCTGCTCCCAGGTTGCCTCGGCCAGCCGGCCGTCGCGCCGGATCATCGGCCGGCGCAGACGATCCTCCGCGCGGGTGAAGTGATGCACATAGCGCCCTTTGTCGCAAATCCAGATCTCGTTGACCTGCTCGTTCTGGCGCGGCATCACGCGCTTGATCTCGTAGCCGCCGGTCTTCGTCTCCAGCCGAGTGTTCAGCGTGATGTTGCATCCTACCGGGCAATGCGTGCACAGGCTTTGCGTGCTGTCCAGCTCCCACGGCCGCGCCTTGAAGCGGAAGTCGGCTGTGGTCAGCGCGCCGACCGGGCAGATGTCGGTCGTGTTGCCGCCGAAGTACGAGTCGAACGGCGGGTCGCTGAAAGTGATGATCTCCATGCCCCGCCCGCGATCGTGGAACTGCAACACGTGGTCGTCGGCGATCTCGTCCTGGAAGCGGATGCAGCGCGCGCACTGAATGCAGCGTTCGCGGTCGAGGTAGATCAGGTCGCCGAGCGGCACGTGCTTTTCGTTGTGGAATTTGGCGTCGTAGTCGAAGCGGCTGACGCCGGGGCCGAAGCCCAGCGTCAGGTTCTGCAGCGGGCACTCGCCGCCCTTGTCGCAGATCGGGCAATCGAGCGGATGCGAGGTGAGCAGGAACTCTAGGATGTCTTCGCGCGCCGCGCGCACCTGCTCGGTCGCCGTGCGGACGACCATGCCTTCGCTGACCGGTGTCGTGCAGGCCGTCGTCAGTTTGGGCGCGAAGGTGATCACCACGTTGCCCTGCTCGTCGCGCACCGGCTGTTTGGTCGCCGGGTCTATTTTCGGCGTGCCGATGTCCACCAGGCACATGCGGCACATGCCTACCGGCTTGAGCTTGGGGTGATAGCAAAACACCGGGATGTCGTTCCCGATCTTCTTCGCTGCATCTACCACCAGCGTGCCCTTCGGCACGGACACGGGCACGCCGTCAATCGTCAAATTCACTAAGTCAGCCATACCTCATCGTTTCAATTGCACATCGCCGGGCAGCGCCACTTCGATGGCGACGCCTCTGGTCTTCGACGCCTTCACGCGCCCGATCGCTTCGATCTTATCGCCCACGTTGATCTTGACGCGCCTGGCCACCACCTGATACAGGCGCAGGCGCTGCGCGCCGGTCTCGTCCTTGATCAACACCTCGATGCCCTTATCGAACGGCTGGATGCCGGCGATCTCGCCGATCACGCGCACGACCGTGTTGTGATCGTTGCCGCTGATCTCGGACAACGCATACTGTTTCACGTCACGCGCCGGCGGCGCCGCGACGCGGATCCGGCTTGCCGAGCCCGGCGTGATCTCCAGCCCGCCGCCGAAGGCGTTCACTTCGCCCGTCACGCTCAGCGTCGCTCCGACGTTGATCTGCTCCGGCTTGGCCAGCGCATCGAACACGTTTTCGAAGATCGTGACCGTGATCTGGCCGGTGTCGTCGCCCAGCCGCAGCTTGAAGCCGGCGGAGAAGTTGGACGCTTCCACGACGATGCCCTGCACCGCTACGGTCTTGCCGACATCGTTCGGACCGATCGCCCCGATCGCCAGCGGTGGGATCGGCGGTGCAGGCTTCACGATCACCACGTCCGTCCCGCGCACCGGCACGATCTGCACCTCTTTGTTGAAGAAGTCCACCTTGCCGGTGACGTTGACCGTCGCACCTTCGATCAACTGATCCGGCCCCGGCGCTTGTTTCAACTCGCGATCGAACAGGACCAGCGTGATCTGGCCGGTGTCGTCGCTCACCCCATAGCGCATACCGGATTTGAACCGGCGTTCGCTCTGGATCACACCCTGGATGGTCACGAACTTGCCTTTGTATTCAGTTGTGATCTTGCCGATCGGCGTGACGACTTTCTCCGCCGCGTGCACCGGCAGCCACACGGTCAACGCCAGCAACACGACGACAAAGCGCGTCGTCCACACCACCTTCGTGTTCACGGCAATTCGGCACCTCTCGTGGCATCTAGCTGCGCCGTTCCAGATGTCAGTGGCGAGCGATGACGCCTTCCGGTCCGGCAATGACGCCCTCCCGGATCAGCTCATCGGTATAGCCGTTCATCTTGCCGCCCTGATGGTTGGCAATGAACGCTTCGTATTCCGCCCGGAAGTGCTTGAGCGTGCTTTGCATCGGCGAGGTGGCGAATTCGCCCAGCAGGCAGAAGCACTTGCCGGCCATCTGCCCGGCCACCTCGCCGATCATGTCCACGTCTTCCAGCGTGCCGCGGCCGGAGAGAATCTTGTCGTAGAGCTTGAGCGCCCAGTACGTGCCCTCGCGGCAGGGCGTGCATTTGCCGCAGCTCTCATGCTTGAAGAAGCGCACCATCTTGCGCGCCGCCCACACGATGTCCACCGTGTCGTCCAGGATGACGAATGAGGCCGAGCCGAGGATCGAGCCGGCCGCCTGCACGCTCTCGTAGTCCAGCTTGGTGTCGAGCGCGCTGGCCGGCAGGATCGGCGCGGACGAGCCGGCGGGCAGCACGCCCTTCACCGGCCGGCCGTCCATTGTGCCGCCGGCCATCTCGATCAGCTCGCGAATGGTGTATTTGCCCAGCGGCAGCTCGTAGTTGCCCGGCTTGTTCACGCGCCCGCTCACGCAGAAGATCTTCGTGCCGGGACTCTTCTCCGTTCCGTATTGGCGATACCACTGCGCGCCGTGCAGCACGATGGGCGGCACGTTGGCCAACGTCTCGACGTTGTTGATCACCGTCGGCTTGGCATACAGGCCCTGGACGGCCGGGAACGGCGGGCGCAGGCGCGGCTGGCCGAGCTGGCCTTCCAACGACGAGAGCAGCGCCGTCTCCTCGCCGCAGATGTATGCGCCGGCGCCGAGGTGGATGTGAATATCTATGTCGAAGCCACTGCCGAGCACGTTCTTGCCCAACATGCCGTGGGCGTAGGCTTCGTCTATCGCCTTCTGTAACGCCTGAGCCGGCTCGTAGAACTCGCCGCGTAGGTAGATGTAGTTTGTCTTGGCCTGCACGGCGTATGCGCAGAGCGCCACGCCTTCGATGAGCTGGTGCGGGTTGCCGTCAATGATCTGATGATCCTTGAACGTGCCAGCCTCGCTCTCATCGCCGTTGACCACGACATACTTGGGGAAGACATCCTTAGGGATGAAGCTCCACTTCACGCCGGCCGGGAAGCCGGCGCCGCCGCGGCCGCGCAGGCCGCTCTCTTTGACGACGTTGATCACCTCGTCCGGCTTCATCGTCGTCAACGCCTTCTTCCACGCTTCATACCCGCCGTTGGCGACGTAAACGTCATACTCGCGGATGTTCGGCACGTCAATATCGCGCAGCAGCACATGCCGGTCCATCGTCTTGTTCTTCGTCCCGTAAAACCCAGCCATAAATCTCTCCACTCCACAACTCAAGCCAACATCGCTCGCATGGGCTGCAACGAGCGGTTGAACGGATTCAACACCAATCCCAGCACCTCCAGCGTCACCGCGCCGAGCAGCGCCTCATCCCCCGGCTCTCCCAGGATGACCGGGCTGGTGCCATCTTGGCCGGCCAGCGCGATATGCGCCTCGGAGATCAACCGGTTGATGGTTGTGCCATCGGCCAGCGTGAACGTCATCTGGCGCTTGGGCTGCAGCTCCAATTCGCGCCAGATCGGATCAGGCAGCAAGGTGTAGGTCGCGCCGCTATCCACCGAGAAGTTTATGCGCGCCTGCTTGCCGGTCGGCCCGGTCACCAAGCCTTCGATGAAGGTCAGGCCCATGCTCAGCTCCGTGAAAGCTCGTCCACCATTCGGTCGAACGCCTCCTCGGTCAGGTCGTAGCGATACTCGCGGTTCACCTGCGCCACCGGCGCGCGGTCGCAGGCCGCGATGCACATCACCGTGTTCAGGGTGAACTTGCCGTCGGGTGTGGTCTGGCCGGCGCGGATGCCCAGCTTCTTCTCGCAGTGGGTCACGAACTTGTCCGCGCCGCGCAGCGCGCACGGCAGGTCGTCGCACACGTCAATCACGTACTTGCCGACCGGCTGCTCGTAGAACATCGTGTAGAAGCCGACGATGCTCTTCACCTCGGTCGGGTCGCAGCCGATGATCTCGGCTACCTCGCGCACGGCCTCGTCGCTACAGTAGCCATACTCTTCCTGCGCGATGTATAGCAGCGGCATGACCGCGCTGCGTTTGCGCTCCGGCGGATACTTGGCCAAAACTTGCTCGATGTCGGCGGCTCGCTTTTCTTTCAACATGGTCAAGCTATGAGCTGTGAGCTGTGAGCTATGAGCTATGAGCTATGAGCTATGAGCGGGAACACTCAAAGCTCGCAGCGCATCGCTCGTAGCTACCGATCCACATCTCCCAACACGATATCAATCGAACCGATGATGGCGACGATGTCGGCTAACAACGCACCCTTGCTGATCTCGCCCAATGGCTGTAAGTTGTGAAACGAAGGCGCGCGGAAGTGGACGCGGCGCGGCTTGGGCGAGCCATCGCCGCTGAGCAGCACGCCGTATTCGCCCTTGCCGCTCTCGACGGCGAAATACACCTCGCCTTCCGGCGCTTTGAACCCTTCGGTCCACAGCTTGAAGTGATGGATGAGCGACTCCATCGAGTAGGCGATCTCGTGCTTGGGCGGCGGGGCGACTTTGCGGTCGTCGGTCATGACCGGGCCGGGCGGCAGCCGATCCATCGCCTGCTTGATGATCTTGAGCGACTGGTTGAACTCCTCCATCCGGCACTTGTAGCGATCGTATACGTCGCCGTTGCTGCCCAGCGGCACGCTGAACTCGAAGTGGTCGTAGCTCGAATACGGCTGCGCCTTACGCACATCGTAGTTCACGCCGCTGCCGCGCAGGCATGGGCCGGTCATGCCCCAGGCGATGGCGTCCTGGGCGCTAATCTTGCCGATGCCGACGGTGCGCTCCTTCCACAGCGGGTTCTCTTTCAGCAGCTTCTCGTATTCGAGCAGACGCTTGGGGAACACGTCCAGCACGCGCTGCACCAATTGCGGGAAGTGCGCCGGCACGTCGCGCCACAGGCCGCCGGGCCGGATGTAGCTGCTCATCATGCGCGCACCACTGACGGCCTCGTAGATGTCGAGGATCATCTCGCGCTCGCGCATGCAGTAGAGGAACACGCTCATTGCGCCGATGTCCAGCGCGTGCGTGCCCAGCCACACCAGATGGCTGTTCATGCGCGTCAGTTCCATCAGGATCACGCGCAGGTACTGCGCGCGGATGGGCACATCAATGCCGACCAGTTTCTCCACGGCGCCGCAGAAGGCCAGGTTGTTGCTCATCGGCGCCAGGTAGTCGGTGCGGTCGGTGAGCGGGATGACCTTGAGGTAGGTCTTGCCCTCGGCGGTCTTTTCGATGCCGGTATGCAGGTAGCCGATGTCGGGGATGCAACTGACGATGGTCTCGCCGTCCAGCTCGAGCAGCAGCCGGAGCACCCCATGCGTGCTGGGATGCTGCGGCCCCATGTTGAGCAGCATGGTCTCGCCGGTCAGCGCGCGTGGGCTGACCAGCTTCTTCAACTGCTCGAAGGTGATGTCGAGCTGGACATCCTCGGCCCGCACCGCGTTCTGCGGCGCGTCCTCGACTCGGATCGGGGGTTCTGCTATCGCCATTTTTGGATCGAAGAACCAAGCAACTGGAGCCAAAAGTTAGTCATTGCCTACCTTGGCTCTTGTCTCTTGGTTCTCGGTTCTTGATTCTCAGCTCTTTCTACTCCGTCGCGTAGGGTTTCGCGGCGTCAATGCGCGCGCGGTTGAACGAGAACGCGTTCTCTTCTACGGTGACCGGCACCTCTTTGCGCAGCGGATGCCCCTGATAGTCCATCGGCAACAAGATGCGTCGCAGGTCGGGGTGCCCTTCAAAGTGAATCCCAAACAGGTCGTAGATCTCGCGCTCCAGCCAGTTGGCGTTGCGATACACCGGCACGGCGGACGGGATGCTGGCGTCGTACTCGCTCAGCATCACCTTGACGCGCACGCGGATGTTGCGCGGGATCGAGTACAACTGATACAAGATGCCGAAGCGCGGCTCGCGCGGGTAGTAGTCCACGCACGTCTCGTCGGTCAGCATGTTGAACTGCTGCACGTCGCGCAGGTGCATCAGTACCTCGAGGATGCGCTCGCGCGGCACATGTAACGTCACCTCGTCGCGAAAGACGGTAACCTGGCTGATCGCGTCGCCCAGCGCGGACTTGAGCAGCTCACTTAGCGGTTGATCCATGGGTTGCGTGTTACGGTTTACGTCTTGCGTCCTGCGTCTTGCGTGAAGCGTCATTCACTGCCACTTCTTCAGCGGCTCGTGCTTGATCTTCTCTTGCAGCTTCATGATGCCATCAATGAGCGTCTCGGGGCGCGGCGGGCAGCCGGCCACATACACGTCCACCGGCACGATCTCGTCCACGCCTTGCACGATGGCATAGTTGTTGAACACGCCGCCGCACGAGGCGCAGTCGCCCATGGCGATCACCCACTTTGGATCCGGCATCTGGTCGTATAGATTGCGCAGCACCGGCGCCATCTTGCGGCTCACCCGCCCGGCGACGATCATCAGATCGCTCTGGCGCGGGCTGGCGCGCATCAGCTCCATGCCGAAGCGTGACAGGTCGTAGCGCGACGCCTGCGTGCTCATCATTTCGATGGCGCAGCACGCCAGGCCGAACAACATCGGCCAGATGGCGTTCGACCGCGCCCAGTTCACCGCCTTCTCCAACGAAGTGGTGACGATGCCCATATCGCCCAGTTTTTGTTCCAGTCCCATTCACACACTCCGTTCGGAATTGAGAATTGCGACACCCCCTTCTCAATTCTCAATTCGTCATTTGTCCATGGTCTCCCATTCCAACGCGCCCTTCTTCCAGATCCAGAAGTAACCCACCAGCAAAATGCCGACGAAGATCAGCATCTCGATCAAGCCGAACCAGCCCAACTGCCGGAACGCCACCGCCCAGGGATAGAAGAAGATCACCTCGATGTCGAAGATGATGAAGAGCACGGCGATCAAATAAAAGCGCACCGAGAAGCGCCGTTGTCCCTGGCCGATGGCGCGCATGCCGCTCTCATACGGCTGGATCTTCACCGGATTGTTCGCCCGGCGGCGCGGCCCAAACAGGATCGAGATCAAGACCACCAAGACTGCCAGCGCCGTGGAGAGAAACAACAAGATGAAGACCGGGAGAAACTCATTCATGGCTTATTCAGCTCAACGAGACGCGGTGTATTGTCTCATCGTTCGATTTTCGTTTGAGAAGTTTATCACAAATGGGCTATAGTCTAAGCACATGCCTCACAACGTCAAACAGCGCTTGCATCACGCCAGATGCCGGGCGACGACCTCGACCGGATGCAGTGCGGCGCGGCCGGTGAAGTGCTGAATCTGCTCGCGGCAGGACGTGCCCGGCGCGACGATCAACGTCTCGGCGCTTGCCGCGCGCACCGCCGGCAGCAGCGCCAGCTCGCCGATCCGGCGCGACAACGCGAAATGCTCCGCTTCGTAGCCGAACGCCCCGGCCATGCCACAGCAGGTCGAGTCCACCTCGCGCACATCGTATCCGGCGGATGTTAAAAGCGCGCGCGTCGCTTGCGTGCCCCACAGTGCTTTTTGATGGCAGTGGCCGTGCAGCAGGATGCTCGGCCTGCCTCCTTGGGTCTTCGATGCGTCATTCGCCGCTTCGGCGAAAGTCGCTCCATGGGCGACGACGAATTCCTCGACGCTTTGCGTCATACGCGCGACGACGTCGGCCTCTTCCCCCGGCAGCAGGTCGGGATAGTCATCGCGCAGCGCGCTGATGCAGCTCGGCTCCAGGCCGAGGATGGGCACGCCCTGCCGCGCCAACGGGGCCAGCTGCGCCAGGTTGAAGCGCACCCACGGGAGCACAGCCTCCGGCTGGCCTTGCGAGAGCAGCGGCCGGCCGCAGCATCGCCAGGCGGGGACGATCACATCGCAGCCGATCGCGCGAAGCACCTTCACGGCGGCGATGGCGACATGAGGATGGTTGTAGCGCGCGAAGGTGTCCACGAAAAGCGCCACCCGCGGCCTTGGCGCGCCCGATGGTTGCGCCTGCCGCGCGCCTGCCGTGGCGCGCCACCATCGCTCGAAGGTCTGTCGCCGGAAGGCCGGCAGCGTTCGCTCCGGCGCGATGTGCAACAGGCGCTTGCCGAGCGGGAGATTGGCCAGCCAATTGGAGAGCGGGGCGAACGCCGACGCCAGCGGCGCAAACGACGCGATGCGCCCCAGCAGCCATGCCCGCAGCGGCACGCCGCGCGCGCGATAGAAGTGCGAGAGGAACTCGCTCTTGAGCTTGCTCATGTCCACGCCGGCGGCGCACTCGGTGGCGCAGGCCTTGCAGCTCAGGCAGAGGTCGAGGGCGGCTTTGACGTCATCCGGTGAAGGTTTTGGAGATTGGAGATTAGAGATTGGGGAGTGGAGATTGGCGATTGGGGAGTGATCGAGTCTCGAATCTTGAATCTCTAATCTCTTCTCCGACAAGAACTCGCGCAGCAGATTCGCCCGTCCGCGCGTGCTGTGCATCTCCTCGCGGGTGGCGCGGTAGGATGGGCACATCACGCCGCCGTCCAGCTTCCGGCACACGCCGCTGCCGTTGCACTGCTCGACCAGCGCCGCGAAGCTGCCGTTGTGGTGGAAGGTGAAAGTTGTTTGTATCGGGCGCGTCGCGTAGGTTGGGCCATAGCGCAGATGCGACTCCATCTCGACGGCGCGCACCTTTTTGCCGGGGTTGAGCAGGCCGCGTGGGTCGAACGCATCTTTCAGCTCGCAGAAGGCCTGATAGGCGCGCGGCCCGAAGAGCGCCTCGTTCTGGTGCGAGCGCTCGTAGCCGTCGCCGTGCTCGCCGCTCATCGCCCCGCCCAGCTCCCGGCACAGCGCCAGCGCATCGCGGGCGATGCCCTTGAGCTGCGCCACGCCCTGCGCCGTGTGCAGGTTCACCAGCGGACGCACGTGCAACACGCCGGCGCTGGCGTGGGCATAGAACGCGCCCTCGGTGCCATGCGCGGCAAAGATGGCGCTGAGCCGCTCGACATACTCGGCGAGACGCTCCACCGGCACAGCCACATCCTCCACCACGCTAACCGGCTTGGCCTGGCTGCGGATGCTCGTCAGCACGTTCAGGCCGATCTTGCGCACATACCACACATCCGCCTGTGCTGCGGGGTCGAACAACGGGCGCAGCGCGCAAGGCAGGCGCTCGTCGGCAACCAGGCGCTGCAGGCGCTCGACGCCGGCGCGCACCGCAGCCTCACTTTCGCCGTCGAACTCGATCACCAGCAGGCCCTCCGGCGTGGCCTGGCCGTCCAGCCAGCCGATGCGCCCGCGACACTCCGGCAACTCGCGCGCGACGCGGATGAACATGCCGCCGATCAGCTCGATGGCCGCCGGGTCGGTGGTGAGCAGCGCCGGCACGGCGCGCATCGCTTCGACCAGCCCATCGAACGCGGTGATGACCAGCGCCGTGTGTTTCGGCCTGGGGAACAGGTGCAGCGTGGCTTCGACGACCACGCCGAGCGTGCCCTCCGCGCCGGCAAACAAGGGCGCCAGGTTCATCCGGCCGATCTGCCGCAGGTGATTCTCCAGGTTGCTGCCCTGTCGCCGGGCGTTGGCTTCGGTCAGGCAGGCCGTCGGGCGCGCCGGATCGTAAGCCAGCATCTCGGCCACGTAGTCCAGGTTGTAGCCGCTGGCGCGCCGCCACACTTTGGGGAAGTCATGCCGGATTGCGTCTTCATGCGCACGGACGATCCCCTGCACCCGCTCGACCAGGTGACGAGGAGACAAGGTGACCGAGTGATTCCCCTCGTCCCCTTGTTCCCCCATCCCCTTGTCCCCTTGTCCCTTTGTCCTCTTGTCATGCCCGTTTGGGCCAAACTCTGCCGGCGTGCCGTCCGCCAGCACCACCTTGAGCGCAGTCACGTTGTCGGCGGTCATGCCGTAGCGGATGGAGTGTGAGCCGGTGGCGTTCGCGCCGATGACGCCGCCGATAGCGGCGCGCTCGGCGCTGGCCGGATCGGGTCCGAACTGCAACCCGTGCTGCCCGAGGCGCTTGTTCAACTGGCCCAGGATCATGCCCGGCTGCACGCGCGCGGCGTGCCCGCTCGCGTCCAGGTCGAGTAGCGCGTCCATGTATTTCGTGAAGTCAACGATCACGCCCGGTCCAATGGACGAGCCGCACAAACTGCTGCCGCCGCCTCGTGGGATGACGGGCACGCCGTGCTCCGCGCAGAGCGTCACGGTGGCGATTACATCGTCAGTCGTCTTCGGCAGCACCACGCCGAGCGGCATCACCTGGTAGTTGCTGGCATCGGTGCTGTAAATCAACCGCGTCGGTGCGTCAAAGCGAACTTCGCCGGCTACATGGCGCGCGAGCGCCTGGGCCAGCGGGTGTTCATGAGCTGGGGACGGCATCGCGCCGATTGTATGCGCGTTACGCCGGCGCTTGCGCAGGCCGCTCCTCGGCGGCGAGGCGGGGCGCGCGTTCCTGTTCGCGCCGCCCGGATTCGACGATGGCGCGCGCCACGTCCACGGTCAACAAGATCGCCAGGCCGACCACGAAGAAGATCACCACGGACAAGATGGCCGGGCGCAGGTTGCCGACGACCTGGTTGACGAAGCCGAACAGGAACGGGCCCATCCACGAGGTGCCGCGCTCGCTGATCTCGTAGATCGAGAAGAACTCGGCTTCCTTGTCCTTCGGGATCATCTGCGCAAACAGGCTGCGGCTGAGCGCCTGACTGCCGCCGAGCACGGTGGCGATCATCGCGCCGAGAATCCAAAACTCCAGTTCCGCGCGCGGGATGCCCAGGGCCGAAGGATCGTAGTCGCGCATCCCCAGGAAGGCGTAGATCACCACCCCGCTCCAAATCACCAAGCTGGCGATCAGGGCGCGCTTGCCGCCGATTCGGCCGGCCAGCCAGCCGAAGAACAACGCGCCGAAGAACGCGACGAACTGGATCATCAGGATCAGCAATGTCAGCCGCTCGACCGGGATGCCTAGGCCGCCGCGGATGACCGGCGCCGCCGCGAACACGGCCGCCACGCCGATCACGGTCTGGATGCCGTCGTTGTAGATTAGATAGGCCAGCAGGAACTTGGCCGTCTGCGGCAGGCTGCGCGACTTGCGCCATAGAAAGACGCCGATCATGATCAGCGGGCCGATGACGGCGATGAAGATCACTTCCAGCGGCAGCCCCAGCGCCGAGACCAGCGGGAAGAGGATGAACACGAGTAGCGGCGAGAGCAGCAAACTGGCGACCGTGCGCGGGGGCGTCTCCATCGTCTCGCCAAGCTGATCGAAGGCGACGCGCAAGATGCCCTTGCCAGGCGGAAGCCGACGCGCACGATGACGCGGGCGCAGCGTGAGCCACGTCCAGACCGACCAGCCCAGCCACCAAATGCCCGCCGAGGCCAAGTTGATGCGCACGGCCAGGCCGCTATCCAGGCCGAGCCGGTTGCGCATCAGGAAGATGACCAGATTGATGACCAGCAACAACCCGCCGCCCAGGTAGCCCATGGCCCAGCCGAAGGAGGACACGCGATCGCGCGTCTCTTCGCTGGCGATGTCGGGCAAGTAGGCGTTGTAGAAGACGATGGCCGCGCCGAAGCACAAGTTGGCGATGATGAACAGGATGCCGCCTAACCACCACAGGTCGCCCTGCACGAAGAACAGCAGCGTCGTCGCCAGGCCGCCGATGATGGCGAAGAGCTGCATCATCTTCTTGCGGCGGTGGGAGTAGTCGGCGATGGCGCCGAGGATGGGCAAGAAGCCGGCCTGGAGCACGACCGAGAACGCGATGCAATACGGCAGGAACGAATCCGGCGCGATCGGCAGGCCGAAGAAGCGCGCCTGGCCATCGGGACTGGCTTGGGCTGCTGCATCGGCCAACGAGGCCAGATACGGCCCCAGGAACACCGTGCCGACGGTGGTGCTGAAGGCGCTATTCGCCCAGTCGTACATCGCCCAGCCGACGATCTCACGGCGGTTGTTGGTGGGCTGCTCGAGCGGAATCTCAGCCACGGACGTCTCCTTCGGTTTCGAATTACAACGTGGCGGAGTGTGCCGGCTTTCTGTGAAGGCTGGGTTAAAAGTGCTTCACCACTGACCCTCGAATCGCTCTTCCTGCCACACGCGGGCGATGTTGTGATAGCCGGCTTGTTCCCAGAAGCCGGGGCGGTCAGTCTGGGTGAACTCCAGTGCGCGCAGCCACTTGCCGCCCTTCCAGAAGTAGCGCGTGTCGGGGTCTTGGGCGTGCTCCTTCGTCGCGCCCACCACCACACGCAAGGGGTAGCCGTGGTCGGGATCGAGCGGCTTGCCGTCGTACTCGATCGCCAGCAACGTCGTGGGTTTCATGAAATGTTGCAAGTCGAGGTTCGTGGTGAAGCCATACTCGCAGTGCTCGATCACGAAGCGCGCCGTGGGCTTGAGCTTGATGATGCCCTGCTCGATCAGATCCGGCAGCCATACGCCTTTCCACTTCGTGTCGAACTTGCTCCAGCGCGTGACGCAGTGGATGTCCATGGTGATCTCGCGCATCGGGAGTTGGAGGAACTCCTCCCAGGTCCACTGCTTCGGTTCTTCGACCTCGCCGTAGATGCTGAATGTCCACTTGCTCATGTCGTAGCGTGGCACCGGCCCATAGTGCAGCACGGGGAACTTCTCGGTCAGCGACTGACCGGGCGGCAGCCGGCCCATCATCTTGATCTCGTTTTCGCGCTCTTTGCGTGGGTTGAATAGATTCATGTCTCCTCTCTCACTCCGGCCATCAGCGATAGATTGGCGGAATGCTCCTGAGCATACCCGATCGGCGCGCTCACGGCGACCGTTTGAGCGTCGGCGTGGCCGGTTCTTCGCGTTCCCGCGTCGGTTGCGCGCTCGGCGACCGTACGCTTCGCGCTGGCTGTGTCGCCGGCGATTCGACCAGGCTTTCCGGCGCCTCGCTCTCCTCCGGCAGGCCCTCGGCTTTGCGGCGTCGCGGCAAATAGAAATCGAAAACTAGCGCATATACCGCGCCGATGAACGGCACGCCGAAGATCACGCCCCAGAAGCCAAGCAGTTGCACGCCGACGCTAATCGCCACCAACGCGACCAGGCCGGGCACGCCGACCAAGTCTTTCATCAGGCGCGGCATGATGCCGTAGGCCACGAACTGGTCGAAGGCAAACATGAGCAGCGTGACCGGCAGCACGGCATCCGCGTTGACAATCAACACGACGACGACGGCAAACGCGATGCCGATCGGCCCACCGATCAGCGGCACGAACGACGACAGCGCGAAGACGATCGCCACAATCACGCCGAATTTGACCTGAAATAGGCCGAAGACGACCAGCGTGAACAAGCCGCGCAACACTGCGCCGATGAACTGGCCGCGCAGGTAGCCGCTGAAGGCGCGATCCACCGCCGTCAACATCGCCTGGGCCGTCTCGTGCGCGCGCCGCGGCAGCACCATGAAGAGCTGGCGGATCAGCAAGCGATCTTCGACCACGATGTACAGGCTGAGGATAAGCACCAGGAAGAATTGGCCGATGAAGCTCGCCGTGAACGCGGCCACGCTCAGCACCTGCGTTGCAGCGATGCCGGCAGCCTGCGTCACCGCGCCGGGGATGTCCTGGCTGGCGATGAATTGTTCCAGCGCCGCAGGATCGAGTCCGAAGCGCGTGGCAAAGCCGGCCCAGAACTCGGCGAGTTGCTCAGGTAAGGTCGCCGCGAAGCCTGGGATGCGGCTGATCAAGTCAGCGGCTTGAGGAATGATCGTCGCCGTAGCGATGGTTACACCGCCGATCAAGGCGATGAGGAAGAGGAGGTAGGCGACGACGACGGCGACCGACATCGGCAGCCGGATGAGCCTGAGCTTATCCGATGGAAAGTTCGGATATCGTTGTTCGAGCCATTCGATCACGAGCGTCGGGACGATGCCGGTTTGCAACTGGACGACCAGTGGCTTGATGAGAAAGGCCACGAACCACGCGGCGACCATCGTCGAGAGCACGCCGCCGATGAATTGCCCGAACGTCCATACCCGCTCGACGATGAACAGGAGCAGCGCAATGATCGAGAGGATCAAGGCAATGCGGATGAGGCGAGAGTGTCCCATCATGTCGTTAGAAGACGGCGCCCTTTAGCAAGGCCAATTCCGAGCTGAAGCCCGGTCCCAGCGCGCCCATCAACGCATACTGGCCTGGCGTGATGCGACCTGTTTGCAACATGCGTTCCAATACGAACAACACCGTCGGTGAACTCATGTTGCCACATTCGCACAGCACGTCGCTTGACGATTGCAAGGCGATCTCGTCCAGCGCGAACGCTTCGCGGTAGGCTTCGATCACGCGCGCGCCGCCCGGATGCAGTACGTAATGCGATAGATCGCTGAGGTCGAGCCGGCATTCGCCCAGAAAGTCGCCGACCACCGGCTGCATGTCGCGCGCGATGCGAGCGGGGATCTCCGGCGCGAAGATCACCGACAACCCTGTATCCACGATGTCCCACCCCATCACGTGTTCGGAGTTGGGGAAGATGTGCGAATGCGAAGCGACGTACTGCAGCGTCGCGTTTCCGGCCGGCGCGACGCGACGCACCCAGTCCGACCCACCGACGACGACGGCGGCGGCGCCATCGGCAAAGATCGCCGCAGCCACGAAGTTCTTCTTCGAGAAGTCGTCGAATTGGAAAGTGATGCTGCACGTCTCCACCGAGACCAGCAGGGCGAGCTTGTCCGGAAAGGCGCGCACGAACTCCGCCGCCCGCGCCAGGCCGGCGACGCCGCCTGCACAACCCAACCCCCACACCGGCAGGCGCTTGGTGGTGGAGCGCATGCCGAGCTTCGCGATCAGCCGCGCATCTATGCTGGGCGTAGCCAGGCCGGTGGTCGAGACGAAGACGATGAAGTCAACATCGCGCGGCGAGGCACCGGCGCGATCGAGGGCCTGCCAAGCGGCGGCGGCGCCCAGTGCCTCAGCGCTGCAAATGTAGAGGTCGTTGCGCTCCTTCAGGCCGTGATGCGGAACGGAGAACCACTCCAGCGGGGCGACGAAATGACGCTTTGCGATGCGCGCGTTGGTGAAGATGCTCATCAACTGTCCATGGCGCGCGAGTCTGCCCTCGAAATGGCGAAGCGCGAACGTCGCAGCCTCATCCTGCGGTACCACGTGTGGAGGCAATGCCGTGCCGACAGACAGGATGTAGCTCATGGCCGTGTCAGGTGTCACGCGTTGCGTATCCCGTCTTGCGTCCTGCGTCTTGCCGAATGCCATGCGCAAGCAGCAAGACGCACGACGCAACGCTTGATACGCGATATGGAATACGCACTACATTGCTTTCAACCTCACCACCGTCACGCCGTCGCCGCCTTCGCCCTCGAGGCCGGTCTCGAAGGACTGAACCGCGGGGTCTGCTTTGATCGCATCGCGAACGGCGCGCCGCAGGGCGCCTGTGCCTTTGCCGTGGATCAGACGCACGAACGGCAGGCCGGCGCGCGCAGCACGATCGAGGTAGTCGCGCACCCGTGCCACCCCCTCCTCGGTCGTCAGGCCGCGTAGGTCGAGTTCGAGCGGGGGCGACGGCACACGCGCAATCGAAACGACCTCGTCGCGCGCTTCGTTTCGCATCTTGCGCGCCGGCGCGCCCGCGTCCACCCGCTCGAGGTCGTTCAGCTTCACGCGCATGCGCACGCGCCCGATTTGCACGTCGGCTTCGTCGCCATCTACTGCGCTCACCTCGGCCGTGGCGCCGAGCGATTTCACGCGCACAACGTCGCCGGTCTGGATGGCACGCTTGCGCTGCAGCTCGTGCGGCGCCGGCTTCGGCTTGTGCGCAGTCGCTGCCTCGGCCAGCTTCTCCACGTCCTGCTCGATGCGCTTCACCTCATCGAGCGAGCCACCTGCTGCGACGATGCGGTTGCGCAGGCGGCGCACCTCGGCGCGCAACTGCTCGGTCTCACGCAGTGCCTCCTCACGGGCTTGCTCGATCAGCGCCTTGCGTTCGTCCTCGATGGTACTCAATCGAGCACGGATGCGCTCGGCGTGGGCCTCGGCTTCGTGTTGTGACTTGCGCGCGGCGTCGAGCGCGCGCTCCACCTGCTGCTGCAGCCGAGCGATTTCGGCCAGCATGTCTTCTGCCCGCGCAACATTGGCATCCAAATAGCGCCTGGCTGCGGCGACGATCTCATCGGGCATGCCGAGGCGTTGCGCGATGGCAAACGCATTCGAGCGGCCGGGCAGCCCGATGGACAATTTGTAAAGCGGGCGCAGCGTCTCGTAGTCGAATGCGACGTTGGCATTCGCTGCGCCCGGCGTCAACGATGCCCAAGCCTTGAGTTCGGGATAGTGGGTAGCGACCACGCAGAGCGCGCCGGTCTGGCGCAGGTACTCTAGGATCGCACGCGCCAGGGCGGCGCCCTCCGCCGGATCGGTGCCGGCGCCCAACTCATCCAGCAAGACCAGCGTGCGCGCATTCACCCGCTCCAGGAACGAGCGCAGATTGGTCAGGTGCGCGCTGAACGTCGAGAGGCTTTGCTCGATGGACTGCTCATCGCCGATGTCGGCATATACTGCCTCGAAGACGGGCAGGCGCGCACGCGCGCAGGGGATGTGCAAGCCGCACTGCGCCATCAGCGCCAGCAGGCCGATCGTCTTGAGCGCGACGGTCTTGCCACCGGTATTCGGTCCTGTAATCACCAGTATGTGGACGCCGTCCGGCAGCGTCACGTCAATCGGTATGACCGTGTCGGGGTTTAGCAGCGGATGCCTCGCCTGCAGGATGGCGATGCGAGACCCGGACGAGCCCGACTCACCCTCGTTTAGCCTATCCCCTTGTCCCCCTGTCTCCTTGTCCCCCTGTCCCCTTGCCCCCTCGTCCCCTTGTCCCCTTGTCTCCTTGTCTCCTTGTCTCCCCGCCCCCTTGTCTCCTTGTCCGCCCGTTCCCCTGGTGTCAATCTGCGGCTTCACGCTGCGCGTCGCTTCGGCATATTTCGCTTTGGCGAGCGCTAGGTCGAACCGCGCAATCGCCTCAACGGTGCGTACAATGCTGTCTGCCTCTGCGCCGACCCAGCCGGACAACGCGGTCAAGATGCGGCGCACCTCGCGCTCCTCGGCCAATTGCAACTCACGCCATTCGTTGTTGAGTTCCAGGATGGCCAGCGGCTCGATGAACAGCGTCATGCCGCTCGCGCTTTGGTCATGGACGATGCCGGGGATGCGCCCCTTGAAGTCGGCCTTGACCGGGATGACGTAGCGGCCACCGCGTTGCGTGACAAGCGCTTCCTGCAAATAAGGGGCAGTGCCGGCGTCGCTGACCATGCGTTGCAGCTTGGCCAGCAACCGGTCGTGCACCACGCGCACCTCGCGACGGATGGCGGACAGCTCCGGCGAAGCGGTGTCGCGCACCTCGCCGCTATCGTCAATGCAACGGTTGATCTCGGCGACGAGCGCGCCGCTCGGCTCGATGGCGTTGGTGATGGCCGTGAGCTGGGGATAGATCGCGCCGAAGCGTGACAAGGCGCGCTGAATGTTGCGCCCGCTTAGCAGGGTGTCGCGGATTTCGAGGAAGGTCTGTGGCTCCAGCACCCCGCCGCGCGCCGCCAGCCGGGCGGCCTCGCGCACGTCACGGGCGCTGCCGATGCCGAGTTGATCGTTCTTGTTGAGCGCATCGCGCGCTTCGGCGGTCTCGACGAGGCGGCGCTCCACTTCGGCGGGCGAAGTCGCCGGCTCTAGCGCGCGTGCCAGCGCGGCGCTCGCCGAGAACGAACAGTACGCCGCCAAGCGGTCGAGGATCTTCGGCAGCTCGAGCGTGTGGAGGTGCTTAGCAATCACGGGGCGATTGTAGCATTCGCTTGGCTTAATTGAAGATTTAGAGATTGGAGATTGGCTCACCGCGGTGAAGCCTTGCGCGTCGCCAGGCGTGCTGCGGCTAAATCCCACAGCGCATGGCCGACGCTCTTGAAAATGATCGGCGAGGGAGCAGTGGAACCAGGAGAAGCCATCCCAGCAGCCCCGGTGACGACTTCTTCCAGCGGGGTCACGCGCGACCAATCCACGCCGGCCTGGATCAGGTCGCCGGCTTCGGCGCGCGCGCCCTCCAGCGTATCCACGAAGACGCGCGCACGACGCACGAGGCCGGCGGGCAGCTCGGCCATCTCGTGCGAATAGGCGCCGACGGCGATGACGAGCGCATCGTCGCGCACGCGGTCTTCGAGCACCGGCTGCCGGCTAGTGGTGGCCGTCACGATGATGCCGCAGGCCGGCAGCATATCGTTGATCGTCCCGATGGCCTGCGCGTTGATTCCCAGCATGCGCCCGTGATGCGCCAACGCTTCGGCGTCGGCGAAGGTGCGAGAGAAGATGAAAGCGTCGCTCGCCGGCAGCCACCGGCCGAACGCTTCCAGGTGCGCCTTGCCCTGCACGCCCGCACCGATCACGAGCAGCGGCCCACGCTTCGCTTCTTCGGACGCGAGGGTCTGCGCCGCGAGCAGCGAGAGCGCCGCCGTGCGCCGAGCCGTCACCGCCTGACCGTCTAGGATCATCAGCCGCTCGCCGGTGGGGGCATTCATCACGACGACCTCGCCGTGGATGCTGGGCAGGCCACGCTCGGCGTTTTGTGGGTGCACGGTGACGAGCTTGGTGATGGCGATGTTTCGGTCGGCGGCGGGCATGACGAGCAGCACGCCGCCGTCGCCGATCGGCAGCACCAACCGCTGGGGCGCCACGGCAGCGCCGGCACGCTTATCGCGCAGCACGACGCGCAGTTCATCAGCCAATTCCGGATAGGGCAGAAGCTGATGGGTGGTCGCAAAATCGAAGATGCGCACGCGGCAATTGTATGCGCGTATGCGCGACCGGAAAACGGCGCGCAGGGTGCATTCGCCAATCGAGTTGGACGTACGAGTTATGCGGGGCGCAGAGCGTAGGACGCCACGCACAATGTGATACACATGGGCGCGGGATGTAGGTCGCGCGTTCCGTAGCGCGCAAACTTTGCCCCGATGCGCGAACGCACGCATGCAAACCCGCCCCGGCGTAAACGCCGAGGCTGAAAGGACGGGCAGGACGCGGCCTTGCCCGTGTGCTCAGCGCCGGGATTTATCCCAGCGCGACCGAGGCAAATGTCGCCGACGGCCAGTCCGCGTTCACCCGTGCGGCACAAACCGCGACGCCTCCAACAAAAAAAGCATCCAGCGCGCGAGCGCGATTAAAATCAAACGCATGGCATCACCGATCAACCCTGAACTGTTGGAGATCCTGCGCTGTCCGTATTGCGTTAGCACGGCCACACGCCAGCCCGGCGAAGATCCAGGCCGGCTCATCCTCTACAAAGACTGCTGGTTGATCGAGCCGGTCTACGGCCGCAAGTATCCGATCAAAGACGGCATCCCCATCATGCTGATCGAAGAAGGAGAAAAGTGGATGAACGTGAAGCCGGAAGACCTGCCCGTGCCGCCACCGGCTGATTGAAAAGGGAGCACCGGGAAGCGCTCATTCTGACTTCTGACTTCCGACTTCTGACTTCCGACTTCCGACTTCTGACTTCCGACTTCCGACTTCTCAATTCGCCATGCGCCTGCTCAAAGCGCTGACCCTCCTCCTGGCTGCGAGCAGCGTGGTCGCACTCATCGTCGCCTCGCGCGCGACGCCGCGCCCGTTGACCGCCATCGCCGCGGTGCAGCCGGCGATGAACTTCGGCTACGTGCGCATCGAGGGCGTGGTGACAGCCCATCCCGCCTTATCGGAGCAAGACAAATTCCTGTCGTTTCGCGTGTGGGACGCGAGCGGCGAATTGCGCGTCACGGCCTATCGGGCCGTGGTCGAGCGCTTGCTGGCCGAGCGTCGCATTCCCTTGCCTGGTGATCGCGTCGGCGTCGAAGGCACACTGCGCATCCGCGACGACGAGCCATCGCTCATCCTGAACGCTGCCGAGGGTCTGACGGTCGAGACGCCGCCTGCTGCGACGATCAACCTCGCTGCGCTGGACGGCACGGCGCTGGGCGAGCGCATACACACTGCCGGTCAGGTGCGCCGCATCCGCAGCGCCGGCGATCGGTTGCGCATCCTCTCCGTCCGCGACGGCGATGCGACTGCCGACGTCGTGCTCTCGCTCGATCTGCCGGCGTTCATCGCCGTGCCGCAGCTCACTTTGGGCGAATGGATCAGCGTCACCGGCGCGGTCGGGGAATACCGTGGCGCGAAACAGGTGCTGGCGGCGCACATCGAGAAAGCGGGCGCAACGACCACAGCCGGCCACTTCCGACCGATTGCCGAACTCGGCGATCATCTGCTCGGCCGGTGGGTTGGCGTCGAGGGTGTCGTGAGCGACCTCCGGCCGTTCAAGCAGGGGATGCGCCTGGATGTGACCGACGCATCCGGCGCTTCGATCGTCGTCGTGATGTTCGACTCGGTGTGGCAGATGTTGCCCTTCTCGACCACGCTGAGCGTGGACGACCCCGTGCGTGTGGAGGGCGAATTGACCGAGTATCGCGGGCAAATCGAGTTGCTGCCCGAGCTATCGGTGGATGTCAAGCTGGCCAACACGCCGTGAATCGCTGCACCCTCAATCCGTCAGCAACAGCGCCACTGCGTTGATCTGGGTGCGTACGGCGTGACCTTCGGCGTAGATTTTGATGGTCTCGATCGTTTGCACATTGGGTAGATAAGGGAAGAGATTCTCCGATTCCCAACGTACGCGCTGGCCCAACGGCATTTTGACATGCTTGCGCTGTGGGTTTGTCAGGATGGAATCCGGCAGGATCGGCGCTCCGGGCTGGATCTGCGGTGTGCCGTTGGCATAGAAGCCCTGAATCCACTCGCGCACGCCCTCTTTCGCGTCGCGCCAGGTGATGGAGACGAAGAGCGGGCATTCGCTGCCCACGCTGGCGCACACCGGCAGCTCCTGGAACAGGATGGCGAAATCCAACACCAGCCGCAGGTCCCGTCCACCGTCTACCCGCGCGTCGAGCGACTGGACGACGCCGGTGCGTCCCCAACCCAGCTCCTCGCCCATGCGTTCGAGGATCAACGCCCGCGCTGTGCTTTCCTCAACGATCCTGGCCGTGCCGAGCGGTGCATCTGATGCTGCGGCGAGCGCTTCCACCTGCCAGACCGGCTGCAGCGCCGCTTGGAACCGGTCGTTGCGGATGAGGTTGCGCGGGGGTGGCAGTACGCCCGCGACGCTTGACGCTGTCACCATGGTGCGCTGGCCAGACGAAAAGTTGAGCGACATTTCACCGCTGCGCGTGGCAACTGTGGCAACGCCTTCCACAACGTTCAACTGCAGCGCGTCGTTGGTGTGTTCGATAGAGTACAGGCCGGGCGTGTTGATCAACACGTTGCCGTGATCGCTCGAGATGCGCAGGCTGATCTTGCGATCCGGCGCGTGGGCGGTAACCTGGATTCGGCCACCGGCCAGCCGGAAGGCAAATTCATCGCTCAAGGCGCTGGCGCCGAAGCGTGGCAGTCGCGCTCGCTCGACGCGCAGCCGCGCGTTCGGATACAACTGCACGGTCAACAACGGTTGCGGTGGGGACGACGCGTTATCTTGCAGCGTAAGTAGGCCGGCAGAATCGGCGCTGAGCGCCACGAGGCTGCCCTCGCCGATGTCGTATCCGTCCAACGACACGACACTTGGCGGGTCGCGGTCGGTCTGGGTTGGCCGCCATACGCTCATCTGGCCGGCCTGCAGCTTGACGTTGATGCCGGCCTCAACCGTGGCCGTGTTGTAGAAGGCTAAGGCGGCAGCCGGCACGCCGACGGCCAAGGCACAACATGTAAACAACGACGCAAACAGGACGAGCCACGCCGTTCGTTCAGGAGAACGTTTCACGGAAGTCAGCAGTCAGAAGTCAGAAGTCAGAAATCAGAAGTCAGAAGCCAGACATCTGTGTTCGAGAACCAGAAGGTCGAGAGCGATTCTCAATTCTCAATTCTCAATTCTCAATTCTCAACTCACGTTACGCAGCCAGTGTGACGGGCTGCAGCTGGCGCAGGGCGTCAAAAGCTGATTGAACGGCGTGCAGATACAAATGCGATTTCAAGGCAAAATGATTCGACTTGGATTTACGCTTGAGCATCTCGAGCTTGATGAACGCACACAAACTGGCAAAGATGTGATTGGTCTGCGTCGTGACCGTGTGGGCAGGCGAGCGTTCGAGCGCGGCATTCTGCTTGAGCGACTTGTGGAAGGGTTCGATCGTCCATCGTTTTTGATAGAGCGAGGTGATCCCATCGTAGGTGAGCGTGGTGTCGCTGGTGACCAGAAACAATACGCCGGTAGAGCCATCTTTGTTTGTAAAGACTTGCTTGGCCAAAAGCAGCGGGAAGCTCACATCTTCCAGATACACTGGCCGCACCGTGTTTGGTTCGATCACGACTTCATCCACACGCACGTAGATGCCGTGCCGCTTGTCGTCCGCGCTGAGTGCCACCTTGCGATTGGCCTTGAGCGGCATGACAAACTCCTTCTTCAGCTTGTGTTTGACGAAATTCATGTTGTCGGCCGCGGCAAACCACACATCGTTGAGCACGTATTTGAAGGGAATCTGGTTGATCACCGCTTGTTGCAGCATCATGCGGTAATACTCATTCTTGGTGATCGGACTTCGGCGCTTGGTCTTGCCACTCTTCTTGTCCACATACTGCTCGGTCTTGGCGATCAAGCGAAACTCCACTGGCAACGACAGCCCCCGACTGGGCACGTGATACAGCGCCGTCATCAGGTTGATGCCTTTGATCACCTCGCCGCTGGTGTGATCATAGTGCCAGCACACGATGTCGTTCTCGTCGCTGTAGAGTTTCTCGCTGATCGTGTCGTCCACGATCAGCACCCCATCCTCACTTTGAATCTGCCGCACAAATCGCTTGGTCACCTGCCACAGTTCCGCACCTCCCCGCGTCCGGCCGCTCAGCGAGCGCGTGATTTGGTCATGACTGACGCTCCCTTCGACCAACTGTTCCAGCCCAGTCGCGGTGGCTTGTCCAAACGTGCACAACAGATAATCGCTATACAAATCGAGCAAGTCTTGTGCCATGTCGCCATTTTATGGTCGCGCAGTCAGTTCGCGACTGCGTAACGTGAGTTCTCAATTCTCAATTCTCAATTCTCAATTCTCAATTCTCAATTTTCAATTTCTACTCCCAGGTCTTGCGCAAGCTCCAGCGCCAATGGGAGGCGCGGCCATGATCGGAGCGTTCGATGCGCTCGGCGGCCTCGCGCCCCTGCCGGTGTGCGATCAACGTCGCAGCGATGGCCGCCACGTCGCTGTGCGCCTGCGACTGCTCCTCGATTTCGAAGCGATCCTCGACGAAGCGTGTGTCGAACTGGCCGGCTTGGAAGCGCGTCGAGCGGAAGAGTTGCTGGTGGAACGGCACGTTGGTCTTCACGCCCATGATGCGGAACTCGTTCAACGCACGCTTCATGCGCAGGATCGCTTCGGCGCGCGTATCGCCCCAGCAGATCAGCTTGGCGATCATCGAGTCGTAGTAGGGCGTGACCTCGTAGCCCTCATACACGCCGCTCTCGACGCGCACGCCCGGACCGGTGGGGAAGTTGATGCGCTTGATCAGGCCGGTGCTCGGCATGAAGTTGGCAAACGGATCCTCGGCGTTGATGCGGCACTCGATCGCCCAGCCGGTCATCTCGATGTTCTTCTGCTTATAGCGCAGCGGCCGGCCACGCGCGATGCGAATCTGCTCCTTGACGATGTCCACGCCGGTCACGCGCTCGGTGATCGGATGTTCTACCTGCAGGCGTGTGTTCATCTCCATGAAGTAGTAGTTGCCTTGCTTGTCGAGCAGACATTCGATCGTGCCAGCATTGACGTAGTTCACCGCCTGCGCCGCGCGCACGGCCATTTCGCCCATCTTGGCGCGCAGCTCCGGATTCATCGCTGGCGAGGGACACTCCTCCACCAACTTCTGGCGCCGGCGCTGCAAGCTGCACTCGCGCTCGCCGAGGTGGATGATGTTGCCGTGATGGTCGCCCAGCAGTTGGAACTCGATGTGTCGCGCGCCCTCGACCAGCTTCTCCAGGTATACCGAGCCGTCGCCGAAGGCCGATTCGGCTTCGCGCCGCGCGCTGGCCAGCAGCGCCGGCATTTCCTCCAGGCTGTGCACCTCGCGCTGCCCCTTGCCGCCACCACCGGCGCTGGCCTTGATTAACAGCGGGAAGCCGATCTTGGGCGCGATGTTCAGCAATTCCTCATCGGATAGATCTGCCTCACCCTCCGTGCCGGGGATGACCGCGACGCCCGCGCGCTGCACGGTCGCACGCGCTACAGCTTTATCGCCCATCTTGGCGATGGCGCTCGGCGAGGGCCCGATGAAGACAATGCCCTCATCGGCACAAGCCTGAGCGAAGTCCTCGCGCTCGGCCAGGAAGCCGTAGCCGGGGTGAATCGCATCGGCCTCGGCCTTTTTGGCGACCTCGAGGATCTTGTCAATGCGGAGGTACGAGTCGCGCGAGGGCGGCGGGCCGATGTGGTAAGCCTCGTCGGCAAAGCGCGTGTGCAGCGCGTTGCGATCCACGTCGGAGTAGACGGCAACCGTGCCGATGCCCAGCTCGTGACAGGCACGAATGATGCGCACGGCGATTTCCCCGCGGTTGGCGATCAGAACCTTCTTGAACATGGCGCGCACCAATGTTAACACCGACTGCGCAGGAGAGAACGCAGCGCACGCTTTCGCCGGGGATAATCCGAGCCGAAGCAGAACCTAACGGTGTGCTGCATCGCCAGTCCTTTCAGCCCTGGCGTTTGCACCAGGGCGTCTTCGCGGTTTAATAGGCGTCTCATGAAGCTACGAATCGCTGTCCTCCCAGGCGATGGCATTGGGCCGGAGGTGTGCGCCGAGGCCGTCGCCGTGCTCCAGGCATTGGGCCTCGACCTAGAGTTGAACACCGCTCTGGTCGGCGGCTGCGCGATTGAGGCGCTGGGCACAGCGTTGCCCGACGAGGCGTTGAAAATGGCCCAGGACGCCGACGCCGTGCTGTTCGGCGCGGTCGGTATGGCCAAATTCGACAAAGACCCCACCGCCAAAGTCCGGCCCGAACAGGCCATCCTCGGCCTGCGCAAAGGATTGGGGTTATTCGCCAACCTGCGACCGGTGAAGGCCCACGACGCCTTGCTCGACGCCTCGACGCTGAAGCCAGAAGTCATCCGCGGCGTGGACCTGATCATCTTGCGCGAGCTGACCGGCGGGACGTATTTTGGCAAGCCACAAGGGCAATCCGGCGAAGCACCCCACCGCCAAGCCGTGGACACCACCTTCTACACCGAAGCGGAAGTGCGCCGGCTGATGATCATGGCCTTCGAGCTGGCGCGCGGGCGTAGGAGAAAGGTGACGCAGGCCGACAAGGCCAATGTGATGGCCACCGGCCGGCTATGGCGACAGGTGGCGCACGAGATTCGCGAGGAGTATCCTGATGTCGAGTATGAGGACATGTACGCCGATGCCTGCGCCATGCACCTGCTGCGCAATCCGCGCGCTTTCGACATCATCGCCACCGAGAACTTGTTCGGCGACCTCCTCAGCGACGAGGCTTCGATGCTGACCGGCTCGATGGGCATGCTGCCGAGCGCCTCCCTGGGCGATGCAATGAACCGTCATGGTTACCGGCGCGGCTTGTACGAGCCAATCCACGGTGCAGCGCATGACATCGCCGGGCGGGGCGTCGCCAACCCACTGGCGATGATCCTGAGCGCGGCCATGATGCTGCGCTGGTCGTTCGGGTTGCATCGCGAAGCCGAGCGTATCGAACAGGCGGTGGATCGCGCGCTGAGCGACGGCCTGCGCTGCGGCGACATCAAGCAACCCGGCACGACCGTGCTCGGCACGCGGGAGATGGGGCAGGCCGTGATCGCGCGCTTGTAATATGCGCCGGCCACGCTTGGACAGGCTCGGCCCACGCGACGCATCCTGAGCCTGTCGCAGGGTGTGCCCGTCGTAGAGCCCGTTGTCCAAGAAGTAGACTGCTCTAGAATACGCGTATGCGCTCGCCGTTTCCAGGCATGGATCCGTATCTGGAGCATCCGGCGCTGTGGCCCGATGTTCACAATCGCCTAATCGCTGCGATCGCAGACACGCTCGCGCCGCTCGTCGCGCCGCGCTACTACGTCGGCCTGGAGCGGCGCACCTACCTGCTCAGCCTCGACGACCTCGTCTTCGTCGGCCGGCCTGATGTGGCGGTGCTCACCGGCTCCGCACGCGTCGCCGAGCCTCAGGCGCCGGCCTACGAGGTCGCCACCAGCAGCGTCCCCAGCCCGCTCTGGGTCGAGCTGCCCACCGCGGACGAAGTGAGTGACAACTACCTGGAGATTCGCCTTGCCGACGGCGGCAAGGTGATCACCGTGCTGGAGCTGCTCTCGCCGGCCAACAAGCTGCACGAGCGTGGCCGGGAACTCTATGAGAACAAACGCAGCGCCATTCTCGGTTCGCGCACCAATCTGATCGAGATTGACCTGATGCGTGCCGGCGAGCCGATGCCCCTGCGCGGCAGGCCGGTGCGCAGCGCCTACCGCATCCTGATCAGCCGAAGCTGGCAGCGACCGCGCGCGCAGTTGTATCACTTCAACCTGCGCGAGCCGATTCCGGCGATCACCGTTCCGCTCCAGCGCGGCGAGGACGAGCCGGTGCTCGACCTGAATGCCGTCTTGCATGACCTGTATGCGCGGGCGCGTTACGACCTGATGCTGGACTATAGCCGGCCACCAGTCCCGCCGCTGAACGATGCCGACGCTGCCTGGGCGCGCGAGTTGATCGCCGATGCTCAACGTGCGTAGAGCCGGTGATAGATGGCATAGTTCGCCGCAAGCGCGCGAACGTAGCGCTGCGTCTCGTCGAAGGTGATCGCCATGAAGAAGACATCCGGGTCACCACCGCTGCGCTCCTTCCAGCGCAGAGCGTTGCCCGGCCCGCCGTTGTAGGCGGCGATGGCTGCATACAGGTCGCCGTTGAAGAAGCCACGTTGTTTAGCCAGGTAGTGGCTGCCGAAGCGCACGCTCACATACGGCTTCTGCAAGTCGGCAGTGGTGTAGTTCGGCGGCCAATTGAGGTCGTTGTAGATCTCGCGGCCGGTGCTGGGGATGACCTGCATCAAGCCGTTTGCCGCCGCGCTGGACACCGCAAACGGCTCGAACAAGCTCTCCTGACGGATGAGCGAGAAGAGCAGCAGCGGATCCAGGCCGAATTCCTGCGCGTGCCGCTGCACGAGATCGGCGTAGTAGGTGGGATAGAGCAGCTTGGCGATGAAAATCGGTAGTGCCGACGGCGTTTTACCCGGCGACAACCGCATCAGCGTATCGGCTGCGCCGATGGACGAGCGATACAGCCCGATGTCGCGGAAGAACAGCGCGAGCTGATACTGGGCCAGCGCATCGCGCGCGAACGCGGCGCGCAGCCCCTCGAACTCCTCGCGCGCTTCCAGCTTGAAGCCCAACCGCCACAGCTCGCTGCCGCGGATGAAGCGCGCATCGTTGCGAATGTCCTCGCGCACGTCGCGCACGTTGGCCGAGGCCTCCAGCCCCAGCCAACCGCGCAACCATGCCTCCGCTTCCTCTTGCTCTGCCTCATCTGCTCGACTGCTGAATGATGGAAACGGCGCGGAGAGCGGCGGCCCGTTCGGATCATTCGCCAGTTCCGTGGCGCGCGCGCCTTCGTAGGCGTCGGGCGCTTGTTGCGCCAAAGCCTGCCAGGTTTCGATGCCGCCGGCTAGGTCGCCCAGCGCGAGCTGCGCCTTGCCCATCCACAGACGGGCAAGTAGCGCTTGCGGCGACCGGTCATACTTGCTCAGGAGGATCTGCGTAGTCGTCATGGCCTCGGCGTATCGCCCCAGGCGATAGTGCAGCGCCACGGCGCGCGCCAGCGCCTCCGGCCCACGCTCGGCGTCGAGTTGCAGCGCCTCGGCGGCTTCGTAGGCGCGCGTCGCTTCGGCGACCAGCGCGTTGTTGCGGGCGAACGCCTGCGCCACGTCGAACAGCACACTTGCGCCGATCTGCCCACGCGGGGCGTTGGCGATCAACCGCTCGAAGGTCGCGCGCGCGTTTGCTGCGTCGCCGGCGTTCGCGTAGATCTTGGCTTTCTCGCCCAGCGCGACGGCAGTCGCCGGCGAGCCGGCCGGATTGCTGGCGATGGTCTGGTCGAGGTTGCGGAAGGCATCGGCGACGCTGCCGAGCTTGAGGTAGTTCAGCGCCGCCCAGTAACGCACGTCGTTGGCGCGGTCGGGGTAGAGGACGATCGCTCGGCGGAACGCCTCGCGCGCGGCCACGTGCGACCCGTTGTGATAGCCGATGATGCCGCGCTGCAGCTCGTCCACCGGCCGGCCGGCGTTGATGAGCGCCTGCAACGCCTGGAAGGCCTGAGGCGTCTTCGGATGGTTGGCCATCAGCTCGTTCATTCGCCGGTAGGCTGCCTCGGTTTGGCCGGCCGCCCGCAGCGCCTGCGCCAGTTCCCATAGGATGCGCGCGCGATAGGCCGGCAGTTGCGCGCGGCCAAGGATGATTTCGTATTGCGCGATGGCTGCTGGATAGTCGCCGGCGAGCTGGTTGGCCAGCGCCAACTTCTCGCGGCGGGCAAATTCCTGCGCTGCACTCGGCGCGGTGTCTAGGCCGGCGCGATAGTGGGCGATGGCTTCTGCCGGCCGGCGCGCGTCCAAGTGCGCATCGCCCAGCCACACATGCAGCCAGGGCGAGATGACGGCGCCGGCGGCCAGCGCTGCGGAATATTGCGCCGAGGCATTGATGGCGTCGCCGGATAGGGCGTAGGCGCGCCCAAGCAGGGCACGCGCGCCGGGTAACTCTGCGCTCGAGTCTCCGCCGCCGGCGCCGAAATCGGCGACGACCGATGACAGCGTGGCGACCGCAGCGTTGACCTCGCCGGCGTCCATCTGCCAGCGCCCGATGTTCAGGCGCATGCGCAGCGCTGTCGCGCTTGTCTCGTCCCCGAGCGCCGCGACGACCTGCCGGCCCAACTCTACGGCGCGGACGTAATCACCGATGAAAGCGGCGTAGTGGGCGCTTTCGGTGAGCGCAGCGACGTCGGGCGTCGGCTCCGGCGTGGGCGAAGGGGCCGGCGTCGGCATTGCAGTTGCTAGAGGCGTTCGCGTCGCGTAGATCGTCGGCTGCACCGGCGCGGCGGCTGCGCGCGCTGGCGGTTGGGCCGGCGAATCAACGGCACAGGCCGTGCAAACAAGCGAGACAAGGAAGACGGTGACAAGAGCGAAGCCGCGCTGCCAGGCATGCAATCCAAGCGGCATGTGATGGGCAGTCTAACACGCACGCGCGCGCCGCTTGCTCGACGATTGCCCATCTTCCAATGAAGCGCGGGGAATCGCCTGCAAGCGATTCCCCACTTGGTACTGACCCGTCATCTCACGAGAAAGTCCTCGTAATGCACCGGCAGCGCCCAGTCGCCGGTCAGATAGGGGAAGGTCGCTTCCAAGTCGTCGGCCAACTCAACGCCCAGACCGGGCGCGTCCGGCAGATGCAGCGCGCCGGCTTCGATGCGTGGTGGCCGTTTCAAAATCGCCCACTGCAGCGGCCCCTGGATCACGCACAGCTCGCACCACAGCGGATGCGGCAGGGCGGCGACGAAGTGTGCGTTGGCCAGGGTCATCAGCCCGTTGTGCCAGTTGTGCGGGATGACCTTCACGCCGTAGCGTTCGGCCATGCGGGCGATGCGCATGCCCTCGCTCAAGCCGCACCAGCCCATGTCGGGCTGTACGATGTCGTAGGCTTTCTTCTCGAAGTAGGGCATGAACTGGGCGACGGTGGTGAATTGCTCGCCACCGGTAATCGGGATGTCAACGGCGGCGGCCAGGCGCGCGTAGCCGTCTATGTCCGCCTGCGGGATCGGCTCCTCGAACCAAGCGAAGCCCAGCCGCTCCAGCTCGCGGGCGATGGGCAACGCCTGCGCCTCGGTCAGGCGTTGGTTGCCGTCCAGGGCAAGAGCGAAAGGCACACCGGTCGCGCGCACGGCCTGTGCCAGCTCGCGCATCAACCCCAGGAAACGATCCACCGTCACACCATGCCATGTCCACTCGGTACCGAGGCGCAGCTTCATCGCCTTATAGCCCTGGGCGATGTAGCTTAATGCCTCTTCGATGAGCTGATGCGGATCGTCGCCCCAGTCGTAGCGGCAGCCCGAAGAAGCGTAGAGCGGGACCGGATTGATCGGTGATTCGGCACGTAGGCTGGCGCCGCTTTCCACGAGTAACTGGCTGACTGGCTTGCCAGCGACTTTGCCGCGGATGTCCCACAAAGCGCAGTCAATGCCGGCCACGGCGCAATCGTGGCTGCTCGACCGAAAGTGCGGCGATGGCACGATGCTCGGGTCGCGCGGGTCGCGACCGACGAGCAGCGGTGCATAGCGCTCGACCCAGCGTTGGATCTGGAGTGGGCCACCGTAGGCGCAGGCCTCGGCGATGCCCGTCACGCCGGCATCCGTCTCGATGACGACGATGGCGCAATCGGCCTTGACGACGCGAAAGGTCGAGGTGAACCATTGCCGCTCCGGCTCGTGCATGCGGCTGAGGCAGAGGGTGCGAAGGGAAGTGATTTTCATCGTGGTGAGTTGAGAGTGGGGAGTGATGAAATGCTAGCCTAGTTTATAGCCAATCCGGCGCAGCAGATCTTTGCGCCAGGCGATGTCCTCGGCAGCCTCGACGCCTTTGGGGCTGTAACCGTCAATCACGCCCAACACGCCCCGGCCCTGCTCGCTCTCCGCCACGATCACCTCGGTCGGGTTGGCCGTGGCGCAGTAGATGCGGCACACCTCCGGCACTGCCTTGATCGCGTTCAGGACGTTGATCGGATAGAAGCCCTCCGCGAGGAAGACGATGAACGTGTGGCCGGCGGCGATGGCCTGCGCATTGCGCGTCGCTAAAGCGATCATCGCCTCGTCCGTGCCGCTGCAGCGGATCAGCCGCGCGCCCGATGCTTCGCAAAACGCCAGCCCGAACCGGATGCCGGGCACGGCGGTCACCATCACTTCGTGGATGTCCTCGACCGTCTTGATGAAGTGGGACTGGCCGAGGATGAAATTCACACTATCGGGTTTGTTTATTTTGACCGTGGTCAGTTGCATGATGCCCTCCGTAGTCGCGTTCGCGCCATACGGTGAACGCGACGCAAGTTCACGACGCACGCTCGGCACGTTCGACGCGCACCGGCGCAGCCCAGCTATTGAACCACTCCTGGGCAAGATGCGCGACTCGCTCGAGCGCACCGGGCTCCTCGAAGAGGTGGGTTGCGCCGGGCACGATCTCAAGCCGCTTGGGACAACGCAGCCGCGCCAGCGCCTGCCGGTTCAAATTGAGCACTATCTCGTCGCGCGAGCCGACGATCAACAGCGTCGGCGCTTTGACGTGCGGCAGCGCTTCGCTCGCCAGATCCGGCCGGCCGCCGCGCGACACGACCGCGCACACATGCTCCGCATCGCGCGCGGCAGCGATCAACGCTGCTGCCGCGCCGGTGCTGGCGCCGAACAGGCCAACCGGCAGATGCTGCGTCTGCGGTGCACGGCGCGCCCAGGCCATCGCTGCAAGCAATCGCTCGGCCAGCAAGGGGATGTCGAAGCGATACTGCGCCGTCGCTGCGTCCACCGCGTCTTCTTCGGCGGTGAGCAGGTCGAGCAGCAACGTCGCGATCTGCCCTTCATTCAAGATGCGCGCGACGGCGCGATTGCGCGGGCTGTGCCTGCTGCTGCCGCTGCCATGGGCGAAGATCACCAGCAGTCGAGCATCCGGCGGCACGCTCAGATCCCCGGCAATCGCCGCCCCCTGAATCGGAATACGCACAGGTAGATCGAACATGGCGCACCTCCACACAGAAGCGTCCTTCGATCCAACGTAGCACAGCTGAGTTAACGCCTCGCAAGACCGGCCCGCACAGACTCTTCTAACGCCAAGCCGCCATACTGGGTGCATGCGACGCAGCGCAGCATTGCGCAAAGGAGCAGTGTATGTATCGGAAGATCCTCGTGCCGCTGGACGGCTCGAAACAAGCGGAGTGTGTGCTCGACATCGCCGGTGAGCTGGCCCGCCGCGCCAACGCGCAGCTCGACCTGGTCCACGTCAGCACGGCGTTGGAAGCGCAGTCGCTGGCGCACGACAACTACCTTGAGCGCCTTGCACAGCAGATGGCCGAGCGGTGGCGCATTCAGACGACGGCCACGATCGTGGACGACGAACGCTTCGAACCCAAGCTCGACGTCGCCAGCGCGCTCTTCCAGTTCGCCTGCGACAGCCGGGCCGACCTGGTGGTGATGGCACGGTTGGGCCGCGGCAGCCTGGTGCGCATGTGGCTGAGCAGCGTGTCCGAGCGCATCATCCGCTGGTGTCCGGTGCCGGTGTTGTTGTGGCGCTACACCGGCAGCGCGCCCGAGCCGGAGACGTTGGCCGCCGTGCGACGGATTCTCGTCCCGCTCGACGGTTCACGGGTTGCCGAAGAGGTGCTCGACCATGCCATAGACATGCAGCGCCTGCTGGATGCGGTGCTGCAACTGGTGCGTGTGGTCGCGCCATCCGGCGGCACTGCCGAGCAGGCACGCGATTATTTGGACGCGACGGCTGCAACGCTGAGCAGCCGCGGCGTGCGCGTGCAAACTCAGCTCATCGAGGCCGAGTCCGTCAGCCAGGCCATCCTCGACCACGCTGCACGAGCGCCAAGCGCGATGATCGCCATGTCCACGCATGGTTACACCGGCATCGCCCGCATGCTGCTGGGCAGCGTCGCGGCCGGCATGCTGGACAACGCAACCGTGCCGGTGATGCTGTTTCGCCCAATTGACCTGATCGGGTGAAGCGCGCCAGGCCATGGCTACGCCGCGCGCATGCGCGGTCGTCGCATCTCGTCCGGCTGGACGCGGGCACGCACCCACTTGAAGGCTTCCATCACGACCATCACGCTCGACGCCAGAACCAGCATGAGCAGGAAGTCGCTCGCCGCGACCGGTGACGTCTGTAAGATGGGTTGCAGGAAAGGCACCCACATCATGAGCAGATGCAACCCCAGTGCGACGAACACGCCGATGACCAAAAGAGGATTGCGGCGCAGCGGCACGCGGAAGACCGATTCGTACTCGGACCGGCAGTTGAACGCGTGGAAGTTCTCGAATAGCACCATCAGCAACAACACCATATTGCGCGCGTACACCTGGTCGTATCCTGACGATTTCAGCCAGTACCACACGCCGAACGCCACCAATCCGATCGTTGCGCCGGACAGCGCCACCTGCTGAATCATTAGCCCGTTGAAGATGCCTTCGGTGGGTTTGCGCGGCCGGCGACGCATCGCACCCGGCTCGCCGCCTTCGAACGCCAGCGCGACATCTTGAATGCCATTCGTCACCAGGTTCAGCCACAGAATCTGAACCGGCAACAGCGGGACGGGCAAGCCGACCAGCACCGACAAGAGGAACAACACGATCTCGGCTGCACCGGTCGAGATGAGTAGATAGATCACCTTGCGGATGTTGTCGTAGGCGTAGCGCCCCTCGCGGATGCCATCCACGATGGAGGCGAAGTTGTCGTCGGTGACGACGATCGAGGCTGTATCCTTAGCTAGGTCGGTGCCCGAACCCATCGCTACGCCGATGTTGGCAGTGCGCAGCGCGGGCGCATCGTTCACGCCGTCGCCGGTGACCGCTACGAAGTGGCCGGCACGGCGCATGCCCTGGACGATCTGCAATTTCTGCAGAGGCGAGACGCGCGCAAACACGCGCGCATCTTTGATTCGTTCCACAAAAGCCGGATCCTCGCCGCTCTGCACGGCCGGCAGGTCGCGCCCGACGACCAACTCGTCGCGTCGCTCGGCGATGCCCAGCTCGCGCGCGATCGTCAAGGCAGTGGCAGGATGGTCGCCGGTGATCATGGCGACGGCCACACCCGCTGCGCGGCAGGTCTCCACAGCGGCCTTGGCCTCGGGACGCAGGGGGTCTATCATGCCGACCAGGCCCAGGAAGGTCAGCGGCGGCATGTACACCGCATCGAAGCCCTGCACCAGCAGACCGTTCGCCGCCGCTTCATCCAGCGTCGCTCCGGCTACGGCGATGGCACGGTAGCCATCCTCGGCCAGCTGCTCGGCCCAGGCTTCCACGACCGCACGGTCAACCGGCTCGACGCCGCGCGTTGTGAGCGCGTGCCGGCAGAAGCTCAGCACCGTCTCCGCCGCGCCTTTCAACGCGACGTGCAACCGACCCTCTCGATCGCGATACAGCCTGGCGGCGAACTTGCGCTCCGACTCGAACGGAATCTCGGCGACGATTTCGATCTGCTGACGGAGCGCGTTCGGGTCGAGCCCAGCCTTGAAGGCCAGCGCCAGCAACGCGACGTCTACCGTGTCGCCAGCGTGTCGCCACCCGCCATCCTCGCTTCGGCGAAGCGTGGCTTCGTTGCAGATTGCTGCCGCGCACGCCAGCGCTTCTAGCCGCGCGCGGGCGCCTTCGTCTGCCACGCGCCCATCGGCGGCGATGATGTCGCCTTCGCCGGCATAGCCGGGGCCGGATACGGCGTGGCGTTCGCCACAGCCACTCACGATCAGCCGGACCGTCTGCTCGTTGACGGTGAGCGTGCCGGTCTTGTCGCTGGCAATCAGCGTGCAGCTGCCCAAACCTTCGACGGCCGTCATCTTGCGCACGATCACGTTGCGCGCTGCCATCCTGCGGGCGGCGATGGAGAGAGCCACGGTGAGCGCGACCGGCAGGCCCTCGGGAATGGCGGACACGGCCAGCGCCACGGCGAGGAAGAACACCTCGGCCAGCAGCGCGCCTTGTGCCAGACTGATCGCGGCGAGCAACGCCGAGGCGCCCAACACCACGAAGCTGATCACGCGCACGAAGTGCTCCATGCGGATCACCAGCGGCTGCTTGGTCTGTTCGCTCAGCGCCGTGGCCTTGGCGATGTGACCGATCTCGGTGTTCAGGCCGGTCGCCGTGACCACGCCCACGCCGCGGCCGGTGGTGACGGTAGCGCCGGCGTAGGCCATGTTCACGCGATCACCCACGACGGCGTCCGGCGCGATCAACCGCGTCGCATCCTTCTCGACGGGCACGGATTCGCCGGTCAGGAAGGATTCGTCAATCGCCAGCCCGTTGGTTCGTAGCAAGCGCACATCGGCCGGGACCTTGTCGCCGGATTCGAGCAACACGATGTCGCCGGGCACCAGCGCCTGCGCATCCACGACGCGCTCCACGCCGTCGCGACGGACGCGCGCGTTGATCCTGAGCATACGTTGCAGCGCAGCCGCGCTCTGCTCGGCCCGCCATTCCTGCACTGCGCCGAGGATCGCGTTCAGGATCACCACGGCAAAGATGAAGACGGCGTCTTTCAGGTCGCCCAGCAGCAGCGAGACGGCGCCGGCGATGAGGAGGATGTAGATGAGCGGGCTGCGAAACTGGTGCAGGATGATTTCCCAGACGGACGGGGGATTGGCTTTGGGCAGTTCATTCAGGCCGAAGCGCTGCCGGCGTTCGGTGACTTGCGCGGCGCTCAGCCCATCGAGCGTCGCCGACAGCTCGGCGAGCGCTCGATCTTCGGCCAGGGTGTGCCAGATCGGCGTTTGTCCTTCGCGCGGTGAAAGCTGTGCCATCTTCGGGTTGCTTGGCCAACATCGCCTGCGCGGCTACGGCGCTACCCCCTTGCACAAGCGCTTCAGCCCAAAACGCGAGGCGGGTCATGGCCGGCCCGCCTCGCACGATTCAACGACGACACGCGCAGCGTTACGGCGTCACTTCACGACCAGCACTGGACAGTCCGCGCGCTGCGTCACGGCCATGCTCACGCTGCCGAGGAACGCGCCCTGCCACGTGCCCAGGCCACGCGAGCCGACCACTACCAGATCGGGCTTGCGCGTCTCGATCATCCCCAGAATCACATCGGTCGCCGAGCCTTCGATCAACTCGGGGATGACTTCCTTGACGCCCAGCTCACGCAGGCGGTTGGCCACGCCCTCTACCAGCTTCGTGCCGCCTTCCAGCACGCGCTCCACGGCCTGGCTGTAATTCGGCTCGCCCAGGAAGATCGGGACGGGGTGATAGGCGTGCACGACGGTGAGCTTGGCGTCGTAGCGCATGGCCAGCGAAGCAGCCATATCGGCGGCGCGCTCGGCAGCCGCCGAGCCATCTGTCGCTAACAAGATATGTTTGATCATGACTATTCGACCTTTCCGGAATGATGTCTTCTATGGCAGCCGCCCGGCAGCAACGGCCAACGGTTCGTTGCTCAATGCAAGGCTTACCATCGCCGTGCTAGAATCGCGTTAATCGGGTCGCTGCGCCGACTGACGATTCGAGTGGAATGGACCACATGGAAGCGCAGCGTGCATGCCAAGCCGATCGTCTGGGCAGGAGGCAATCGGGGCAATTCGCCTCATTGCCTCTTTTTTGTGGCAGGCCACCTGCACGGCGCAGAGATTGCGAGCAGTTGCGACTGACGAGTGAAAGCAGCCATCGGCGCTGAGGCCGATGATCGAATACCCACAAGGAGAAACAACGGATGGATGATTTCCTCATTCGCGGTGCGCTGGCCGACGTTGATCCCGACGTGGCCGAATTGATTCAGCACGAGCACGCGCGCCAGCTCGACAAGCTCATCATGATCGCCAGCGAGTCCTACGTGCCGGCCGCCGTGCGCGAGGCCGAGGGCTCGGTTTTCCAGAACATCTACGCCGAGGGCTATCCGCACGCCGACATGCACGGCATGACCGAGGATGAGATTCTGGATTACGAGTCGCAACTCGCGTTCTACCGGCGCAACGGCGATCGGCGCTACTACAAGGGCGTCGAGTATTGCAACCTGGTCGAGGCACTGGCGCAGCGGCGCGGCGCGGAAGTATTCTGCCCACCCGGCCTATCGCCGGAGCAGGTGTTCGTCAACGTGCAGCCGCTCAGCGGCGCCGTGGCCAACACGGCGATCTACGAGGCGCTGGTGCAGCCGGGCGACACGGTCATGACGCTCGACTTGTTGCACGGCGGTCACCTCTCGCACGGCAGCCCGGTCAACGTCACCGGCCATCGCCAGCGCATCGTGCACTATCGCGTGAACGAAGAGACCGAGCTGCTCGACTATGAAGAGATCTACGAGCTGGCCCAGCGCGAGAAGCCGAAGATGATCATCGCCGGCTACACGTCGTATCCGTGGGCGCCCGACTTCCACAAGTTCCGCGCCATCGCCGATTCGGTGGGCGCATACTTACTGGCCGACATTGCCCATACCGCCGGCATGGCCGCCGCCGGCGTCTATCCCAATCCGGTCGGCGTCGCGCACGTCACGTCGTTCACCACCCACAAGACGCTGATGGGGCCACGCGGCGCCGTCATCATCACCACCGACCCGGAGCTGGCCAAGCGCATAGACCGCGCCGTGTTCCCGGGCATGCAGGGCGGCCCGCATCTGAACAAGATTGCCGGCATGGCCGTGATGTTCAAGCTGGCGAAGACGCCCCAGTTCAAGGCGCTGCAGCAGCAGATCGCCAAGAATGCCGTCGCATTGAGCGACGGTTTCAAGGCTAATGGCTTGCGCGTCGTGCATGGCGGCACCAACACGCACATGGTTCTGCTGGACTGCAAGTCCATCGCCCACCACGACGGCGTGCCGCTGATGGGCAACGTCGCCTCGCGCATCCTCGACCTGATCGGCATCGTGTGCAATCGCAACACCATCCCCGGCGACAAAGACGCCGGCCGGCCGAGCGCGCTGCGCTTCGGCACGCCCTGGGTCACGCAGCGCGGCCTCAAAGAAGAGGACATGCGCGAGATCGCCGACGTGATCGCCTCGGTGCTGAAGACGGCCAAGCCGCACACCATCCCGACGAAGAAGTCTGTGGCCTACACTGCGCGCGTGGATTTCGACGCGCTGATGGAGGGCGTGGCACGCATCAACGCGCTGGTCGCCAAAGCCGGCCGCGACTTCGACCTGCCGCACGAGGGCTATCCGTTCGTGTGGTATGCGGTGAATGGGCAGGGGCCGGGGATCGGGCATCAGGGATCAGGGGACAGGGGCCGGGGAACAGAGGTTAGAGATCAAGGTTCGGGAATCAGGGATCGAGGGTCGGAAGTAGGGAGTCGGATCGAGGTGAGCGGAGCGCAGGCGGCGGCGTTCCTGGGCGTCGTGTTGGGCGCAGATGTGAACACGCTGGCCGACGGCGCCGAGGTGACCGTGCTCGGGCGCAACCGCGCGCCGCTGTGCGTGGCGACGTTGACCCGCACAAACGACGGCTACGCGCTCGATGCACCGGCGAATCAGGCGTCGCGTGTCACGCAGTGGCTGCGGGCGCTCTCCGACGGCTACGTGATCTTCGACGATGCTGACGTGAGCGCCGACATCCCCGGGCCGGTGGTGGTGAGGCTGGCTGCCGGTCGCTCATAGCCCACCGCTCATCGCTCATAGCTCACACATGGCCGATCTCAAACGCACCGCCTTGTTCGAGGCGCACAAGCAGCTCGGCGCACGCATGGCGCCCTTCGGCGGCTGGGAAATGCCGCTGTGGTATGCCTCGGCGCGCGAGGAGCACCTTGCGGTGCGCACCGCTGCCGGCCTGTTCGACGTCAGCCACATGGGCGTGTTCGACGTGCGTGGGCCGGATGCCGGCCCCTTCCTCGACCGCATCGGCACAAACGACGTGAGCAAGCTGGTCGTCGGCCGCTCGCACTACAGCTACCTGCTCGACGAGCAGGGCGATGTCGTGGACGACATCATGGTCTATCGCCTCGAGACGGAGCGCTACATGGTCGTGGTCAACGCCGCCAACAACGACAAAGATTGGGCCTGGTTGCGCGCCCAGGTCGGCGACTTCCACTGCACGCTGCGCGACCTGCGCGATCCGGCCTCTGGGGCCGACCGGCGCGTTGACCTCGCCCTGCAAGGCCCGCACTCCAGGGACATCCTGCTCAAGCTCCTCGACGGTGAACCGCAGACGGCAGCAGGGACAGATCTCAATGCCCTTCCATACACCGGCGTGATGCGCGCCTCGCTCGCCGGCCACGACGTCTTTATCTCGCGCACCGGCTACACAGGCGAGCGCATCGCCTATGAGATCTTCGTGCATCCGGACCAGTCGGTCGCGCTGTGGCAGGCCCTGCTGGACGCCGGCCGCGACCTGGGCCTGAAGCCGTGCGGATTGGCCGCGCGCGATAGTTTGCGCATCGAGGCCGGCTTGCCGCTCTACGGCCACGAGCTGGCCGGGCCGCTCAACCTGGCCCCGTATCACATCGGCTTCGATAACTTCGTAAAGACCGACAAGCCCGCCGACTTCATTGGCAAGGCGGCCTACAAGGAGAAGGCCGCGCACAACACCGCGAAGATGATCCGCTTTCGGATGAACGAGAAGGGCGTGCGGCCGAGCAAGCTGGGCGATCCGGTGCTGGACAAGCGCGGCCGGGTAATCGGCACGGTCACGTCGTGCGCACAGGATGGGGAAGGCTACCTGCTGGGCATGGCGCTGGTCGAGCGATCGGCGGGTGTCGAAGAAGGCAGTGTGATCTACGTCGTCGCGCTGCCGGAGCGCATGCCCGAGCCGCTCAAGCCATTCGCGCCGTTGGGCAGCCGCGCCCCGATGCCGGACGTTGCGACCGTGCTCTCGCGCTTTCCCCCACGGAAGGGATGACACTATCCGGCCGGCTTGCTATACTGAGCGCGTAGCCTTGACGGATCTGCCGCCTGAGTCAACCGCTATGCTTGATCAAACGTGCCTGCCCCTCTCGCTCTATCACAAGGCCAAGCAACTCATCTGGGATCCCCGTGACATTGACCTTGCGCAGGACGTGCGCGACTGGCAACGCATGGACGAGCGCGAGCGCGACATCATCACGCGCCTCTCGGCGCAGTTCCTCGGCGGCGAGATCGCCGTGACGCACGACCTGACCCCACTGCTGGCAGCCATCCGCCGGCAAGGCGGCCTGCTCGAGGAGGAGATGTTCCTCACGACGCAATTGTTCGAGGAGAGCAAGCACGTCGAGTGGTTCGATCGCTGGCATCGCGCCATGGGTGCGCCGGCGACCATCACGCCCTCCGCGCCGTATCGCCGGCTCTTCGAGGTCGAACTGCCGGCGGCGCTGAACCGGCTGTTGAGCGACGACACGCCGTGCGCGCAGGTCGAGGCCATCGCCACGTATCACCTCATCGTCGAGGGCGTGCTGGCCGAGACCGGCTACCACGGCTTCGCGCGCGCCCTGCGCGACAACGGCCTGATGCCCGGCACGGTGCGCGGCATAGAGTTGGTGCAGCGCGACGAGGCGCGCCACATCGCCTACGGCCTATATGTGCTGGAGCGGCTGCTGCGGCGCGAGCCGGCGCTGTGGGACATACTGATGGCCCGGCTGAACGCACTGCTGCCGCTGGCGCTCGACATCGTGAGTGAGACGTTCGCGCCCTACGGCGACGCCATCCCCTTCGGCCTCGACCCGGCCGAGTTCATCGCCTACGCCGGCGCGCAGTTCGACCACCGCCTGAACGCGCTGGAGCGCGGCCGGTAGCCGCGGGCTTCATGCCCGCGCACCCTGCCGCTGGTGCTCGACATCGTGAGTGAGACGTTCGCGCCCTACGGCGACGCCGTTCCCTTCGGCCTCGACCCCGCCGAGTTCGCTGCCTACACGGCGCGCAGTTCGACCACCGCCCGAGCGCGGCCGGTAGCCGCGGGCTTCACGCCCGCGCACCCTGCCGCTCGACATCGTGAGTGAGACGTTCGCGCCTTACGGCGACGCCGTTCCCTTCGGCCTCGACCCCGCCGAGTTCGCTGCCTACACGGCGCGCAGTTCGACCACCGCCCGAGCGCGGCCGGTAGCCGCGGGCTTCACGCCCGCGCACCCTGCTTCACGCCCGCGCATCCACCTGCAGCACCCCCGCATCAACGCGCCTCGCCCACCACGGCCAGGATGGTCGGCTCGACATACGTCTTCTCATCCCAGATCAGCGCCTTGATCGCGTTGAGCGCCTCGGCGTATTTGGCGTAGGCTTCAACGTCGAGCTGGCTGACTACCGGCACCAGCTCGGTGATGCGCGGGGACGACATGCCCAGCACGTCGAACTTGGCCGAGGCCTGGGCGAAGTTGAGCTGCACCGCCGCGGCGATCATCGGCAGCCCACTCAGTTTGAAGTTGCCGCCCAATTGGCGAAAGGCAATCGTGTAGCGGATGGCGACGCCAGCCAGCACCTTCTGTGCTCCCTCGGCCAGTTCGCGATATTGTGCGTAGTCCTGCACGAACACGCTGGTGCTGCCGTCGGCGCTCATATCGCCCAGCGGGATGCCCAATTGGAGCGCCGCCTTCGCCGACAGGCTGTAGGTCAGTGTTTTGATCTGGGTCAGCTCCTGCACCTTGGTGGGGAGCTTGATCTCACCGGACTGGATCCTAGCCAGCAGCGATTCGGACGGCGAGAGGTCCACGACCGGCGCCGTCTCCAGCGACTTGGTCCTCTCCAGCAGCGCGTAGGCGACGTCGGCGCGGGCGATGGGAAGCAGTTGACTCATGGTTCACCCCAATTGTCGGCATCGGTCGAGGCCGGCGACAGTCACTGCTCTTGTTTGTACACCATTTCGCCGGATTTGCCCGCGCATCTAGCCGGGGCGTCATGCTGGCGCGGCGGCAGTCATCGCGCTGGGATGAATCCCAGCGCTGAGCATGCGGGCAAGCCGCGCGCATCCCCCGTCGGCTCAGCCCGGGCGTTTACGCCTGGGCGGGTCTCATCGAAAGTCAAGACACACCGGCAACCGATGAATACATATGCAGCCCAGCCTGGCTTCCATGCCGTCCACTTTGCCTCCGCCGCGCAAAAAGTCACCCACTTTTCTGCGCTATACCCCACACCGCCGACACGATTGACACCCACTTCTGCCCTACAACAACATCCCCAACGACCCGAGCGCGCCGAGGCAAACGGCAGCGGCGACCACCAGCAGCGCACGGTTGATCCGCCGCAACCAGCCCCATCGGCGCCAACCGGCGACGACGCCGATCGCCATCAACGCCGCCAACACCAAGGCGATCGGCGGCAGCAGGAAGAGTGACCGCGCTGGAGCAGGCAGGCCAAATAAGAACAGGTAGCTCTCCTTCGAGATCAAGTCAGCCACCATCACGCCGACCATCCCCACGAAGTAGGCCAACACCGCGCCGCAGAGCAGCGTGAACCACGGGTTGAGTTTGGCCGGCCACGGCAGGTTGCGCGCCTCGCGACCGGTCAGCTTGCGCACCAGCCACGCCAGCGGAATGGTCACCCAGGCGCTCAGCAAGGCGAGCAAACCCAACCCCAAGGCGGCCAACTCGCGCCGACCGCGCTCCGAGAGTGCCGTCAGCCGGATCAGCGATGAGATGGGCACGATCTCGTCCGGCGCAACGAAGGCCGGCGCGTCGAGCGTCGCCAGGCAACCGGTAGCGTCCGGCTCGGCCGTGGGATCGGCAATGAATGCTGCAACGATCCGGTTCGCGCATGGTTCGCTGCGGAAGGCACCATGGCCGACGTTGGGGAAGACGAAGTGCCGCGCCCGCGCCAGCGTCGCCGCCACGCGGTCGGCGTTGGCCGGCGGGGTGATCGGGTCGAAGCGGCCGGACAGCAGCAGCGCCGGCACATCGCTGCGCACCGGTGCATTCGCGTCGGCCGGCAGCGGATCCACGCCCCACAGCCGGCACAGCTCGACGAAGTCGCGCTGGTCACGCGCGTTGCGCCGGGCTACCTCCGGCCGCAGGCCGGAATCGTCCACGGTCTGCTCGATCAAGCCGGCATCCTCGGCGCACATCACGGAGAAATACATGCCGCTGTTCACGGAGCGATCGAAGACGAACAGACTGCCCAGGTTGCCGGCCGGCGCGTAGTCGCCCCGCGCCGCGCGGGCCATCACGTAGGGCAGGAAGGGCAACAATTCGGTGGCGTAGAGCGCCTGAAAGACGAGGCTCTGCAGCGCGTCGCCATCCAGCACGGCGTCGTAGCCCTTGCCGGTTTGCAAGTCGAACATGAACGTGCGGGCTGGCCGGTTGTTCAGACGCGCCACGGCGTCGAAGTAGTCGCGCTCAAGGTTGGGATAGGCGGCGGCGCAGCGCGGGTCGGCGGCGCACGCGTCGAACAGCTCGGTCAGCGCGCGGTCTTCCGAGCGGCCGCTCTCCGGGATGAAGCTGCTCTCGAGCGGCGCGACGGCGTCCAGGATCACGCTACGCAGGATGTCGGGATGGTCACGCATGACGTGCTGCGCCAACAGCGTGCCGTAGGACACGCCGTAGAAGTTGATCTTGTCGTAGCCCAGCGCGCGGGCCAGCGCGGCGACGTCGGCGGCGTTCTCGGCGCTGTCGAAGGCCGATAGGTCGGCGCCTTCGCGAATCAGGCGTTGCCGGCACTGTTCGGCGGCTTCCAGCGAACGCCGGCTCATCTCGTCGGGCGTCAGGTCTTGCTCGATCGTGTCAATCGTCAGGCGGTCGAGTTCGTCGCAGGCCAGCGCCGGCCGGGTGTGGCGCGTGCCGCGCTGGTCGAACAGCACGATGTCGCGCCCGGCGCGGATCGGGCTGTCCTTCATCTCCTCCAAGTAGCTCTCGATGGTGCTGCCGCCGGGGCCGCCTTGCGCCATGAACAACGGGTCGGGGAAGATGCCGGGCGAATTGGCGCGCAGCACCACCACGCCCAGCTCGATCTTCGGCCCGAGCGGATCGGCGTAGCGCGCCGGCACGGTCAACCAGCCACAGTCGGTGTTCTCGTCGAACTCCGGCGGCGCTGCTGGCGGAGCGACCACGACGACGTCCTCGCATCGCTCGGGCGCGAACGAGACGCCGTCCGGCTGCGCGGGTGGCGTGCCCGGTTGCGACGCGCGCGCAGGCAGGTGTGCACCAAGCGTCGCGGCGAGGAAGAAGAGCGCGACGAGGATGGGCTTGCTCATGCGGCACCGATCGTCAGGCCGACCTGGTTCAGCCATTTGCGATAGGCAATGGCCGTGCGGTCGCTCTTCAGGTGCAGCTCGGCCTGCAAGTCCAGCGGCAACAGCTCCGGCCGCTGCGACTGCACGATCGGCGCATCCTGACCGAAGATGCGATCCTGGAAAGCCACGAACGCCTCGACCGGCGTCTCGTGCCCGTAGTTCATCGCCATCCACATCCAAGCGGTGCTGTCCACCAGATCGTGCGGCGTGACCATGAGCTGGATGGCCAGGCGCTGCGCAGATTGCTTGAGCAGATATGCGGTCAGCGGGCGCAGCGCGCGATACACGTAGGTCACGTAGTCGCCGACGCCGGTGCCGTAGGGGTCCGGTTGATACACGCGCACGCCGCGCGCGATCACGCCCTCGGCGGTGATCTCGGCCTCGTAGTCCAGGATCTCCGGATGGGCCCGGTCGCCCAGGATGCCTTCGTGGACGAACGGGAAGTGGCCGACGTCGAGGAAGTTCTCGATTACCCGCGGGCCGCTGGCCTTGACGCGATACGGCCCGCACAACACCTTGCGATACGCGGGATCGTCCCACTCGGCGAAGCACGGCACGTCGTGTTGCGGCTCGCCGAGCGAGGCCCACACCAAGCCATACTTCACCTGAGCACGATACGTCTTGGCGCGGGCTTTGTCGGGCGGCTTCTGGCCGGGATGCGCCGGGATGTGTACGCAGCGGCCGTCGGGACCGTAGCGCCAGCCGTGGTAGGGACAGGCCAGCGTCTCGCCGTCGGTCTTGCCCAGCGAGAGGCGCGTGCCGCGGTGGATGCACAAGTCCTGCCAGACCATCACGGCGTCGCCGCAGCGCCACACCACCAAATCTTCGCCCAGCAAGCGCGCGCCGAGCACCGGCTGCGCTTCGAGCTGCTGCAACGACGCAACCGGATGCCAATCGTTGAGGAGCACAGGGTCTTGAATCATGGCTTTTCGCTCACCGGATTGTAATGGCGGATGATGCAGGGGTATCATAGACGCATGATGGCGTCACCAACAGCCGAGCTGGAGCGTTATAACCGCGAGTTGTCCATCCTCAACACCATCGCCGGCGCATTGAACCGGCAGGCGGATCTGCGCCGGGCGCTGCAGGCGACGCTCGCGCAAGTGGCCGACTTGTTCGGCCTCGAGACCGGCTGGGTGTGGCTGATGCGCGACGATCCCAGCGCCTATCTCGCCGCCGCACAGAACCTGCCGCGCCCGTTCGTGGACGAGCCGGCGCGCATGGAAGGAAGCTGCTACTGCCTCGACGCCTTCTTGGCCGGCGAGATAGATCACGATGCGCGCGTCATCACCTGCACGCGGCTGAAGCACATCGTCGCCCTCGCCGACGGCCTGCGCTACCACGCCAGCATCCCGCTGTTCGCACAAGGGGAGGGAGCGCAGCGGCGCCGGCTGGGCGTGCTCAACGTCGCCAGCGCAGAGCAGCGAGAACTCACCGCCGACGATCTGCGGTTGCTGCACACCATCGGCGACATGGTCGGCATCGCCGTCGAGCGCGCGCAACTGTTCGAGCGCAGCGCAGAGCTGGGTGCGCTGGAAGAGCGCAACCGCCTGGCGCGCGAGATTCACGATACCTTGGCGCAGGGCCTCGCCGCGATCACGATGCAACTGGAGACAGCAGACGCGCTGATGGCAGGCGACAAGCCGGCACAAGCGCGAGCAGCGATTCGGCGCGCGCTCCGGCTGGCCCGCGCCAACCTCGAAGAGGCGCGGCGTTCGGTGCTCGACCTGCGCGCAGCGCCTTTAGAGGAGCACACACTGCGCGAGGCGCTGACGGCCCTATTGCAGGAGCACGTGGCGCACTGGCAGATCGAGGCACAATTCGACGGCGCAGAGGCGCAGCGGCCGCTGCCGGCGCGTGTCGAAGTCGCGCTGTATCGCATCGCCCAGGAAGCGCTGTCCAACGCAGCCCGTCACGCCCAAGCGCGCCGTGTGACGCTTCGCCTGACGATTACGCCGGATCACGCCGCCATGATCATCGAGGACGACGGCGTGGGCTTCGACCCGTCGCAACTGCCGCCGGATCGCTGCGGCCTGATCGGCATGAGCGAACGCGCCCGGCTGGTCGGCGGCTCGTTCGACGTGAGAAGCAGCCCCGGCGCAGGCACGCGCATAGAGGTAAAGTTGCCGCTCGATGTCGCCGATTCGCGTGCTCATCGCCGATGACCATCCGGTCGTGCGCGACGGCTTGATCGCCATGCTCGGCACGCAACTCGATTTCGTGGTCGTGGCCGAGGTGTCGGACGGACGCGAGATGGTGGTACGTGCCGTGCAACACGCGCCGGACGTGGTGCTGCTCGACCTGGAGATGTCGGGGCTAGATGGGGTCGAAGCACTGCGGCAGTTGCGCGCGCAACAGCCCAATGCGCGCGTGCTGGTCTTCACCGCGTTCGACACCGACGAGCGCATCATCGGCGCGATTCAGGCCGGTGCGCAGGGCTATCTGCTCAAGGGCGCGCCGCGCGAGGAGCTGTTCGGTGCCATCCGCGCCGTGGCGCGCGGCGAGTCGCAGTTGCAGCCGGTCGTCCAGTCGCGGCTGATGCGCCGCCTGCGCGAGGAACGCGACCGCGCGCCGGTCGAACCGCTGACGCCGCGCGAGGCGCAGGTGCTGCGCCTGATGGCGGAGGGCAAGACCAACAAAGAGATCGCTGCGCAGCTTGCGATCACCGAGCGAACCGTCAAGTTCCACGTCGGCGCGATCCTGGGCAAGCTCGGCGCGGGCAACCGCACCGAGGCGGTGCGCCTGGCAGCGCAGCTTGGGTGGGTGAAGTTGTAGGAGAATCGCGCCATGTTGCCGCACGCCGAAAGCTACGACGAGCTGGTTGCAACATTTCGCTGGCACGTCCCAGAACGCTACAACATCGGCGTTGACGCCTGCGACAAGTGGGCCGCGGTTGACGGCGAACGAACGGCGCTCATCTATAAGGCGAGCGACGGCGCCGTCGCGCAGTTCACGTTCGAGCAGATCCGCCGGCTATCGAACCGATGCGCTCACATGCTGGCGCGCTGCGGCGTGCGCCAGGGCGACCGCGTCGGCGTCTTGCTCGGCCAGTCGCCGGAGACAGCGTTCGTCCACATTGCCATCTACAAACTCGGCGCGATTGCCGTGCCGTTGTTTTCGCTGTTTGGGCCGGACGCGCTCGCATTTCGGTTGCGCGATTGCGCGGCGGTCGCCGTGATCACCGACGGCGCAGGTGCAACCAAGTTGGATGCCATCCGCGCAGACTTGCCCGACCTGCGTTTCGTTTTTGCGATTGACGGGCCACGCCGCGGCTGCCGCGACTTCTACGCCGAGCTACGCGACGCGCGCGACGACTTCGCGCCGGTCAACACGCACGCCGACGACCCTGCGCTCATCATCTACACTTCGGGCACGACCGGCCAGCCCAAAGGCGCGCTGCATGCCCATCGCGCGCTGCTCGGCCATTTGCCCGGCGTGGAGATGTCGCACGACTTGTTTCCTCAACCCGGCGACCGCATCTGGACGCCTGCGGATTGGGCCTGGATCGGCGGCCTGCTGGACGTGCTGATGCCGGCTTGGCATCACGGCGTCTCCGTCGTCGCCCATCGCTTCGAGAAATTCAGCCCTGAAGGCGCGTTTCAATTGATGGCCGACCTCGGCGTGCGCAATGCCTTTCTGCCGCCGACGGCGCTCAAGATGATGCGTGCCGTTGAACGACCACGCGAGCGCTGGCGCTATCAGCTCCGTTCGGTCGCTAGCGGCGGCGAGACGCTAGGCGCGGAGCTGCTGGACTGGGGCCGAGAGACGTTCGGCCTGACGATCAACGAGTTCTACGGCCAGACCGAATGCAACATGATCGTGTCGTCATGCGCGCGGCTGATGCCGAACAAGCCCGGCGTGATGGGCCGGCCGGTGCCCGGCCATACGCTGGCCATCCTGGATGACTCGGGCCAGCCCGCGCCGGACGGCGCGCTCGGACAGATCGCGGTCAGGCGTCCCGACCCGGTCATGTTCCTCGAATACTGGCGCAACCCGGTCGCCACCGCGAACAAGTTCAGCGGCGATTGGTTGTTGACGGGCGACATGGGCGTGCGCGATCACGAAGGCTACATCCGATTCGTCGGCCGCAACGACGACTTGATCAACAGCGGTGGCTATCGCATCGGCCCAGGCGAGATCGAAGATTGCCTGCTGAGCCATCCGGCGGTGAAGCTGGCCGCAGCGGTCGGCGTGCCGGACGAGCTGCGCGGCGAAATCGTGAAGGCGTTCATCGTCCTCCATGCCGGCCACGCACCGAGCGAGGCGCTGATCCGCGACATCCAGCAACACGTCAAGACGCGGTTGGCGGCGCACGAATATCCGCGCCAGATCGAATTCGTGGATTCGCTGCCGACGACGGTCACCGGCAAAGTGATGCGCCGCGAACTGCGCGCCCGCCGGACGCGCGGCGAGCAGAAGTAGCGATTACGCGCGGAGTCACCCGTGTGCCGGCGCGACCGGCGTCAAGCGGACGCTCACCCAGCCGGCGTGCTTGCGACGGCTCAGCCGGTTGCGGATCGCCACCTGCCACTCGATCAACCGCCAAATCAAGCCATACTTGGCGACGATCTTCTGGCGCGCTGCCTCGCTCGCTGCCGGATCGAGGATCGTCGCGCGCGCCTCCACCCAATCGCCCAGCGGGTCGCCGCGGCCGGTGCTCGGCGCGATGCGCACGTGGTTGTTGTTGCGGATGCGCTTGACTTTGCCGGAGTCGGCCTCGGTGCGGATCAGGAGCGAATCGCCATCGCGCACGAAGCCCACCGGCGTGCGCACCGCGACGCCGTTTTTGCGAAAGGTCTCCAGGGCCAGGAAGCGCCGGCCCTCGAACGGTTGCAAGAGATCTACCGAGGTCATCGCTTGTTCAACGGGCAGCGCCCGACGCGCTCTGCGCATGTCGGACGCTCGATCACTACCTGACGAACGACGCTGACAGCGCGATGAACAGTTGCGCGCAATAGTAGGTCGAGAGCACCCAGATGCTGTTTTTCTCACCTTCGCCGTCGAAGACGAACTTGTTGATGGCGAGCATGAAGTCGGACATGTAGAACAGCAGCGCGCCGCCCATCGCCAGCGCCGGCTGTGCCAGCAGGTTCCCTCCGATCTGCACGCCGGAGAAAGCCTGGTGCACCATCAGCGAGATCACCGTCATGTAGAGCAGCACTGGCTGCCGCAGGTTGCCCAGCGACGAATGTAGGTAGAAATACACCACCATGCCGATGATCGCCAGCACGGCAGCGGCCAGGGCAGCGCGATTGAGGTCGAACGGCGTGCCACGCACGACCTGTGCATAGGCGAAGGCCAGGATGTAGGCGACGTGCGCGAATAGAAACGCCGCCAGCCCGGAGACGAACAAGCCGGGGCGCTCGTCCGAGTCTATCAGCAGCCAGTCGCCGGCCAGCGAGAGCACCAGGCCGGTGAGGATCAGCGCCGAGTACAGCGGCACGTGCATCGGCTGGGTGAACGACAGGGCCGCGATGAGGATCACCAGCGCCGTGGACAGCGGCTTCCAGAGCTTGATCTGCCGCTTGTCGCGCGGCGTCTGTGTCTCCGCGCGGAGCAACAGAAAGACGGCGATGACGAGCAAGGGGACAGGCAGCAGCGGCACGACCATGCGCGATGAGTCTATCACGCGCCGATGCAGCTCGGGTGCATTTCAAAATGGGAGCGCGGACTGATCCGCAGCGGTATTCCCTTCAGTCGCGACGAGATAAATCCCGGCGCTGGGCATACGGGCAAGCCGCGCGCATCCCGCCCCTTTCAGCCCTGGCGTGTACGCCGGAGCGGGTCTGCTACGTTTGCCCCCGTTGGCGAATGCACCCTGCAGCTAGGCTTCCGTCCGCAGCAGCTTGCCCTCGCTCGGTGTGAAGCGCTCGGTCGTCAGGATCACGGCGCTCTGCTCGGCGCCGCCGCGGGTATCGTCCACGGCTTTCTTGTCCTTCGCCTTCACGTCCAGCGCCTTGCGCCATGCGCGCAGCGTCTCTACCTCAGCAGCGCTGATCTCGTAGCGCGCGCTGTGGGCCAGGATGTGGTCCACCAGCAGCCGGAGCGCGCGCCAGCGCAGCTCGACGGCGTCGCTGAACCCCTGCCAGCGGCCGAACTTCGCCGCTTCGCGCACGAAGGCCTGCGCCGCCTGCGTCTGCAATGCCGACGACTTGTAGAACAACGCGACGCTGTTGCCGGCGCGACGCGCCGCCGTCCACTCGAGCCCGACCGGCGCCTGGATGTCGCTGCCGAGGATGAGCAGGTGTACGTTCGCCCGAGCAACCGCGTCGAGATCAGGCTCGTGGTCGGCACCGGGCGTTTGGGTGATCGTCCAGCCCAGCGAAGTGGGAATCTCGGCAACGGCGCGCGCCAGCACGTCGCGCTCGAAGCGCAACTCCGGCGCGGCAGAGACATACAACCTGAGCTTGTCAATCATGGCATCTAGATTAGCACAAGCCGCCGCCTGGCCAACTGACCCGATTCTCCGCTTCCCTATAATGACAGCAATGAACGCCATCACCACGCTGTTCGCGATGCTGCCCTTCTTGCTGGCCATCTTTTTGGCGAACGTCGCGGAGAAGGAACGCAGCGTCCGCGTGCTCGTTTATCTGTATCTGGCGATGCTGAATGGGTTGATCGCCGTCGTCGGGTTGTTCAGCCTGGCCGGCGCCGAACTGCTCGCCAGTGAGGCGTTCCTCAACGCCTTGTTGCAGCAATACCCGAGCCTGGAGGTGTCGCAATTGCGCGGCGTTCGATTCGACTTGGCCGGGCTGATCCTCATGCTCGCTGCACTGCTGGCGATGATCGCTCTGTTGCCGCCGGTGCGCCGCCTCGCTGCGCGCGTCCTGCCGATGCAGGCAGACAGCGCCGTGCACACAACAGCGCTTTCGCTGACTGCGACCACGCTCGGTGTGAACCTGTTTCAGATGGTCGCGCTCGCCCCGCTGTTGTTCGCCGTGACCGCTACCGAACAAGGCGTTCAGCAGATTCAGCAGATGGGCGGCGTGTCCTATCTGGATGTGCTGGTCTTCCCGTTGCTTACGCTCGTCATCGCCGCGCTGCTCGGCGTCGGGCTGTATACGCGGCGCGATCAGCCCGACACGCTCGCCCGTCTGGGCTTCGCGCCGCTGACGCTGCAGCAATTGGGCATCGCCGCCGGCTTCACCATCGCGCTGCTCGGGATGGCGATCGTCACCGAGCGCGCCTGGCAGTCATTGGACCCAGAGAGCCTGAAGAAGGTGGGCGGTCTGTCGAAGGCGCTGATGGGCAACTTCACCGGTCTGACCGGCGCGCTCGCCATCGGGGTCGCGGCGGCCATCGGTGAGGAAACCTTCTTCCGCGGCGCGTACCAGCCGCGCATGGGCATTGTGCTCACCTCGCTGCTGTTCACCTCGTTTCACACGCAGTACGGTATTACGCCGGCCACCCTACTGGTGCTGGTGATGAGCGTCATCCTGGGCATCTTGCGGCAGCGCACCTCGCTCACGGTGTGCATCCTGGTGCACTTTCTCTACAACTTCACCACGGTGCTGATAGCGTCATAGGCGCAGCGCCGGCCTATGACAACGGCGTGCCGATGAGCTTGTACACCCCGCCGTTGCGATCCAGCACGTAGAGCTCACCGGACTCGTCTTCGCCAAAGGAGCTGATGTTGTAGGGCGTGCTGAAGAGCACGTCGTTCTGCCACTCCCCGTTGCCGTTCGGCCGAAGCGTCCAGATCAGGCCGGAGCAGAAGTCGCCGTAGATGTAGGCGCCGACCAGCGCCGGCAGTGCCGAGCCGCGATACACGTATCCGCCGGTGACCGAGCAGCCGCCCTCGCGATGCGCGTACTGATGAATCGGGTCGGTGAGCGCCAGTGTTCCAGGATCGCCGGCGTAGGGCGCGAAGCCTTCGCGGAACTTCCAGCCGTAGTTCTGGCCGCCCTGGTTGGCGGGTTGGAAGTTGATCTCCTCGAAGGCATTCTGGCCGACATCGGCGATGAACATGTCACCTGTGACGCGGTCGAAGCTGAAGCGCCAAGGGTTGCGCAAGCCCGACGCCCAAATCTCCGGGCGCACGCCGTCGCCGAGGCGCGGATTGTCGGCCGGCACACGGTAGGGCTCCGCCTCGGACGATTGCGATACGTCTATCCGCAGCATCTTGCCGAGCAGCGAGCGCATGTTCTGCGCAAAGTTCTGCGGGTCGCCGGCCGCGCCGCCGTCGCCCATGCCGATATACAGCATGCCATCGGGGCCGAATTTGATCAGGCCGCCGTTGTGGTTAGCGTAGGGCTGCTCGATGCGCATCACCACCCACTCGCTGGACGGATCTGCGGTGAGGCCATCGGCGTTGGCGATGAAGCCGGAGATGACCGTATCGCCGCCGGTATCAGTGTAATTAACGAAGAAGCGACGCGACTGCGCGAAGTCCGGGCTGAAGGCGATGCTGAGCAGGCCTTGCTCGTTACCGCGATCACCGACGTGCTCGGTCAGGTCGAGAAACGGCGTGGGCAGCAACTGCCCATCGCGCCATACGCGCACGCGGCCGGGCTGTTCGGTGATGTAGAGTAGACCGCTGCCGTCGCCGGCGTGCGTCAGATATGTCGGACTCTCCAAGCCATCGGCGATCATCTGCAGCGCCGGCTGCACATCCGGGCGGATCTCGGCGCGGGGCGTGGCGCCGGCTTGCGGCTCGGCGGTCGCCGGTTCCGGCGACGGCGCGGCGAGCGGCGCTTCGGTCGGCGCGGGCATCGGCGTTGTAGTCGGTGCGGCCATGACCGCCGTCGGCGCCGGCGTGGCCACCGGCGCGCCTCCGCACGCTTGCAACAGGAGCGCCACTCCGGCTAAAACACTCATCCCGATCCAACGATGGATTCGTTCGTTCATCCCGTTTTTTCTCATCGAATGCTCTCCCGGATCAGGATGGTAGTCCGTGCGGATGAGAGGAAACCGAGATGCGGATGTGACATGCCGTGATATAAAAAGCGCGTATGTCAACGGAGACCCGCGTCGCATATCAGGGTGAGCCGGGCGCTTACAGCGAGCAGGCGATCTTCGAGTTCTTCGGTGCGTCCGTTCAGCCGGTTCCGTGTCCATCCTTCGACGATGTCTTCGACCAAGTGGCCAAAGGCGCGTGCGACTACGGCATGGTCCCGGTGGAGAACTCGCTGGGCGGCAGCGTGCACCGCAACTACGACCTGTTCATGCGCCATGCGCTGCATCTGGTGGGCGAGGTGGTAGTGCGCATCCGCTGGTGTCTCTACACGCTACCGGACGTGCAGCTCGGCGACATCCGGCGCGTGATCTCGCACTGGCAGGCGCTGGCGCAATGTGAGCGCACGTTGTCGGCGCTGCTCCCGCATGCCGAGCGCGAGCCGGTGTACGACACCGCCGGCAGCGTGAAGATGCTGGCCGAATCGCAGCGCCGAGATATGGCAGCCATCGCCAGCCGGCGGGCGGGCGCGCTCTACGGCCTGCCCATCCTGCACGAGGGCATCGAGGACGATCCGACCAACTACACGCGGTTCGTGGTGATCGCGCGCAGCGCCGACTTACCGCGCGCCGCACAAGTCGAAGCCCCCAACGAGCGCAAATTCAAGACGTCCATCGTCTTCGCCATGCGCAACCAGCCTGGCGCGCTCTTCCGCGCGCTGGCCGCGTTTGCGCTGCGCGATATTGACCTGACCAAGATCGAGTCGCGCCCGCTGCAAGGGTCGCCCTGGGAGTACCTGTTCTACCTCGACTTCGCCGGCCACGCCGACGAGGTTCATTGCCGGCGGGCGCTCGACCACTTGCGCGAACTCACCACCGTGCTGCGCGTGCTGGGCAGCTATCCGCGGGCTAAAATGCCCGAATAAATCTGAAAGCTGGTCTCGTTGAGAAACCGAGTCTCCGAGATAGGCTTCTGGTAGGGAGGTGAACGAGATGAAGATGATTCTTGCAGTGGTGCAGGCAGACGATGCATCCAAAGTGACCCAGGCGCTGATCGAAGCCGGCCACCGCGTGACGCGCATCGCTACACAGGGCGCATGGCTGCGCCGGGAGAACGCCACCTTGCTACTCGGCGTGAACGATGAGCACGTGGACGATGTGCTCAGGATTCTGCAACAGACGGCGCGCCGGCGCACATCCTACATCAGTGTGCCGCGCGAGGTACCCGGCGCGTTGAACGCCCAGGTCATTGACGTGGAAGTCGGCGGCGCGACGGTCTTCGTGCTCAACGTCGAACGGTTCGAGCAGATTTGATGATTGATGACTCATCAGGACTGCAGCAGTCGCCGTCAGTTACCGGTTACCGGTTACCAATCATCACTCATCCATCATTCGCCACCCTCTCCAACCGCGCATACTCCTCTTGCAAGCGCAGCGGTAGACGGTGTACGGCTGCTGATGGAGCGCGCAGGTTGAAGTGGAAGATGTCGCGGTTGATCTCTTCGACGTCACGTTCGAACTTGGCGCGCGCCCGGTCCCACTCTCGTTCGATACGGTTCCGCTCACCGGCGCTGCCGGCCTGCGCCAGCCGGCGACGCCGCCAAGCATAGGCGCGGTAGAGCGCGCCGCGCGCCGCTGCGAGCTTGTCACGCAACGCCTTGTCCTCTTCGATCCACGCCGGCAGGAAGTCGTTCGACTTCAGTAAATGCATCGCCAAGCGCTCGTCTTCGGGCACACCGTCGTCTTCGCTGAGATCGAGCCGCCCCTTGCGCGGCAGATTGTCGAACTTGCCGGACTCATGGGCTTCCTTCAACTTCTGCTCGATCAAACGGCCGAGGTTCATGGCCGCATTGTAACCTCGCGTCGCGCAAATCCGGCGGCAGTGATAAACTGGTTAACGTTCAGCGCCATCGCTGCGCGAGCCGAGAAAGTGATTTCGATTTCGAATGTGAGGATCGCGTGACAGAACGAAGCCTAGCCGCCGAAGAGCCGCCCGATTACGCCAACGGATCCGGCCAGCGCAAGCGCCGGCGGCATGTCCACAGCCACAAAGTCACCATCAGCGATATCGCCAGACACGCCGGCGTATCGAAGACCGCCGTGTCGTTCGCTTTCAACAAGCCCGGGCGGCTGTCCGCCGAGACCACGCGCCACATCCTCGATGTGGCCCGTGAGCTGGGATACACGCCCAACCCGGTCGCGCGCAGCCTGAACACGCGCCGCACCCATGCCTTGGGCGTGATTGTGCCGCAGGATATCCCCGATGTGCTGAGCAACCCTTTCTTCGCCGAGCTGATGAGCGGGATCGGCGAGGTATGCAAAGCCGAGGGCATGTCGCTGGTAATCGTGCCCCCCATGCGCGGCTCGCTGGTGGAAGCGACGTATGCTGCGCTGGTGGACGGGTGCATCGTCACCGGCCTGAGCGCCAACGATAAGGCCGTGCGGGCCCTGCGCCTGCGTCGCATCCCGTTCGTCATGCTAGACGCCGACGCGCCGGATGACATCGCATCGGTGCAGGTGGACGATTACCGCGGCGCTTACTTGGCGATGAAGCACGTGCTCGACCTGGGTCACCGAAACATCGCCATCGCATCGTTCGAGGCCTTCACCGGTCGCATCGAGGACTACACCGGCACGCTCCGGCATCGCTTCTCCGGCTACCGCGCAGCGTTGGAAGAAGCCGGAATGTCGCTGCGCTCCCCGCGCATCCACATCATCGAGTGCTCGTGCGACGTGGCGGGCGGTAAGCGCGCCTTCCAGCTTCTGGCGAAGATGCAACCGCGCCCTACCGCTGTGGTCGCGTTGAGCGACGTGATCGCCTTTGGCATGATCGAGGCGGCGCACTGCGCGGGTGTGCGCGTGCCGGAGGAGCTGTCGGTGGTCGGCTTCGACGACATCGAGGCCAGCCATCTGTTGCGGCCGGCGCTGACCACGGTGCGCCAGCCGACGCGCGAGAAAGGCCGCCGGGCCGCCGAAATTTTCATCCAAATGCTGCACGCCGAAGGACCGGCCGAGCCTCAACACATCATGTTGCCGGTGGAGCTAATCGTGCGCGAGAGCAGCACTCGCGCCGAGGGGTAAGGGCCAGCGATGCGATATCGCGTCGTCGAAGATCACGTCCGCTCATCCGAAGATCCCATCCATTTCGAGCGCGGCGAGTCCATCACGGTCGAGCGCCAAGACGAGCACTACCCCGGCTGGTGGTGGTGCACCGACAAGCGCGGCCGCAGCGGTTGGGTGCATGAGAGTTTCTTCGAGGAAGAGGACTACCGATTCGTGGCGCGCGAGGATTACGATGCGCGCGAGCTAAACGCGCGTGCCGGCGAAGTCGTGGAAGTGCTCGATGTGCGAGGCGGCTGGGCGCTTTGCAGCAACGACGCCGGCGAAACCGGCTGGGCGCCGATGGCTAAGCTGGCGTTGGTCGCCGGGGGCTAGCCGCCGGCTGCCGGTCGTTGGTTGCCAGTCCTCAATCATGATCATCGCTTCTCGATCATGCCTGCGCACATAACGCCGCCACCAGCACGTCAAGCGCAGTTGCATCGTCCATTCGTCCGGTCTTGATGGCCAGGTCGGCCTCCAACAACGCGGCATGCGCCTGCTCCAGTTCGCCGAGCGAGAAGCGGTTGGCTTGCTGCAACACCTTCTTCGCTACGAACGGATGCACGCCGATCGCGCGCGCCAGTTGCTCTGAGTCGAGGTCGGCATGTTCTTTCGCCTGGATGAGCAGGCGCGTCTGCCGGGCGATGTGCGCAAGCACGACCAGCGGCGATTCACCACGCGCCAACACACCGCGCATGGCGCGATAGGCGGCCTCGGCATCGCGCGCACCCATCGCGTCAACGAACTTGAAGATGTCGGCCACGTCTTCGTCCTGCACCAGCGATTCGACGTCTGCGCTTTCGATGCGCCGGCCCAGCGCATAACTCACCAGCTTGTCGAGTTCGTTGTCCAGCTTGAGCAAATACGCGCGGCTGTCGGATTCGACGTGGTCGCGGTCATTGGGATTGCCGCGATTGATCTTGATCGAGAGCAACTGCGCTGCCTGCGGCGAGATGTCCCCGCCCTTCGACTTCGCCCGCTCGATGATCCAGCGTGCTGAGTCGGACGGCAGCTCGTAGCGTTTGACGACACCGCCGCTCGCCTTGTCCGCTGCCAGTTTGAGGAGCGGATGCGCGTCGTCCAAGGTGACGTCTTCGGCGAACACCAGGCGCGTGGTCTCCGGCATCGTCGGCAAATAGGCGAGCAGCACTTGCAGCGGGCCAGCCTCCCCCGACTTAGCCTTGGCTTTTTGCGCGCCGAGGCCGGTCAGCCAATTCGATGCAATCACCAGGCGCTTGTCGGTGAGAAAGGGCATCGCGTCGCACGCCGCGATCAGGTCGCGCAACGGCGCGCCGCGCTCGATCACCGTCGTGTTGAGCGATGCCATCTCCGGCTCGCCCAGCTTCGCCTTCATGCGGGCGATCTCCTCATCGCGCGCCAGTGTGTTCGGGCCGTGGAAGAGATACCACATGGGTTCGCGGATCGTGGAACAGAACGCTAACGCCGATCCACGTTGATGATATATCCATGCGCTACGTACCACGCGTACGTCCGCGCGATCGTCTCGTCAACCGGCCGCGTCGTCAGCCCTAACTCGCATCGCGCCTTGCTTGGGTCGAACCAGAACGTCTCGGCCGCGAAGCGCACCTGCTCGCTGCTCACCGGCAGCTTCCAACCCAACTGTCGGTGCAGGAAGTCAACCGGCGGGGCGACCGCCTTGAACAGCGCGCCTGGCAGCGTCAGACGCGGCCGGGGGCGGCCAACCACGTCGGCCACAATGTCGAACAGTTGCCGGTAGGTCAGGTTCTCGCCGGTCAAGATATAGCGTTCGCCGGCCCGCCCACGCTCCGCAGCGGCGATGTGGCCAGCGCACACATCGGCCACGTCCACCACGCTCACGCCGCCGGGCGAGACGAAAGGGATGACGCGCCGCGCCGCTTCGACGATCAGGCTGCTGCTGATCAGGTTCACGTCGCGCGGGCCGAACACCACCGCCGGGTTGACGATGACCACATCCAGCCCGCGCGCGACGAACTCGCGACACACTTGTTCGGCCAGGTGTTTGCTGTAGCCGTAGGGAAACTCGTGGGGTTGCAGATTGAACTGTGCGCGCTCGTCGAGCACCTGGCCGAACGGCGGCCGGCCGAGCGCAGCGCAACTGCTGGTGAACACCACGCGTCGCACGCCGGCGTCCAGCGCCGCCTGCAGCACGTTGCGCGTGCCGTCCACGTTCACGCGCATCATCGTGCCGGCGTCGCTGCGCCAATAGTCGGCGACGGCTGCGACGTGGAAGACCACGTCCACGCCGACCATTGCCACACCGAGCGATCCCGGGTCGGTCACGTCACCGACGGCCGATTCGTAGGTCAAGCCGGCCAACGCCTTGAGCGAGGACGACGGCCGGTGCAGCGCACGCGCCGTCCAGCCATGCTGAGTGAGTGCTTCGACGAGATTGGCGCCGATGAAACCGGTCGCGCCGGTGACGAGTGCGAGCATATGACCGCCGAAGTTTACAAGACGGTTGGGGTATAGCGCAGAAAAGTGGGGGACTTTTTGCGCGGCGGAGGCACAGTGGACGGCATAGAAGCTAGGCCGGGCCGTATATGTGTTCATCGGTTGCCGGTGTGTATTGGCTTTCGATGGGACCCGCCCCGGCGTAAACGCCTGGGCTGAGCCAACGGGGGTAGACGTATTCGCTAGGGCGCGCTCTGCCCCATTCGGGGCATATATAGGCGCGGAACGGAGTCCGCGTCCTACCATGCAAATTTTGCCCCGATGCACGAATGCACCTGGCGCGCACCTGTTACGATTCGTGCCCATGGATTTATCACTGCTGTTCAAGGCGCTCGTCATGGGCATCGTCGAAGGCCTCACCGAATTCCTCCCGATTTCCTCCACCGGCCACCTCATCGTCGCCGGCAAGTTGATCGGATTCCCCGAAACGATCGCCGCGACGTTCGAGATCTTCATCCAGCTCGGCGCCATTCTGGCGGTGGTCGTTTACTTCGCGCGCGACTTGTTCGATCTATTGCGGCGGACAACGCACGACCGGCGCGCGCAGTGCTTGCTACTCAACGTCGCCATCGCGTTCGTTCCAGCAGCCGTTGTCGGCGTGCTGCTCAGCCGTCTCATCAAGGACAATCTATTCAACCCCATCACGGTCGCGTTTGCGTTGATCGCCGGAGGCGTCATCATGTTGATCGTGGAATGGCGACCGCGCCGGGCGAACACACATCATGTGGAAGACGCGCACTGGCGACAGGCGCTCATCGTTGGCCTCGCGCAGATCGCCTCGCTGTGGCCGGGCTTCTCGCGATCGGCGTCCACCATCATCGGCGGCTTGCTGGCCGGCATGGACCGGCCTACCGCGCTGCGCTTCTCGTTCTACCTCTCGATTCCTACGATGCTGGCCGCGACGGTGTTCGACTTCGTGCGCAACCTGGACGCGATCCATCCCACCGAGCTGCCGGCGTTCGCCGTCGGGTTGGTCTCTGCCTTCCTCGTTGCGCTCGTTGTCATTAAGTTCTTTCTCAGCTACGTCGCCCGGCGCGACCTGAAGCCGTTCGCCTGGTATCGCATCGTCGTCGGGATCGCCCTGCTCGGGCTGGCCGCAGCCGGCTTCTTCGGATGACATTGCGTTGGACAAATGTCATACCTGCCTATGACAAAACGTCACTGACAGGACAGGTGGCTCGTGATATATTGCGCACCAGTTTGAGACCACTTCGCCGGCGACGTCGAGACAGAGGTCTTGCGTTCGAATCGTTCAGGCACAAAGTTCGAGCGCAGCTCGGCAAATGATCAAGGTCACACGGCGCAAACGGCTTTGGAAGGAGTGTCAATGGCAGAAACAACGGAACCGAAGGGATCACCGGCTTCTCAGGCCGCAGAGGAAACCGCAGCCGCGGCTCGGCAGGCGGCCGAGGACATCCAGGCTGCAGCCGAACAGGCAGGTCAAGCTGCCAAGCGTGCTGTAGACGATGCGGCAAAGCAGGTGAAACAAGCAGCGGGTGATGTTGCAGATAAGGCGGCTGATGCAGCCGAAAGCGCGGCATCAGCGGCAAAAGAGGTGTCGGACGCGGCGAAAGCGGCCGTCTCCGGCGCAGCGAAGCCGGCTGCCGCGCCGAGCGTCAAACCCGCGACGCCGGCAGGCGTGGCCAAACCGGCTGCGCCTGCAAGTACGGCGAAGCCCGCCGCGGCAGGCGCGGCGAAACCGGCGGCGCCCACCGCCGCCGCCAGGCCGGCTGCCGCAGGTGCGGCAGCAGCGCCCAAACCGGCGGCCGCCGCGAAGGAAGAAGTAGCGCCGGTTACTCCGCCGAAAGGCGTGACGCGGCGCGAATTTCTCAACTATGTGTGGGGCGCATCCATGGCGCTCTTCCTGGCGCAGTTCGCCGGCATCACGTTCTTCTTCGCCATGCCGCGCTTCAGGGCCGGCGAGTTCGGCGGCAAGATCACGGTGCGCGCCGATGAATTCCCGCAGCCGAACGAAGCGCCGGTGTCGAACAATGCAGGGAAATTCTGGCTGGTGCATACCGACGCCGGCATTAACACGCTCTACAAGATTTGCACGCATCTGGGCTGCATCTTCCCTTGGAGCGACGCGGCGAAGATTTTCGCTTGCCCCTGCCATGGCTCGCAGTTCAAACTCGACGGCACCTACATCGCCGGGCCGGCGCCGCGCGACCTCGATCGCTTCACCTTCGAAGTCCTCGACGCCAGCGGCAACGTCATCGCTGCCTCCACGGATGGCCAGCCCATTCCGCTGCCGCCGGGTGCCGAGTCGGTCGTCGTCAATACCGGTCAGAAGATCTTGGGCAAGCCACACTTCTAATTCGTAAGGACTGGCGCGCGTGGTTCGCAAAAGATCGTCCCGGACGCCTGAGCATCGGCGAGACCAATACGTACCCTCAGCGCTCGGAACGATTCGCGCGTCAATCGCTTTGATCGCTTTCGGAATCGTGTCGTTCAATCGAACTTTGAGGAGGTAAACCTGATATGGCCATCGTTGGACAGAAACTGGTCAAGCAGATTCAGACCACCGGCCTAAAGGCGACGGTGGCGCAGCGCCTCGACGACGCGTTCACCCGTTTCACGGCCGGCCTGTCGTGGAACGATGTGCGCGGCGTGTTGCGCGGCGACCCGCCCGCTAAGCCGAACCCGCGCGTGAAGCCGCATACCGAAGGGTTCTGGTTCCACATTCGCCCAACGTTCTACCACGAAGCCGTCACCACGCTCTATCCCACCTTCCGCCTGGGCCTGCTTTCGGCGGTGTTCTTCACGTTCGAGATCATCACCGGCATCTTCCTGATGATCTTCTACACGCCGTCGCCGACCTACGCCTACGGCAACATGATTGACATCATGACCAACGTGCCGTTCGGCAAGTTCATGCGCGACCTGCACCGCCTGGGGGCGGAGGCGATGGTAATCGTCGTGACGTTACACATGGTGCGCACCTTCGTCACCGGCTCATACAAGAAGCCGCGCCAGTTCACCTGGTTCACCGGCGTGGTGCTGCTCGGCGTCACGTTGTTCCTGTCGTTCAGCGGCTACCTGCTGCCGTGGGACCAACTGGCGTTCTGGGCGGTGACGATCGGCACCTCGATGGCCGACGCCGTTCCGGGCATCGGTCCCGAACTCAACTTGTTGCTCCGCGGCGCGCCCGACATCGGCGCCGGCGGCTTGCTGCGCTTCTACCTCTTCCACGTTGTGCTGTTCCCGTTGATCGGCGTGATCTTCGTCGCGGTGCACTACTACAAGGTGGTGCGCTTCGGCATCAGCCTGCCGCCGGAGATGGAAGCCATCGGCGAGGACACCGCCCGCAAAGTGCCACCGGAGAAGCGCGTGAACTTCCTGCCCGATATCCTCACCAACGAGCTGATGTATGCCGGCGTAGCGTTCGCCATCCTGGCCATCTCTTGCGCGACATGGTATTCGGCCCCGCTGGAGCATCACGCCGATCCGCTGGTGACGCCGAACCACACCGTCGCACCATGGTATTTCTACTGGCTGCAGGGCTTGCTCAAGATCCCGCACATGATCCCGATCCTGCCCACCGGCATCGCCGTTGAAATAGATCGCTTCTTCGCCAACGTCTTCGGCCTGACGCCGAAGGTGTTCTGGGGCGTGATCGTTGGTCCGCTGCTGTTCGCGATACTGTTCGTCGTGCCCTACATTGACCCGAACCCCAGCCGCCGCTACGGCGATCGCAAGGTCATGTTGACCTTTGGCGCCATCTTCGCCGCGGCGATCATCTACTTGTCGTTTGCCGGCATCCCCACCGGCGTGCCGATCACCGGCTTTGGCTATGTCGGCGGCGACCCGGCGTCCGAAGTGGGCCAGGCCTTCATCCCTGACGAAGGCATCGGCCCGGTGCGCCGGCTGCCGTACGAAGAGTATGTGGTTGGCAAGTTCCCGGTCAATGCGCAACCCAACACCGGCTCGGCAGGGATGGATCGGTTGATCCGCGACATCCACAATGACATGGAGGCGCGCAAGGCGCGACCCGACCCGCTGGGCAAGACGCTTTCTGCCGATGCGACCGGCGCGCTGGAGGTGAAACAGATCCAGGATAACCTCAGGCAGATCATCATCACCGTTGACTACACCGACGTGAACGGCGCGCCTACGCAGTTCAAGAAGTACACCTTCTTGCATGCCCAATCGGGTTACGCTGACTAAGGACGGCTTTGATGAGCATCTTCAAGAAGATCGTTACTTATCGTCCCAGCTTCACCGTACGCATCCTGACCGGCCTGATCAGCATGCTCATCCTGCTCAGCGTGTGCACGTTCATCGGCCTGGCCGACCGGACGCGCCTGAACGTGCGCGCGGCTGAGTTCGACGCTCGCTCGATCGAGGCAGGCGCCAAGGTGTATTTCGAGCAGTGCGCCCGCTGCCATGGCGTGAACGGCGAAGGGGTCGAAGGCCTCGGGCCGGCGCTGGCCAGCGAGCAGTTCGTCGGTCGGATCGAACTCGTCCGCGACGACTTGCAGTTGCAGACGATCAAAGTAGTCGTGCCGAGCGAGCGCCTCAAGCAGATCGAGTGGACGGGCACACTGGAGGACTACATCCGCAGCGTGACTGCATCCGGCATCCCGATCAAGACCAGCAACGTCTGGGACGTCACGCACCCGACGTTCAGCGAGCGCTTCGGCGGGCCGCTGCGCGACGATCAGATTCGCGACGTCACTAACTTCATCATCAACTATGGCCTGAACCCGTTGCCCAACGATCAGGCGCTGCTGCCGCCGGCGCCCGGCGAGGGCATGGCGCCGCGGCCGACGCCGGTGCCGCTCACCCCCGAACAGGAAGCCGGCAAGCAGGTGTACCTGGCGAAAGGCTGCGCCGCCTGTCACGCCATTCGCGGCGTGGGCGCGCAAGGTGCCATCGGCCCGAACCTCAACCGCATCGGCGCAGTTGCCGAAGAGCGCATCGCCAGCGAGAGTTACAGGACGAACCTGAAGGACCAGCCCCCCGCCACTACCGGCGCGGAATACATCCGGCAGTCCATCCTGCATCCGAACGCTTACATCGTGGCGCAGTGTCCGCAGGGTCCTTGCCAAGCCGGCCTGATGCCGCAGAACTACGAGCAACAGATGACGCCGGAGGAGCTGAACAACCTGGTGGACTATCTGAACTCCCTCAGGTAGCCGGTCGCAAAGTTTTGAGTGAAGGGCGGGTGTTCGACCCGCCCTTTTCATTTCCCGGCGGATAATGCGCTGACCATGTCCTCTCCCCACTCCATGTCCTTCTTGCGCGTCACGATCGGGCTGATGCTGGCGCAGAGCCTGGCCCAAGCTGCCCACTCGACCGCCGTCACGGTGAACACGCTGGCCGCCGTGCAACTGAGCGGGCAGAAGGCGTTGGCCGGCCTAGCCGGCATGGCGGTGCTGGGCGGCTCGGCCTTGGCCGCTTACCCGGCCGGCCATTTGATGGCGCGTCTGGGGCGACGCTACGGCCTGGTGCTCGGCGCGATCACGGCCTCGCTGGGCGCGGGATTGGCCGGCTTCGGCATCGTGCGCGCCAGCTTCTTCGCCTTCTTGTGGGGGCTGTTCGTGGTAGGGATGGGTCGCGCCGCGCTCGAACAGAGCCGCTTCGCTGCCGCGGAGGTGACGCCTCAGGCACGCCGCGCCCGCGTGATGAGCCTGGTGATCTGGGGTGCGACGGTCGGCGCAGTGTCGGGACCGCTGCTGGCCGCGCCGGCAGGCAACTGGGCGCTGTCTCTGGGCATGCGCACCTACGCCGGCCCGCTGCTGCTCACCTCCGCCGGCTACGCCGTGGTCGCCCTCGTGCTGTTCGTCATGCTCGCGGTGGACTGGCAGCGCTTGGTCGAGCGCGCATCGTCCACCCCCCCGACAACACGAGCAACTCCACCGACACCGATGACCCCAATGACGCCAACGACACCGGTGACACCGGCATCCCACCGGCGTTCGTTTCGCGAGGCACTACGCCAGCCAGCGGTGTTTGCCGCGCTGATGGCGATGGCGTGCGGCCAAGCCGCCATGGTGCTGTTGATGGCCAGCGTGAGCGTGCACATGAGCGACCATGGCCATGACCTCGGCGACATCTCGGCCGTCATCAGCATCCACGTGCTGGGCATGTTTGCTTTCTCGCCGCTGGTGGGCCAGTTGGCCGACCGATTGGGCCGGCGCGCGGTGATCGTCGCGGGGGCGCTGGTGCTGATGGCCGGCTGCGTGATCGCGCCGTTGTCGTTGGACACGCCGTGGATCGCGCTCGGCCAGTTCTTCGTCGGCCTGGGCTGGAGTGGGTGCTACGTTGCCGGCTCGGCGTTGCTGACCGATGCGTTGGGGCAGGCGGAGCGGGCGCGCCTGCAGGGCGCCAACGATGCTGTGGTGAACATCGCCTCGGCGATGGGCAGCTTGGGCAGCGGGCTGTTGCTGGCGGCCGTTGGATTCACGTTCTTGTCGGCCGTCGGCTTCGCAGTGGCGCTGCTGCCGTTGTTGGTCGCGGCGTTCGCTTCGCCGCCGGCGGCCCGAACGCTGGCGCGGGCAGAGTAGCCCGCAGGCGACTCACAGTTCCATACAATTCGGTGCCATGCACGACGTTCACGACCTCCGCTCCTACCTCGATCTGCTCGAACGACACGGCCAGTTGATGCGCATCAAGAAGCCGGTCAACATCATCCATGAAGTCGCCGACATCGGCGCCACCTGCGAGCGCACCGGCGGGCCGGCGCCGCTGTTCGAGTGCATCTATAGCGATGACGGCGCGGAGGGCAAAGAGAGACGCCCATACGAGGGTTGGCGCTTGTTCAGCAGCGCGGTGGCCAACCAGGAGCGCGTGGCGCTGGCGCTGGGCTGCGAGAAGAGCGAGGTAACCGCGACCATGGCACGCGCGCTCGAACCCGCCCATGCCATCCCGCCCGTCAGCGTCAGCGATGCGCCATGGAAGAAGAACCTCATTACCGACGCTGACGCCATTGATGTCAATCGGCTGCCCATCCCCAAGCATGCCGTGGGTGATGGCGGACGCTTCATCACCGGCGGCGTGGTCGTGAGCAAGCACCCCGAAACCGGCGTGGGCAATCTGGGTTACAACCGCATGGAGATCCTCGGCCCGCACACGTTCGGCATGAACATCAACCAGTGGCGCGATGTGCAGCGCGCCCATGCCGCTGCCGAGGCGAAGGGCAGGCCGCTCGGTATCGCCGTCGCCATCGGCCTGGATCCGGCGATCATGATCGCCGCCGGCTGCAAGTACGAAGGCGACGAGAACAACATCGCCGGCGCGATCCGCGGGCGGCCGGTCGAGGTGACGCGCGGCATCACGGTGGACGTGGACACGATCCCGGCACACGCCGAGCTGGTGATCGAGGGACACGTGCTGCCCAGCGTGCGCCGCAGCGAAGGCCCGCTGGCCGAATTTCACGGCTACTACGGCGAGCCGTGGGAGTCGCCGGTGTTCGAAGTAACGGCGATGGGCTACCGTGATCAGCCGATCTTCCAGACCATCGTGCCCGGCTGGAATGAGCACATCTACATCGGCAACGTATTGCCGCGCGAGCCACTGCTGATGCGCTTCGTCCGCCACGCCAGCAAGAACGTTCGCGCCGTGCACATCCCGCCCTACACCAACGGCTTCCTGGTGGTGGTGCAGCTCGACAAAAAGACCAACCCGGGCGAGCCGCGCAACGTGGCGCTGGCCGCCTTCGCCGCACACCCCAACTTCCGCGTGTGCGTGGTAGTCGAGAGTGACGTGAATATCTACGACCCCAGCGACCTAATGTGGGCGTTGACCACGCGGGTAGACTGGGGGCAGGACGTGTTCACCGTGCCGCGCGCGCAGGGGCACGAGATGGATCCGGCCAACGACGCCAAAGGCATCGGCACCAAGATCGGCATTGACGCGACCTTCGACAAGGGCCGCCGGCCCTACGGCCAGCGCGTGAGCTACCCGATGGTGGAGCTGGTGAAGTATCTGGCGGGGTAGGAGTGGCGGCTGAAGGAAGTCGGCATGGTTGGGCCGCCGGCGAACGCAAGCGGCACCTGATTTCAACGGCTGATCGCCGGCAAATACACCTTGCCGTCGCCGAAGGCGGTGTAGCGATAGCCGGCGGTGATATAGGCATCCGTCCTTTCGGCCAGTACCAGCGGCGCGGCGGACTGATCGGTCAGCACCAGGTTGGTCAGCCGGTAAGGCCCGCCGCGGCGCGAGGCGTAGATGTCCTCGGCGGCGAAGCGCAGTGTGAGCGTAGCAGCACCGGGAATCACGTCGTATGTCGCGTTGGCGCGTGCCACGAAGCCGCCGGTGGCGTCAACCAAGTCGGCGGCGAGTCCTACTTTGCCGTCGGCGTTGACGAGCACGCCGATACCGATGTCGAGGGACTGGTAGAAGCTTGAACCCGGGCTGCGCGGCTGGGGCGTCTCGGTGAAGGCGCCGTTCAATGCTGCCGTGGCCGGCGCGATTTGGAATGCGAGCGAGGCGCCGCGTTCGAACGGAGCGCCAGAGGTCGCGATGCCTTTCGCCAGCATCTTCACTTCCACGTATCCGGGCGCGTTCGGCACGACGTATTCGCCGCGAAACATGCCGGGGGATGTCTGGACAAAGTAAACGCATCGGTGACGCTATCTGCGCGCGATAGCGACGCGGTCACAGTCGCGCTTGCGACTGAGCCGCTCAGCGTCGCGGTCAAGATTACCGTGCTGCCTGGCACATACCACAATCTGTCGGCGGCGCCTTGCAATTGCTGGTTACCTCCAAACGCTGCGAACGTGATCACCTCGGCGCCATCCGGCGGCGCATCGCTCATCCTGGTAACCATCTTCCAGGTTCCGGCCTGCGCCGTCGCGATTTCGTAAAGGGCGATTCCATCCTCCACCTTGAACGTGACGAGGCTCGGAGTGGCCGCGGCGAACGCCGGGTCAATCACCGAGCCATCAGGCGCGACCAGAGTGAAGCTGAGTGTGCCCGTCTGCGCTTGCGCCGCGAACAGCGCGGGGCCGCCCTCGATGGACACCTCGCGCGTCAGGCTTTCGTTCGATCTTAAGACGTTCGTCGCCAGCGGCACGCGGCTGATGAACCTTTCCGTCCCGTCCTGAACGGCGGATACCGCACGAGCTACCCATGGCTCACCGAGCGAGCCGGCGACCAGCACTTTGCTCAGGCAATCGGTGAAGGTGCGGCTCGGTTCAGCCGGTTCGGCGCCGCGCTTGAAGTAGCTGTTCGGGCCGAACGACCCGTGATTCTCATCCGTGGGAAGCGGGAGCGCGTCGTCATCGAGTCCGTTGCCGCTGAGGGTTGGCACGATCCCATCGTCCGGTCCCTCGATCAGCAGCGACATCACTTTGCCGAAGTTGTTGAGATCGTCGAAGGGCGCGTTGCCGCTGATCGTGTAATAGCGCACGCCGGCGCGGCGTTTGTGGAGCAGGTTGAAGATCCGCATACCGGTCTCGGAGAACTCACAGACGACCGGCTGGGAGACTAGGCAATACACGCCCAGCGCGACGTAGCCCGCAGCTTGCGCTTTGGCGCCGATCAGTTCCAGATAGTCAATCAGGGATTCGATCGGTATGCCGTCGTGCGGGCTGCCGAGGGTGAAGATGGCTTCGACATCGCCGGCATAGCGTGAACCTTCCACGTAAGCGCGGCTGACCAATCCTCCCATGCTGTGGCCGATCAGGATCACTTTGCCGGGGCGAACGCCGGTGCGTTGCTGCTCGGCGTTCTTCACACGCTCGATCGAGTTCTTCAAATGGCTGGCGTTTTCGGCCAGCGGCGACGTCCAGCACGGGTTGGTAATCAGGTGAGCGTAATAGATCGGGTAGTGCGGCCTCAGGTCATTGTCCAGCCGGTTGAAGTAAGCGTCTACTGTTTCGTCGTCCACGAAGCGGTTCTTGTAATCCGGCGTGCAATTCTGCACGCCGGGCGGGTTGGTGGGCGCGCCGCGCCAACCGAGCACGAAGAGGATCGGCGTGGTCTTGGCCGGGTTGACCGGCGGCTTGCCGGAGCCATACAGCGTCACATCGAGATACGCGAAGCAACACGTTGCTGCGTTCCAGCGATCTACGGCGATTACGTTGCTGCCCGGCTGCAGCATTGCCGATGGGATCATCTGCGTGGGCACAGGCGTGAAGTTGAAGCACCCCGGCGCCGGGTTCACACACCCCGACTGTCGCCAGCCCTTGCCCCACTCTCCCAGCGGCTGGCCGTTGATGAAGATGGCGAGGCCATCGTCCGAGACGAAGTACACGCTCACAACCGACGTGCCATCCCAGTTGAAGCGCGCGATAGTAGCAGTCGTTGGCCGATACGTCTGTATAGCCATCCGGCAATGACAGGGCGCTCCAACGGCTATCGTCGAACTGCGGATGGTGCCACGCGCGGCCGGCTGCGTCGGTGGGGCCGGATCGGTCCCCTGTCCAAACGTTGGAGCGCTTCCACGTCAGCGTCTGCACGACGAAGCCTTGCGCCGCTTCATCTGATTGAGTTGGCGATTGAGCCAGGCCAACGTTGGAGAAAGAGATCGTTAGCGCCACGGCGAGGCACAATCGGCGCAGGCTTCGGTTCGACAAGGCTCTCCTTGCCCACAACCGTTCCGGACGCTCGATAGAGTCCGGAACGGTTTCCGTGCTGATACGACTCCCGATCCATCAAGCGGGAAGATTAGGTCTACTGGTTCAACACGCGCCAATACTCGCGCACGTCCCAGCCGGCATGTTCCGACAAACTTAGCCCGCTTTTCAGCGCTTGCAAATCGGCCTGCATCAGCGCGTCGCCCCGGCTGATGAAGCCGTCCACCACAGTCTCGATGGCGGCGATGTGGGCAGCGGTCATCTTCGCTTCACCCGCCGCGACCGACTCGGGATCAGCGACGGCTCGGATAACTTGTAGACGCCGGCCAAACCGGCTTTGACAGCAGCTTCGTCCGCAGGTGAAACGTCGAACACGCGCATCATCGCTTTGACGCCCCACTTGACGTTGAGCGCGTCGAGCGACGCGAGGCCGGTGTCGCGTGGGTCGGGCGCTTGCGGGTTCTTCAACGCCGCGACCGCCTCCGGCTTGATCCCGATCAGGATGGCGTTCTCAGCCTGGTTGGGACTCTGGCAGCCGGCGAGCAGCGCCAACAGCGCCAACAGACAGAGCAGATGAAGGAACGAGCGCAGCTTCAGCATGCTCATGCTTTCCGCTCCCGCACTGGCGTGCAGTTGCTCCAAACCACTATTCCATTCACCAGCACAGCCAGCGCGTTTTCAGCCAGCGACCACATCACGTCGGGCCGCAGCCAGATCGCTGCTCCCGTTGCGACGATGAGCAGCAGCGTCAGCGACCAGCCCAGGCGCGGGCGATGGCGCAACAGCGCGCCCCATCCTCACATCACCCATGGCAGCGCGGCGACAGCGAGGCGTGGCGCGTATGTCGCGCGTGGGAAGAACTGGCCTGTCAGCCAGAACAGGCCGGCCGAGATCGCCATGACTGTGGCGAAGGCAACTGGCATTGGCCAGCGGCGGCGAGCCTGCGCGCGTAGCCAGAGCAGCGGAGGCAGCAGGCCGATGACCAGCGGCGCGTAGGTGGGCGGGTCGGCGAAAAGGCGCCCCCAGTCGGCTTCCCACAGCGGGCGCGCGCGCTCTGCGATTGCCCACAGGACGATGCCCAGCGCGACAGCGCGGACGGCTGACCACGCTTGCGGCCAGCGCCGGCTACCTTTCCTCCATGGCCACATCGCCAGCGGCAGCGCAATCGCGATTAGCGCGAGATCGAATCCGACGATGGTATCGCCCAGGATCAAACGGACTTGATCGATCCAGAGCAGGCGCGTGCGGTCGAGGACGAGCCACAAGATGCCGCCGGTGAGCAGGAGGTTGGGGATGACGAAGATGCGCGGCCAACGCTGGCTGATGCGGTTCCACGACCACATCGCAAACGGGCTGAGGCCGATGACGATGAACGGCGCGCCGGCAATCGGCAACCCCGTCGTCCAGGTGCGCCATGCCTCGATCCAGGCCGGCTGCAGATGGTAAGCCGTCAACGCCAGCAGGCCGCCGAACAAGAGCAGGTTGACGCCAAGAAATGGCAGCGGCCAGCGCTGTTGGCCGTTGAATCACAGCCACAAGAGGAGGGGCACAAGCACGATGACCCACCCAACGTGCGGTGCCAGTGGCAACGGCGCGAGGGCCGCGTTCCAGGCAGGTTGCCAACCTGTCCAGACGCGCATGAGCGCGAACCACGCAACGCCGCCGATCGCCAGGCAGATGATCGGCGCGAAGACCATTGGCCAGCGCCGCGAACCGGCGGCCAGCAGCAAGAGCGCGAGCGGCAGCACGGCCAGGACGAGCGACAGGTTGCTCGCGATTGCGGGGAAGCCCGCCGTGAGGCTGGGCCAGATGGGCAGCCACAGCAGGCGCGCCCACTCCCCGATGAGCCACAACGCGCCGCCGATGACCAATGCGTTGACAGGCAGGAAGACCAGCGGCAAGCGCTGCGTCAGCCACAACCACGCCCACAGCACGGGCACGAGCGCAGCGCCGCCCACTTGCACGGACGGGCCGACCCCGGCCAGCGATAGGCCCAGCCCGACTGCGATCATGCCGAGGGTCAGGTGGATGACCCGCATGGCGCGCGGGTAGCGTTTGGCCAGATCGCGCCATGCGTCGGCCAACGTCGCCAGGCCTTTGAACAGGGCGGCCAGCACGACCCCGGCCAGCAGAACCACGCCCGCGATCAGGAACAGCGCGAGCAATGCTTCGGCTGCGTCGCCGCCGCCCGAACCGCCGGAGCTGGAACTCGAGGATGACGATGAGGGTTTATAGAGCGGACGGCCATCGTCGCTATACACCTGGCCGCCGAGGAAGGTGCTTTCAGGCACGGGGTTGCCGAACAGGTCGCGCTCGACATTGGGCTGGCCGAACCAGCCGACGTCCCGCTCTGGTCCGAACAGCCCGTGCTTCTGCTGCCAGCCGCCGAACAGGCCTTGTTCGTAGACGTTGCCGTCCTCATCGAGGAGGTGGGACATGGGATTGTCTTCGACGCTTTAATCTCTGGTGCACGAAAAGGGCGTAGGCCGGTTGCTCCGGTGGGCGTTGGGGAGGCGGTGATCAGAATACAAAACGCGCCGGCAGCGATGTACGCGGCATGCGGACGATTTGGTATGGATAGGTGATCGCAGTGATGACTATTTGGCTGCTATCGGGCGCCTCAAGGGTGACATACACTATGATTTCTCGATCGCTCTCCACGATCTCTCTCACAGCGACGGAATAGCCGCCTGATGGCTTTTCACCGGCGAAAACAGCAACCAGCTGCGATTGTGTGAAATCAACGGAGGGCAACGCTGTTTGCATTGCCAGATCAGCTCCGAGCTGCCGCTGCAACGACGCCCAATCCGCTTCAGATGAAATGACCTTGCCTTGCGGTGTCGGGTAATCGGAGGCGGAGTTGCCTTCCACAATCACTGTGAAAGCGACATTTTTACCGCTGGGCGCGCATGCCGCGACGAATGCGGTTATCAAGATAGTGATACAGCAGCGAGCAATGAGCAACATGATCCCCTCACATCGCTATCGATTGCGCATCACAGCGTAGCGGGCAAACGCCTCCAGCGCCGTTGCCACGTTGGGAACCATCCGAGCAAGTTGAATGGCTTCCTCTGCGTTCGACTCAGCCTTGGCTTGAGCGTACGCCAGTGAACCCATCCCATTGAGAAGTTGAGCAAGTCGGTGTGTATCCACCGGCCGGCTGCTTAGAAATGCGCGGATCATGTCGCGCGCACAACGATCGTCACTTGAAAAGGCATGAATCAGCGGCAGCGATGGTCTGCGGTCAATTACACCTTTGCCGTCCAACTCGATAAATTCGAGAATGTCGTCTCTGATTTGAAAGGCGTGCCCCACGCATTCACCATAGCGAGCGAGTGAGTGAAGGAGCGAATCATCGCCGCCGGCTAGCGTGGCGCCAGCTTTTAGCGCGCCAGAAATTGCGGCAGCTGTTTTGTCGGCGATCACTTGGTCGTATGCTGCCTCGCTCAGCATCTCTGCCGTCCACGCGCCGACGTCCCGGAACTGGCCGGTGCATACGCGCAGGCCACTCTCCGCGCCGATGATGAAGGCGTCAACCACGCGTGATGCTGGGTTCATCATTCGGCTTTCAGCCAGCAGGCGAAAAGCCTTTGCAATCAGGTAGTCACCACACACAATGGCGCGCGCCGTACCCATCGTCGTGTGCAGTGCCGGCATGCCGCGACGCGACTGGGCCTCATCCATCACATCGTCGTGTACCAAGGATGCGGCATGCACCAACTCGATGCCAGCGGCGCCTGCCAAGACATGCGATGGGTCTCCCTGAGCCGCTTGGCAGCCAAGGAACACGAGCAGCGCGCGCATCATCTTCCCTCGGCTCACCAGATCAATGACGGCAGGTGAAGGCGCATCCTGTCTCACGTGCGCCAGAATATATTCGCGACATTCATCCAGCAACGGCCGGTATGCATTGAGGACGAACAACGCCTGTGCCAGCAGCGAATTGCGGTTGCTGCCCAACATATCCGTGAGCAGCGAAATACTCTCTTGCGGGCGCTCATCCACAATTGCCAGTTGAAACGCTTTGCGCACACGTGAGTCCGCCCTCGCATAGTGAACACACGCATCCAGAACCTGTGGATCGTTGAGCCGATCCAAGAGTTCTTGCGCACCGCGAAAGTGTGTGGCGTATCGTTCCCGAAGTGTGTCTTCGTAGGCCTGCAACCGCCCCCGCGAGACATCCTGTGTCGCCAACGCGTTCAGTGCAACTTCGGCGGCCAATTGGCCACTCTCCAGCGCCAGCGCGATGCCTTCGCCAGTTAAGGGATCTACCAATCCGGCAGCCTCGCCGACGACTAGCACGCCATCGGCGCAGCATGGCACACCTGGAAAGTCAGTGCGCAATGGATAACCCTGTGGTTTGCCGACAAGTCGAGCACCCTCTAGGCGCGAACTGCATAGTATGCGGTCAAACGCTCGACGCATCTCCCGGCTGGTATCTTGTGTGCCCGAGCTATTGATCATGATACCTACGCCTACGTTGGCCGACTGCGCACTTGTAGGAAAGATCCAGGCGTAACCTGGCAGCAATTCGCGGTCTATGAAGACTTCCAGTGTTGCATCCAAGCCCGCGATGTTCTCGACGTAGCCACGCATGGCCAGTGCTTTCGGGCGATCGCCATTCACCAAGCCGAGTGCTTGCGAAAGCTTACGGCTCGCGCCGGTGGCGATGATGATTAGGCTGGATTCAATCTCCACTGCCCTAGTCGAGTTTTGAGTGATCAGTCCTTCGATCCGGCCGTCATGCAATATGGGTATAGTTGCCGCGTAACCGGGCATAAATCGCGCACCAGCTTGCGTCGCGTGTTGGCACAGCGCATTGTCGAGTTCACGCCGCGGAAGAACAAGGCCAATTCTTAGCTCGTCGTTCGTGCGCAGCGTGTGCAACGCCTGTGGCTCATCGTAATTAGAGACACACACTTGGGTGAATGCACACCCATGCTGGTGTACGAAGTCTCCTAGTCCCATGACTTCCAGTAATTGCACTGCGTGTGGTGTAAGTCCATCACCGCACGGCTTGTTGCGTGGGAAGTGAGATTTGTCTAGGAGTATTACGTCGGCGCCAGACCGAGCCAACCAATAAGCGGCTGCAGAACCGCTCGGCCCAGCACCGACGATGAGGACGTCACATCTGATCATCACTGACCTACGATGGGTAGATAAACCCTCGTCTCATTTTCTTTGCGGAGCTGTTCCCATACATCGCGCACATCCCAGCCGGCAAAGCGATCAGGGTTGACGCGATTCCACTCAATGATGATTGCATCACGCACAGCAGCGCTCGCGTTGCCAGCAACACCCTCAACCATCACCCGACGCGCGGTGGCGATTAACTCTGGCGAGAGCTTTACGCTCGGTGCATTTGGGTCAATCAGCGCGCGGAAGACGGGATCGAACTCGCGCCAGCCAGCGAGCACATCACTACGCAATTGAGCATTGCTCAGCACCAGCCATCCAACCTCAAACTGGTGCTCGTAGTAGATGCGCGCCCAGCGCTGTCCCGGGTTATGTGTGAAGACCTGGTCACGCAGCGCGCGCAGATTTGATAGTAAGCTCAGGCTGTCCATGCTTTCGCGGGCGGCGGTGACGGCGGCACACGCTGGACATTGTTCTGCGCGCGCTGAAGGTTTCGGATTTTGCGGCGTTGGCATTTGTAGCGCCTGGAAGGCGTTGACACGACCATAGCCATACATGGAATCCTTGCCCTTGGAGCCAAGATCGTCTGCAGAACCGCTCAGGATGTCGCGAACCTGTTCGTTGGTCAAGTTAGGACGTTGAGCCAGTAGCAGGCCAACCACGCCTGCGACGTGGGGCGCAGCCATCGAGGTGCCGCTCAATGTGTCGTGGTCGTTCTTCGGCACGGTGCTCATTATGCTGACACCCGGTGCCATCACGTCTAATCCGTTGCCTCGACTGGAGAAGGAGGCGATCTTGTCGTACTTGTCAGTCGCGCCGACGGCAATGACCGGATCATGTTTGGCTGGGAAGATAACGCTACCACCATTGTTACCCGCTGCAGCCACCACGGCCACACCTTTGTCGAAATGCGCATAGTTCACTGCGTCGGCGATTACCGATGAGCAACCTCCGCCCAAGCTCATGTTGATCACGCGTGCGCCCTGGTCGGCGGCGTAGCGAATGGCGCGGGCGATGTGGTCGGCATTGCACCGACCACTGCTATTGCACACCTTGAGCGGCAGGATACGCGCCTGCCACATCACGCCTGCCGTGCCGAAGCCGTTGTTGGTCTCTGCAGCGATGATGCCCGCTACATGCGTGCCATGGCCGTTGTCGTCAAGCGCGTCGTTGTCGTTGTTGACATAGTCCCAGTCAATGTCGGTGCGCACGCGCCCATCATTTAGGTCGTCGTGGGTGTAATACACGCCGGTGTCAATCACGGCGACCATGACACCCGTTATGCCAGTGAAGATGCCCCACGCTTCGGGCGCGTCAATATCGGCGTCGGCCGTGCCGCCGGTCTGGCCGGTATTGTGCAGACCGTATTGGCGTTCAAATAGTGGATCCGTGGCCGAAGCTGGATTTATGCCTTCACCTTTCAGCTCGAGCGCTGTTGATTGTATTTCGTAATTGGAGGCAGTATAGTTAACGCGCAATGTGGCACTATACGAGCCCAGTGTGGTAGGGGCAAACACTACAGAAACAGTGCACGATTGGCCAGGAGCTAGCTCAGCGCCGCAACTACCATCGCCGGGAAATAAACCACCAGCACCGAAGACGAATGGAGCGGACAGATTGCCTGTCAAATTTGTAAATGTAACCCGCCCCGTATTTATGATCGTGAAAGCGGTTGACTTGACCTGGCCGATGAGGGCCTTCCCAAAATCAAAAGATGGAGTATCTTTAAACTGAAGTGAATTGCGCGATACTACCTCTGACCCGCTTCCAAAATTCTCATTTGCAAACACTGTGTTCGTATCGACGCCATTGCGCTCATCCACACCGGTAAATCCGCTGCCAACCATACTAATCGCATTGCCGCACTTCCTTGTTGAGATCGGTGCATCCTTGAAAGGGCCTTTCACGGCTGAGCCCTGGTAGTTATAGCCGATATTGATGTTGTTATCTGGACGACGATGAAATCCAAAGGTATAACCTCCCAAGTTCTCCCCATGCCAAGTTATTCTGTTGTAGCCAGGAGCTGGAGTTCGCAGCTCCAAATGCAAGTGAGGCGAAAACACTTCTGTTCCCCCAGTCGTTCCTCCGACGAATCCAATGTGAAACCCTTGCGGAATTGGGTCACCAGGTTTCAGAAGCTGAATAGCGTCAGAGAATCGGTCGAGATGCCAGTACTCGGATATGAGTTGATCAGAATGCTTAATCTGCACGCGATTACCAATTCCGCCGGGGACATTAGGAGTAAATGCTACGAGCGTACCAGTCAATATTGAGTAAACTGGCCAATCGGAAACGTCATTCGTGGTAGTTCGACTAAAGTCAATCCCGGAGGCATCAGCAAGCGGTATTGGGGTGCACGGAATCGTTGTTCCTCCTCCATGTGGGCCACTAGTGTAGCGTTTGCTACCGGCGAATGGCATCTGTGCGCCCGTCAAGCGAGCCGCCAAGATGCTTGGAAAGCTTAAAGGATCAATCGAGAAATACTGCTGATACAACAGCTTAAATCGATCTGTCTGTTTATGCTTATCAACTCACGTTACGCAGCCAGTGTGACGGGCTGCAGCTGGCGCAGGGCGTCAAAAGCTGATTGAACGGCGTGCAGATACAAATGCGATTTCAAAGCAAAATGATTCAACTTGGATTTACGCTTGAGCATCTCGAGCTTGATGAACGCACACAAACTGGCAAAGATGTGATTGGTCTGCGTCGTGACCGTGTGGGCAGGCGAGCGTTCGAGCGCGGCATTCTGCTTGAGCGACTTGTGGAAGGGTTCGATCGTCCATCGTTTTTGATAGAGCGAGGTGATCCCATCGTAGGTGAGCGTGGTGTCGCTGGTGACCAGAAACAATACGCCGGTAGAGCCATCTTTGTTTGTAAAGACTTGCTTGGCCAAAAGCAGCGGGAAGCTCACATCTTCCAGATACACTGGCCGCACCGTGTTTGGTTCGATCACGACTTCATCCACACGCACGTAGATGCCGTGCCGCTTGTCGTCCGCGCTGAGTGCCACCTTGCGATTGGCCTTGAGCGGCATGACAAACTCCTTCTTCAGCTTGTGTTTGACGAAATTCATGTTGTCGGCCGCGGCAAACCACACATCGTTGAGCACGTATTTGAAGGGAATCTGGTTGATCACCGCTTGTTGCAGCATCATGCGGTAATACTCATTCTTGGTGATCGGACTTCGGCGCTTGGTCTTGCCACTCTTCTTGTCCACATACTGCTCGGTCTTGGCGATCAAGCGAAACTCCACTGGCAACGACAGCCCCCGACTGGGCACGTGATACAGCGCCGTCATCAGGTTGATGCCTTTGAGCACCTCGCCGCTGGTGTGATCATAGTGCCAGCACACGATGTCGTTCTCGTCGCTGTAGAGTTTCTCGCTGATCGTGTCGTCCACGATCAGCACCCCATCCTCACTTTGAATCTGCCGCACAAATCGCTTGGTCACCTGCCACAGTTCCGCACCTCCCCGCGTCCGGCCGCTCAGCGAGCGCGTGATTTGGTCATGACTGACGCTCCCTTCGACCAACTGTTCCAGCCCAGTCGCGGTGGCTTGTCCAAACGTGCACACCAGATAATCGCTATACAAATCGAGCAAGTCTTGTGCCATGTCGCCATTTTATGGTCGCGCAGTCAGTTCGCGACTGCGTAACGTGAGTTATCAAGATGAGAAGCCGTATTCTCATGCATTGAGTTTATGAGCGTGCTTAGGCCGCGAATTGCCGACGTTGGATTGCCAGTGGGAACACTTCGAATGCCAATACCGGGAAGCATAACTGACTGAGTAGATAATACCGAAGCAGCAGAATATTTTGGTGCTGCAGCATCCAAGTACTTTGCCACCCATTCAACCTGACTGCTAAAGCCATATGCGACTTCTGGCGTCAGGCCCATTGGCTGCTTGATTCGAGCAGCATCTGGACTTGCACTATCAATTAGCCCCGAGTAGAGTTCTATCAAAACCAGCAACACTTGAGGTGCGATTTCATACTTGAGTGCAATCGCCTGAATGACGTCTGCTGGTGTCGAAGCCAAAGCAAACGAGTCATCCTGCTCAAGATTCAGTAATGCAAGCGGGCTCGATCTACTTTCAAGAAAATCCTGGATATCCAGTTGCTCAAGAAGTGGTTCATGCCGGAAGCGGATATCAGCAATGATAGGGGTGAGTTCGCTAGGCAGATACTCATAGCTTGATGCTGGCTCAGGCAACTGTAACACATTCAACACGTAATTTGGCTCTGCATACACTACGTTCGGATCGAGTGAAAGCTTCTCAGCCGCGGCCATCACGTCAACGGTTGGAGCAAGGACGAGCTTGTAAACCTGTTCAAGGTCGGCGCTGGACGCAGAGACGCCTGCGAACAATGGCTCGGCTGCTGTAATGCCGTATTGCGCTGCCAGTATGTTCAATGAGGCCGCGCCTAAATCTACTCCTGTAGCCATGAGAGTGGGGGAAACACCGGACTTGAACTTGACCAGTATTTCGCCCGGCACATACTCGTTGGTAACCGAGGCTACTGAACGCGGTTGGGGGCCAGTTGCACCGAGAGCCATGATTAATACGAAAAGGCTGAGGAAGATTCTTGGAATCCGCAAACGCTGTGTGCACATTTTGTCCTCCTGCTCTGTCAAGCGATTGTGCTAATTGCCCATTCCTTGCTTGATAGTTCATCTCCGGATCATTGGTAGCGAATTCTGTTTAAATGAGACTCCGGAATAGATGCTGGCGCCGCCGCCGAACGTACCCACCCAAATTTGCCCCCAACGATCCTGCATCAACACAGTGACGCTGGTGGACGCTAACGCGCCGTTGCCCGTCGAGTAGGTCACCCATGCATCGTCGGCCTTGTTTGACAGGCTGGCGTTGTAATTCAAGGCACTCACGCCCCCGCCGTCTGTGCCGATCCAAACATAGCCCCCTCTGTCCACCATGACCGAGTCGGTGGCGTTACTGGCCAATCCGTCGGCCTGTTTGAACGTAACCCACAAACCGTTGCCAGCGCGGGTGCTTACGCCTTCGAGCGCAAGCGCAAACCAGGTATTACTCGCTGCGTCCACCACAATATCGCGAACAGCGTTGTAAGCGAGTCCGCTATTGCTCGTGTTGAAGACAGTCCATACATCGTCGTTTCGGTTGAACGGCGTGCCCCCATAGTTCAGCACTGCAGCGCCGTTTTGCGTCCCCAGCCAAGCCAGCACGTTGCTATCCAGCGCCACCGATGTGACGTAGGGATCGGGCAGCCCGCTGTTCGTGGTGGCGAAGGTAGCCCAGATGTCGTCGCCGCGCGACGTGAGCGATGTTCCAATGTCTACGACATTCAGACCGCCTTGCAAATATGAGCCGCAAGCGATCCAGCCGCGTCCAGCGCTGTCGATGATGATGTCGTTGACCTGATCGTGGGCTAGGCCGTTCGCGCTGGTGTAGACGATTGAAACGTCGTCTGATCGCCTAGTTGGCGTGCCGCGCGTATCCAGCACCATGAGGCCGCCTGCCGTGCCTATCCATAAGCGCCCCTTGCTATCCATGGCTAATGCACGGATGCCAAATGCCAACGGCCCGCTGGTGTCAGTATAGAGCGTCCACTCATCATCGCGCTTGTCGCGAGGCGTGAACCGATAGTTAAGGAAACTAAGACCGACTTCGGTACCAACCCACGCGCCCATACCGCCATCTACAATGGCATAAACTGAACTTGCAGGGATGCGGTTGCGTGTGTCATAGTGGTACTCCCCCGATATTTCGGACGCCTGGATAAGATACTGGTGACGATATGAGAAAGCCGAAATACACCCGAGAGTTCAAAGAGCAGGCAGTTGAGCTGAGCTACAGCAGTGACAAGAGCGTGGCGCAGCTGGCGGCTGATCTGGGCATAGCGACGAACATGCTGCATCGCTGGCGGCGCGAGTATCGCGACGGCATAGCCAGCAACGGCAAGCGTATCTTTCCGGGGCACGGACGAGCGCGGGATGAAGAGCTCAAGCGTCTGCGCAAGGCGTTGCATCAGGCGGAGATGGAGCGCGACATTCTAAAAAAGGCGGCAGCCTACTTTGCGCAGCACGCGAGGTGAGATTCGCATTCATCGCCGAGCAGGCTGAGGTCTACCCGGTGCGTGAGTTGTGCCGAATGATGCAGGTGTCGCCAAGTGGGTATTACGCCTGGCGCGGTCGGCCCACGAGCAAGCACCCGGCGGACGATGAACGGCTGCTGATGGAGATTCGACGCATCTATGCGGAAGGCCGCGGGACGTATGGCAGCCCGAAGGTGTGGGGTCAGCTGCAGGAAGAAGGCAAGCGACACTCACGAAAGCGAGTGGCGCGGCTGATGGCTGAAAACAAGCTGGTTGGGCGCACGCCGAAGCGTTTTGTGGTGACGACCAGAGCTGATCCCAGTCACACACCGGCACCGAATGTGCTGAACCGCGAGTTCCATGCCGAGCGGCCGAACCCGAAGTGGTTGAGCGATATCACGCAGATCCCGACCGACGAAGGTGATGTGTATCTGGCGGTCACGTTGGACCTGTTCAGCCGGATGGCGGTGGGCTGGGCGATGGATGACAACATGGCCGCGACGCTGACCGGCCGTGCCTTCGAGATGGCCGTATGTCGCCGACAGCCGGATCTGGGCGTGCTGCATCACTCCGATCGGGGCAGTCAATACACCGATGGTGGCTTTCGTGCTGATCTGCGGCGGCAGGGCTGCATCGAGAGCATGAGCCGTAAAGGAGACGTTTGGGACAATGCGCCAATGGAGTCGTTCTTCGCGCAACTCGAGATCGAGCTGCTGCAAGGGCGGCGCTTCGCAACGCGTGGTCAAGCCATGCAGGAGGTGTTCGACTACATCGAGATCTTCTACAACCGCATCCGCATCCACTCAAGCCTGGGCTATCTCAGCCCGGCTGAATTCGAACGACGCTGGCAAAGGGAAACTGTTTAAGGTGTCCGTACGATCGGGGCAGGTCCACTTCGCAGCGGCGTTTTACCGTCATATGTCGTGTTGGTCGGAGCGCTCACGCCCGACACCGTGTTGACCGAGATAATCTTATTGGCTACATCGAATGCAAAATTGAGTGGCGCGATGACTTGGGTGCCTGAAATCGTGAGGTTTGTTCCCCCTAGCTCCGCCGTGAATGTGTCGTTGAACAGGCTCCCCACATATTCTGGGAATTCTTCTGAGAAGAATGCGAAGTCAAAGCTTGCGCAATTGGCGTTGGCCGGGGCAACCAGCCTCAAGTCCAACTGAACCAGGTCGTTGCCTTGCGAATTATTCAGGCCATCCAGAGCGAAGCTCAGGTTGCCCTGGTTATTCGGCCATTCGGCTGCCTGAGCCCAGCCTGTAGAGAGGATCACGAAGCTATTCCCTGAAGCAGGTAAGTGGAAACCTAGAGGTGATTGGCCAATACCGATTCCACGCGGATCGCTGCCGTTGAATGAACCTGTTATGAAGTGGACGGCAGGAATATCCATGGCTAAGGCCAGCGCGGATGGGGTCGTGTTTGTAATGATCGTGGCAATCCCAAAAGTTGTCTGCAGCGCCTCTGCGGGCACAGGGCGCAATTCGGGTACATCGCGTCCTCTGTCCTCTGGCTCGAACGTAGCACTTGGTGGCGTAGTGGAATCGGCAACTAAGCTGGCCTCGGTAGGCGCAGCCAGAAGGGCAACCAACAAAAACGCGCTTGCGAATGTCACCAGATGCAGCTTAGAGTCGAGTCTCTTCACGGCGATTGCCCTCCATTTGTAAAGTGAGTCGAAAGCCGACTAGACCATCTACTTCCTAATCACCGCTAATGCGTCAACGAACAACAGCCGGCAGATAAGCCCCGAAACGTCGTCCTAACAAAGCAAGCTCGCTGAGGTGACACACCGTCACGACATACCGGTGAGCGACGACGTCGAGGTTTCGGTATCGCAGGGATACAGGGCAAGATTCGTAGATGTCCCGCCATTCATTACCAGCCACGTCGTGGTAATGCAAGGCAAGCGATTGTTCGTTCAAACCACGAACAAGCGTCGGCGAGTAGCTCACCGTGAGCGTAATCGGTGCGCCGAAAGCGAACCCGGGCGCCGGCACATTCGCGATGAGCGCGGTCAGCCTGAAGCTAACGACAGACTGCTGGTTGTTGGGCAGAGATGTCGTGGGCGACACCATCGGTTCGAATCGGAGTTCGGTGGTCTGGGACACCGCCCCTAACGGTACATTGATCGTTACGCTGTTGCCGAAGTAGTCTTCGAAATCGGCACTCGTCGGCGCGTTGACCAGGAGGCTAGCTTCCTGCGTATAGTGCTGCAGATTGAAATCTATATGCTCCCATGTAGGGCTGTTCGGGCGATAGAACAGCGGCAACGAAGGCACATCGTTGGCGAACTCGTTGATGACCGTTGCGTAGTGCACCTTGCGTTCTGCTTGCGGGCGGGACGTGTCGGCTGCCAACTGAATCGCCGCCGAGGCAATTGGATTGCACCACCCCATGTAGTTCTGTCCAGCCCAGCCGTTGTCGGGAGAGGGGATCTGGTCGCAAGAGAACAAGGACCGTCCTCCGGGGTCTTCCTCGCTCACCCAGGCGAACGCAGCGGATTCGAAGTCGCGCACCCGCAGTCCTGTCGCTCTTCCGAAGAAAACGCTGCCGGGAACGTAGTTGGGCAACACCTGGATGCCACACGCCCGCATCTGATTACTCCAGACCGAAAGATACGTCTGGCGATAGGGCGCGTTGGATGAGGTTATGCCGAAGGTCAGCATCCTGCCGTTCCTGGTGCGATAGGTGGCGCCTGGTTGAAGCGTCCATCCTGCCGCTTCGAGCACACTCATGCCTTGCGCGGGGTTGTAGTTGTAGATCACTGCCGGCGTAGTGAAAGCCCAACTTGACGAAATGATGAACGTCTCGGCAATCAGAGCCTGTCGCTCCTGTGGCGTCAGTGGTGAGTGCACTGATTCAAGTAGCGCGCCTTTATCCGTGCAATATGCGATGGCGCGCCGGACGTTCACATCGCTCAAAATCGGATGTGGTTGCGGTGTGATTGTGCTAACGCCGTTCGAACGCGCTGGCGCGACTGAATAGGCGGGTCGAGTAACACTCAAACTAGAGGATAGGGCGAGCAACGTTCCACAGCAGATCAGAGCGATAGTTCGCATCATCTTCCGTTCTCCTGCAATGCACATAGGGGTGAGGCCACCACTAGATTCATTTAACGCACCAGTACAGGTAAGTAGAGATACACGTTCTTTTGCACGTCGTAGACCTCGCCAGTCGTGAAGGGCAACCCAGCTAGAGGATTCCCACCTGGGTTGGTAACCACAGCAGTGGTAGACACATCCAGCCGCAGCGTTCCGCTGTTGCTGCCGGTGTTCACGGTCACGGTGTAGACGGCGCCAGAATCTATCCCACTCTGGTCAAACATACCCCTCCTTCATCAAGTGACGCTAGCACAACCAACCGAACAACCACTGTCCCCAACTCAAGCATACGCCCCCTGTCATGAACTTTTGTTTACGCCCTGCGGATACCTCGCCCGAACTTGACGCGCGTTTGGGTGCGCACACCGTTGCTCCCCTTGCCCCGCGTCCGATCGTTGCGCATCGCCGCCGTGCAAATTCCACACGGGCTGCGATGCCGCCCGCATCCAGAACTATCCTCAATCCTATGCAAACGGCGAAATCCGGTGTTTAATTTTCAGCAGATTCCGGTCGCAAGGCGGATTAACTCACACCGAAACAGGGGGCGCTGATGTCACTCTTCACTCCGGCGGACGAAGCGGAACTGGCCCAGGAGGTCGTCGCGACGACGCTGGCCGGCGCGCTGCACGTCCACGGCAGCCAGAAGGCCCTCGCCCAAAGCGCCGGCATCACGCCGGTGTTCGTGAACAACATCGTCAAGGGCAAGCGCATGCCCAGCCCGGCCATGGCGCGCCGGATCGCGCCGCTCCTGCCGCTCTCCGGTGCAGCGCAGGCCGCCTGGCTGGATCACGTCGAGCGTTACTGGGCCGCGCGCCAGCAAGTAGCGCATGCTGCATGTGCCGCCGTCAACCAGGACGCCGCCGCCGTCGTCCGGGAGCTGGTGGCTTGCCAGGAGGCCAGCTTCACGACCGATCCGCTGGCCGTGCGGTACGCCTGGGCGCGCGCGGTCCAACTCGGCGAGGCCATCGAACCCTTCCTGCGTCGCCGGGCGCACGCCCCGCTCTATCTCCATTTCTCCGACGTCATGGTCGAGGCATACAGCATGCTGGGCCGGCACGTCGAGGCACTCGGCATCGCCCGGCGTAAGCAGCACGTTGTCAACCTGATGGAGGCCTCGCCCTACGCCTTCGGCCTACGGGCCTGCCGCGAGAAGTTCGAGGAGGACAAGGTCAACGCCTGGCGTATGCAGGTCGTTGCGATGAACGAGCTGGGACTATACCGGGAGGCGTATGAGCTGTCGCTGGCGATCGAGGCCAATCCCTTCTACGCGCGCAATGCCGACTTCTGGGCGCCGCTGCTGACTGACGTGGGATCGCCTGAAGGCCATGGAGCGACGGCCACACGCTGGCGTGCGCGAAGCGCGCCGCATGGTGCACGCGGCGTGGCATGGCTGCGACCGGCGCACCGACAAATTGCAGCTGCTGTGCCACATGCTGTTGGGTCGCGCCTACGCCAACTTTTGCTTGAGCCGAGATAACGAGAAGGAAGCACGCGCCGTGCTAAGTCGTTACCTTCCGACGCTCGACCAGATACCGCATTGTGGTGTGCTTCACAAGGTGCTCTTCCTGCGCACTTGGGCGCGAACGTTGCGCGCGCAGGGCGAATGGGACGCGTGGCACGCGACGGTCGGCGACGCCCTGACGTTGGCGCAGGAGGCCGGCCTGGCCAACGAGGTCGCCGCGATCCAGCACGAGCACGGCGACGCGCTTGAGTCGGCAGCCTAGCCTTCCGGATGGGCGTGCGGCGCGGCGGAGCATGCGGCTTCTGTGAGCGTCGCGCGCTCCGCCGCTCCCCTGGCCTAGTTCGAGTGTAAGCCCGTCGTCATGAACTTTTGTTTACGCGCCGCGCATCGCAAGCGCGAACGCCGAATTCAGTGGTTTAATTCCCACACGCGGATTTCGGTCGGCCACGACTTCGCCCACCAACCTGCCTGCTATTTCGACGAAGCAAAAACCACTGCCATCTTGAGACATCCTGCGCCGGCGCTGACCGACAAAAAGAGGTGAACTCGAAGCAATTCTCAGTGTGAATGAGGGGGTGAACCCATGGGCAGCACAGCGGACTGGTCCTGGATCAACGAAGAATTGCGCCAGCGCGGCATGAGCCGGACGAAGCTGGCACACCTGCTCGGCGTCAGCACGCCGGCCGTCTCGAAGTGGATCAAAGGCGAGCAGAACCCGAACTACGAACATCTGCCGCTGCTGGCCGCGCTGTTCGCAGGCGGTGACCTCAACCGGCTCTATCACCGCGCCGGCTTCAGGTGGGGCGAGATGCTGCAACACCTCGACGCGCAGGCCAGAGGCACGGGCATTCGACCGGCCGCCACTTCGCACGGCCAGGACGACCTCGTTACGCTGCACTTCCCCTCCGAGGCGCTGCAGGCGCAGGACGCCGTGACAGCGACGTTGACAGCGGAGAGCGTGCTCGCATCCAACGCACTGTTGCGACAGGCCAATCGCTTCGCCGAAATGCGCGACCAGTCCAAGCGACTGATCGCCCGCCTGACCGGCAGTCGCTCGCCGCTTACGGCCCAGATGTGGTACGCCCTGGCTGATGCCGAGTTGATGTTGGGCAATTACTACGACTCGCTGGATGCGGCGGACGCCGCGCGCAGGCTGGCGCGTGGGGCAGTGAGCGATGTGCTGGTGGCCGATGCCTACGGGATCAGCGCCGAGGCGTGGCGCATCATGGGCAACTGGGCCCAGGCGCGCAGTCACTGCAACGAAGCGCGCCGGCTCTACCTCAAAGCGGGCCTGCCTCACGCCGAGGGACAGATGTGGATTGACTGGAATCTGGGCCGCGTCGCCACGTCCGAAGGCAACTACGACGAGGCGCTGGAGCACTTCGACCGAATGGCTGCCATGGCGCAGCGACTGGGTCATGGCGGCGGCGCGCTCCTCCAACGTTACGGCGTCGCCATGCTGGCCGACCTGCAAGGCAAGCTCAGTGACACCCTGGACCAGTACGCGCCGATGCAGCGCGATGTGCACCGTGACGGCAATGCTTATTGGGATGCGATGGCCCTGTGGAAGATGGCCGATGTGTTGCGCCGGCAGGGTGATGTGGTGCGCGCAGTCTCCATGGCGCAGCAGGCCATCCACATTTACGAGGCGCTCGACAACGCAGACCTGGTCGCCTCGGTCACGTTCACGCTGGGCTATTGCCAGATTCACCTGGGCAAGGCTGAGCCGGCGCGCGAGGCGTTCGCCAGCGTCACCGTGCGCTCCACGCACGGCGTTGACCAGTCCACTGTGCGCATGGCGCGCATCGGCGAGCGGTTCGCCCTGTTGGCGCGCACCGCCGCGCAAGACAATCCGTGCTTCGATGAGTTGCTGCCACTGATTACACCCGACGCGACCGACGCGACGTTGCCCCGCCTCAACCTGCGGTTCGAGTTGCTGGAAGCGTTGTTCGTCGCCGAAGCGATGCGCCTGAATAATCGGGCGGCGATGGCCCACGACCACTACGCCACCATCGCCCGGCGCGCGGCAAAGCACGATCACCCTCTCGAGCACGCTCATGCGTTGCTCGGTCTGGCCGAGGCGAAGCGCATGCTCGGCCAACCCGACCGCGAGACGCCGCTTCGGGCACTGGCCATCTACGAGGGGATCGGCGCGGCATGGGGACAAGTGCACGCGTGCATCGCACAGGCGCTGATCGAACCGTGCGCGGCTTCGCGACAACTGCAAGAGGCGAAACGCATCGCGCAGGCATGCGCATTCCGCGATGACCTGGCGCTGATCGAGCGATTACAAACCGGCGCGCGACGCACCGAGGAGCATCACGCGCTCACCTTCGCGTGATCGTGTGGCCCACCGGCTCGGTCATTCGAGCTGATCTTCGTCCCACGGCGGCGTCTCCCGCTCCTTCCGTCCCAGGAAGATGAATGACTCCAGGTCTTCCAGATCTTCGGGGCTGTAGCGAGCGACGACTTCGCGCACCGCGTCGAGTTCGGCGTCGGAAGCCCAGCCGAGCATGCGCGAGACATCGGCCCAGTCCTGAGCCCGCTGCGCCGACAGTTTCATGAGCGTTAGATAGGGCAGGCCGATCACCGGATAGCCGGCCGGGTCATAGTTCGGCTTCCCGAGTGCCTCCCTCAGCCAGGGATAGTTGCCGAAAAGCACATCCACCTCGACGCCCTCTGGGGAATGCAACAAGTAGCCAGGCACGGCCAGGCGAGAAACCACCTCGTAGCCGGCCTGTTTGAACCGGCGCATCACCTCATCACCATCGTCGCGATGAACAAGGATGTCCATGTCCTTTGTGGCGCGTTCTGGCATGTAGGCGCGCGTGGCGACGCCGCCGATCAAGGCCCAGTCAATCCCCTCTAGGATCGGGCGCAAGTCGGGCCAGGGATGCATGGCAGTCCTCCTTCGCATGAACTCGTGGCTGCTGCCGGTGCCCGGGCGAATGCGGCGCTTGAGCATCTCGATCATGAAGCGTCGCTTTTGGCGCGGGGTGAGGTTGCCGTCCGGCGCGATACGAGCGATGGCAGGCGGCACAGGCAGATCGCTCATCGCAAAGAATTATAGTTTCGAGGCGACCTGCAAAAGTTCTCGAGGACCGGCGGAAATGCGCCGGAGACGGCTGCGCTCACTGCGTTTCTCATGCATAGCGCACCAGATGCACCGCGCCGGCCAGTTGAACTGCCTCGGGCTCGCAGGTTGCGAAGCGCAGCGCCAACGGTTCGCCGGGCGCCAAGTGTTCCGGCGCGATCTCGCCTACGGCCCAAGATAAGCCGCTCCAGATGGCCTTGTCGTAGTTCACTTGAACCGGCACTTCCCGACCCGATTGGCGCGCTGTGATGGTCAGGAGCTTGGCCAGCGTCGTGCCGTTCGGTGGGCTGCCGCCGCTGGTGCGCTTGGCGATGCCGCGCGCGTCGGTCTGCCGGAAGACCACCCGCACGTGCGCGTCACGCGGCGCAGGGATCGTCGTTGTGATCGCCTTCGCGCCGTCCGCGACGAACTCGGCGGGCACAGGCTCGATGGATGAGGGGATGATCACATCATCCTGCACGCCCAAGTCGTATCGCGCATCGGCATAGCGACCCAGGCCGATGAGCGCCATTTGCTCCGCACCGAGCGTGATCTGCCGGCTGCCCAGCACCGGCTCGAACCCGGCGTCCCAGAAGAGCAACCGCACCGGCGCGCTTACCGAGGCCGCCGCAAGCGCTTCGCCCAAATCCACGGTGGCCGTCCGTTGGCTGGGATTGACGACCGTGATCAGCGCGCCGTCTGCGCCGGCGGCGACGAAGCCATACGGTTCACCTGTGCCCGGCATGGCGCCGAAAGCGTCGCACCGGCCATGCGCTTGCAAGTCCATGAACATCGCCTGCGCTTTGGCGAACCAGCACGCATCGGCCTCGCCCAACAGGTCGAGGTTGCCGTAATACGTGTTCGCCCATCCCCCGCGCGCCAGCGATAGCAGCAACATGCCGCGCCACGCCGCCGCGCCGCGATAGTAGCAGGTGCCGGTCGTGCCGATCATGAAGCCGGAATTGTCAATACGCGACAAAGGCAGGCCGTTCAAGGCATAGGCGCGCACCATGTGGTCGGAATACACGTCCTTGGCGCGCCAGAAATTCATGGCCGGCACGTCGGCCGGACGCGGGTCGCCGCAGTAGATGGCGTCGAATACTTCGAGCCACCGCGTATCCATCACCTTGCGAAAGGGCAGGCTGGTGTTACTCTGGGTCACGTAGGACGCGCCACGATAGCGCGTCTGCTCTTCGAAGCCGTTGTAGGCGAGAAAGACCACGCCGGGGTGTTCATGGCGAAAGCGCTTCAGGCCGGCGATGAACGCAGCGATGTTCTGGGCGCGAATCTCCGAAGGCAGCATGGTCTGCGCAATGGCCGGCGGCGCCGTGTCGAAGTTCATGAAATCCACCTTGAACAGCCGGACGCCGCGCTCGTACCATAGATGCAGGCTCTCCAAGAAGTGCGCGAAGAAGCCGCCGCTGAACAGGCAGCACGCCGTGTTGTCCTCGGTGAGCGAATCGTGCCAGGCAGGCACCGGATCGAGCGCCAGGCACGAATTACCGGCCACCCACAATCCGGGGAGCACGCCGTTGCCCAAGCATCGGTCGAGCCAGGCGTCGGGGCCGTTCGGCCAATGCGGCCGGCGCCAGGTGCGGTAGCCTCCGTCGCGCGCATACCAGAAGGCGTCCATCAGGTAATAATCGAAGCGCACGCCCAACGATCGCAAACGCAGTAATTCACGCAATTGGCGCAGCGCCAGCGCTTCGGTCAGTTCGACCACATCGGACAACTCATCGTAGGCTGCCCAGTTGATGTAGATGGAGAGAGGATGTTTCAACATGATGGGTGTTGCCGCGGATTGTATGCGCCCACAAGCACAATGCCCAACGCGCTTCGGAGCGTGCTGGGCGCAGGCACATCGCGTAATAGGGGCAAAGACAGCGCTTGGTAGGGCGCGGAGCGGAGTCCGCGCCTATTCAATGGTGCGCTGCGGACTCTGCGCTTGTCTCGATTGACAGGACGCCTAGGCGTGAACGCCAGAGCTGAAAGAACGGGCATGGTGGCACAGACTGATGAGCTCGCGTGGCCATTCGGCCACAGTTCGATTCGCGCACGGCCCGCACCCTTCTGCGCGGCCATTCATGGCTGCGCCATCGCCGCGCTAACGATCCCCAATCTTGAAATGCACCCGCGGACGCATCGGCGCTGAACTCCTGCACTGCATGGTAGAATCCCGCCCGGCTTAGAGCCGGAATATCACAGCATGCGCCTGGATGGTCGAGGCCTGTTCCGCGTACGGAATCCGAAGACCGCGTGAGAGGCGCAGAGGTAAACAGGAGAACGAAAACTACATATGCCAGTCGTCCCCATGAAGGCACTGCTCGAAACGGGCGTGCACTTCGGCCATCGCACTAAGCGGTGGAACCCCAAGATGAAGCCGTATATCTTCACGGAGAGGAACGGCGTTCATATCATTGACCTGCAACAAACGATCGTCGCGATTGACGAAGCTGCCGCGTTGATTCGCGACATCGTCGCACGCGGCGGGACGGTGCTCTTCATCGGCACCAAGCGCCAAGCCCAAGAGCCGATCATGACGCAGGCGCAGCGCGCCGGCCAGCCCTACATCACCGAGCGTTTCCTCGGCGGCACGCTGACCAACTGGCGCACCATTAAGTCGCGCCTGGATCGCCTGGCCGAGCTAGAGGCCATGAAGGAGCGCGGCGAACTGGAGCGCTTCACCAAGAAAGAGGCACTGCTGCTCACACGCGAGATTGATCGGCTGAACCGGCGCATGGGCGGCATCAAGAATATGCGCCGCCTGCCCGACGCGCTATTCATCGTGGACGTCAGTCGCGAGGCCAACGCCGTCAAAGAAGCCAACCGGCTTGGCATCCCCGTCATCGCAATGGTAGATACCAACTGCGACCCCGACGGCGTGGACTACGTCATCCCGTCGAACGACGACGCGATTCGCGCGATCAAGTTGATCGTCGAGGCCATGGCGAACGCGGCGTTGGAAGGCCTGGCGCTGCGCAAGGGCGCAGACGAGATCGAGGCCGTCACCGGCGCCGAGGAGAAGGTTGCTGCCGGCGAAGACCTACGCGCCGGCGAATTCGCGCTGGACGAAGAGATGTTGTTGCGCTCGTTCGCCCCCGACTTGGACGAAGACGAGGGGTGAAGCCCGGAGCAAACGAAGATGGCAATCACAGCAGAGATGGTGAAACAACTGCGCGAGCAGACCGGCGCAGGCATGATGGACAGCAAGAAGGCCCTCGAACAATTCAACGGCGACATGCAAAAAGCCGCCGCCTGGCTGAAAGAGAAAGGCCTGGCCACCGCAGCGAAGAAGGCGTCGCGCGAGGCCAAAGAGGGCATGATCGAGGTGTATTCGCACATGGGCGGCCGGATGGCCGTGATGGTCGAGGTCAACTGCGAAACGGACTTTGTGGCGCGTATGCCCGAGTTTCGCGAGCTGGCGCACGACCTGGCGCTGCAAATCGCATCCGCCGCGCCAACCTATGTGAAGAAGGAAGACGTGCCGGCCGAGGTCGTCGCAGCGCAGATGGCCAAGTTCAAGGAAGACGCACTCGCCGAAGGCAAGAAGCCCGAGATCGCCGAACGCATTGCCGCCGGACGCATGGAGAAGTTCTACCAAGACCACGTGCTGATGGAGCAGGCCTTCGTCAAAGACGACAAGGTCAAGGTCAAAGACCTGGTCACGGCTGCAATTGCAAAATGCGGCGAGAACATCCAGGTGCGAAGGTTCGTCCGATATCAGCTTGGCGAAGAGAGCTGAAAGATAGAAAGGGCATTCGAAATGCCCTTTTTATTTGCAACGCGGCCGGCGCATTCGGTGCGCCGGAGACGCATGCAGCAGAGCGCGCCGGCGCGCCGGAGGCCGGCGCGAAAGGAGGTAAGCGCTATGAACGTCCCCAAATACAAACGCGTGTTGTTGAAGATTGGCGGCGAAGCATTCGCCGGGCCGGGTGGCATGGGCATCGTGCCGCAATTGGCGGAGGAGGTGGCGGCTAAAGTCCGCGCCGTGCGCCAGCTCGGCGTGCAAGTGGTCATCGTACTCGGAGCGGGCAACTTCTGGCGCGGCAAAGACGGCATCGCCCACGGCATGGACCGCACGACGGCCGATCATATCGGTATGCTCGCCACTGTGATGAACTCGCTCGCCTTGCGCGATGCGTTCGAGCGGCTGGGCATGGAAGCCCGGGTACAAACCGCGATTGAGATTCGCTCCGTGGCCGAACCGTATATCCGCCTGCGCGCCATCCGGCACTTGGAGAAGGGGCGCGTGGTGATCATCGGCGCCGGCACCGGCAACCCCTACTTCACGACCGACACCGCCGGCGCACTGCGCGCGGCCGAAACCAACTGCGACATCCTCATCAAGGCTACCAAAGTGGATGGGGTCTACAGCGCCGATCCTCGCAAAGACGAGGGCGCGCAACGCTACGAGTCCATGACCTACCTCGAGGCGCTGAATCAAAAGGTCGGCGTAATGGACAGCACCGCCTTGACGTTATGCATGGATAACGACCTGCCCATCCTCGTCCTCAACCTTTGGCAACCCAACAGCCTGGAACGCGCCGTGCTGGGCGAGAAGATTGGCACATTGATCACTTCGGGGCGTTAAGCGAAAGGAATCTAGTGCATCGCATCAAGCTCCCGGAGACCGCCGGTTTCCGGCACGCTCTCCCTGGCTGATAGCTTTGGAGATTTCGTTTATTTACGCGCGCCGGGCGGTTAAGCGGGCCGGCGCAACTTTCGAAAGTGCGTCGCCCACGCGACGGCCAATCATAAAACCACTGTCAAAATCTGCAATCAGGTCTGTGATAGCATTTTGCAGCGCTTCTGCGGATGTCTGCAGAGCAATCCCACTAGAAAAGGCGAGGTTACTCCGACATGGCTGACGAAATAAAAAGCGTCATGAGAGAGATCGAGAGGGAAATGGAGCGAGCGATCCAAGCAATGGAAACCGACTTTCAAGCGATTCGCACCGGCCGGGCGTCGCCTGCGCTGGTTGAGCGGATCCCCGTCGAATACTACGGCACGCAAGTCCCGCTCCAGCAATTGGCCACAATTACCGTGCCGGAAGCGCAGGTGATTATGATCAAGCCGTTCGATCCGACGACGCTGAAGACGATCGAGAAAGCGATTAGCGCTTCCGACGTCAAACTCACGCCGAACAACGACGGCAAGGTGATCCGCTTGAACATTCCACCGCTGACCGAGGAGCGCCGGCGCGACATCGTCAAGCTGGTGCACAAGCGCCTGGAAGAGGCCAAGATTTCGATCCGCAACCACCGGCGCGACGGCATGGAGATGCTGAAAGCGCTCGAGAATGAGAAGTTGATCACCGAAGACGATCACAAACGCGGCAAGCAAGAATTGGAGAACCTGACCCACCGCTTCACGGCGCGGGCCGATGAACTCGGCGCGCGCAAAGAACGCGAAATCATGGAGATGTGACCCAGCAGCTATGGCCCTATCCGTCGCAACCTTCAAGCGGTCCTTCACACGGGACGCGCGGGACGTCGCCGCGTCCCAATCCAATGCACAAACCATCGCCGCGGCGCACGGCATCAAGCACCTGGCCATCATCATGGATGGCAACGGCCGCTGGGCCAAGCGCCGCAACCTGCCGCGCTTGGCCGGGCATAAGGCCGGCACCGACAACCTACATCGCATCCTGCGGGCGTGCAAGGATCATGGCATCAAGATCGTCACCTTGTATGCCTTCTCCACCGAGAACTGGCGCCGACCTGAGGAGGAAGTGAATGGGTTGATGAAGCTCCTCGAGACTTCGATCGAGAAGGAGCTAGACGCGCTGCACCAAGAGGGCGTGCAAATCCGGCACATCGGTCGCACCGACCGCATCCCGCCGGCGCTGTGTGAGAAGATCCGCTACGCCATCGCGTACACGCGCAACAACACCGAGCTGATCCTGAACGTAGCGATGAACTACGGCGGTCGGGCCGAGATCGTAGATGCCGTGAAGCACATGCTGGCCGATGGCCTCGATCCCAACTACGTGGACGAGGCCACGGTCAGCCGCTACCTTTACACCAGCGACCTGCCCGATCCCGACTTGATCATCCGCACCAGCGGCGAGTATCGCGTCAGCAACTTCCTCATCTGGCAGGGGGCATATTCGGAATACTACGTGACCGACGTGCTGTGGCCCGACTTCGACGAGAAGGAGCTGCAGAAAGCGATCGAGCACTACAGCAAGCGCGAACGCCGTTTTGGAGGACTCAATTCCAAGTAGCGGCGGATGCCTCACCCACTCACCCTAGCCGTATAGAATCGCTTCGTTGCGAACGCCATCCAACGACCTAGCTGCGCGCCTGGCGAGCGGCGCTGCCATCGTCGTCGTCACCGTCGTCTTCGGCGCACTCGGGGGATGGTGGTTCACGCTGCTCGTCGCAGTTGTCATCGCCCGGACGACCTATGAGTTGTGGCGATTGCTCAGCCGCGCCGGCTACCAACCTTCGCTGGCCGTGGCACTGGGCACGGCAGCAGCGGCCTTCATCGGCGTCCGCCTGCCCAATCTGTTCATCTTCATCCCGGCGCTCACGCTGGTGCTGCTGGTATCGCTGGCCCGTCAGCTACAGCGCGCACAGGCGCGCACCTTCGGCGATTGGGCGGTGAGCTTCGCCGGCGGGTTTTACCTCGGCTGGACCGGCGGCCACTTGGCCGAGCTGATCGTCTTGCCGCCCGACGGCCGCTGGTGGCTGGCACTCACGCTGGCCACGCTGTGGTCGGCCGACAGCATGGCGTATGTCTTCGGGCGGCTGCTCGGCAGACACAAACTCGCGCCGGCCATTAGCCCGGGCAAGACGTGGGAGGGCTACATCGCCGGCGTGATCGCGAGCACGGTGGCCGGCGTGATCCTCGGTCTGTTTGCTCCCTTCGGCGCGCCGGTCGGCGCCATCGCAGGCATCTTGGTCGGTGCACTCAGCCCCTTGGGCGACCTCATCGAGTCTATGATCAAGCGCCAGGCGCATGCGAAGGATTCCGGCAACCTGATCCCAGGGCATGGTGGCTTATTCGACCGGATAGATTCGTTGCTCTGGGCCAGCGTCGTGGTGACCTACGTTGCAGTCATCGCGTCGGGGACTTTTCAGTTTCCTTGACCGGCGTTCGAGGCGATACAATCCGTTGCATGTGGACGCTGCTGGCGCTGTTGGGTATCTATGCCGGCACTTCGGCGTTGGGCACGAGTATCCGGCTGGGTTGGGTGAGCACGCGAGGTTGGCGTTGGGTGCATCATGCGCTGTTCGGTCTGATCTGGTTGGCGCTGGGCGGTGCGGCGATCTGGGGATTTACATTTGGCGCGCCGTGGCGCTGGCCGTTGCTCGGCGTCGCGCCGTTTCTGGTGCTTTTGCCCCGCTTCCGTCCGGGATCTTCGGCGCATTGCTGGACAGCGACGGGTGGCCTAGTCGTGCTCGTCGGACTGGTCATTTGGGCGGCGGTGGCATAGCAGGTATTGCGTATCGTGGTGTTGCGTAATTTGCGTGAGCCGTGAGTCCGTGACGCGATACACAAGACGCAAGACGTAAACCGATGGACCTACTCGAAGCCATCCGCAAGCGCAAGACGACCAACACGCCGTTCCGGCCGGAGCGCATCAGCGATGAGCACAAGCGGTTGCTGATCGAAGCCGCCTCGCGCGCGCCTTCGCACTTCAACAGCCAGCCTTGGCGCTTCATCGTGATCGAGGATCGCGAGCGCATTGCGAAGATCGCCGACATCGCCGGCGATTCGATGAAGCGACTGATGGACGACGGCGCGTTCGTGGCGCGCTACCGGCGCTACTTCCGCTTCGACGCCAAGGAGTCCTTGGCCACCGGCAGCGGCATCTACGTGGATAACATCCCCGCCGTGCTCCGGCCGATGGTCAAGCTCGTCTTCTCCGAACAAGTCGGATCGTTGCTCAGTAAATTCGGCGCGTCGGCCATCCTGGGCAACGACCAGCGCAAGATCGTAAGCAGCGCGCCGATGCTGCTGGCAATTACCCTCGATAAGCAAGAATATCACCCCGGCGAGCTGAGCGGGCTATACGCTTCGATCACGCTGGGGGCGGTGATCCAGACGCTGTGGCTGGTAACGACGGCGCTGGATATCGGCATGCAGTTCATCAGCACGCCACTGGAAGTAGCCGAGAACAAGGCGCGCATCGTCGCGCTGCTCAAGATTCCCGAGGCGCACGAACTCGTCGCGATCTTCCGCATGGGCTACAAAGATCCGAACGCCGCGCGTAACACCATTGATTGGACCAGCAGCCAGCGCAAGCCGTTCACCGAGCTGGCGCGCTACAACGACTGGGACACACCCGTGCCTGAAGCGCTTGCCTCGGCGCGCAGCTTGTTGTGGGAAGGCACGGAAGCGCCGGCAGAGCCTTAGCGCAGCACTCTAATCTGATGCTTATGGATCGCCGGTAAATTCACCTGCACAATGGAACACATTCTCGTCATCGAAGACGACCCCGCGATTCGCGACCTGCTGCGGCGCGGGTTGACGTATGAGAACTACAAGGTCACGACGGCCAACGACGGCGCGAGCGGACTGGCGGCTGCGCGCGATAACCCGCCCGACCTCGTCATCTTGGACTGGATGATGCCCGGCCTGGACGGGCTGGAAGTGTGCATGCGGCTGCGCGCAGCGAGCAACGTTCCCATCCTCATGCTGACGGCGAAGGATTCCGTGCCGGATCGCGTGCTCGGCCTGGAGAGCGGCGCGGACGACTATCTGGTCAAACCGTTCGCCTTCCCCGAGCTGCTGGCGCGCGTGCACGCTTTGCTGCGGCGCACGCAGCCGAGCAGCAAGCCGGAGATCCTGAAGTACTCCGACCTGCAACTCGACACGGGCACCCGCCTGGCCAAGCGCGGCGACCGACAGTTCGAGTTGACGGCGAAGGAATACGATCTGCTGGAATACCTGATGCGCAACCCGCGCCAGGTGCTGACGCGCGAGCAAATCCTGGATCGCGTCTGGGGCTACGACTTCGGCGGCGAGAGTAACGTGCTCGAGGTGTATATCCGCTACTTGCGCCAGAAGACCGAAGCCAACGGCGAGCCGCGACTGATCCACACTGTGCGCAGCGTGGGGTATGTGTTGAGGGAAGAGTAGCGCGTATTATGCGCTCACGTTAGCAAAGATTGGAAATCGCGCTACGCGAAGCAAAGTCGCCCTTCGGCGACTGATGATCTAGTCTCCGAAGAGGGATTTTGTTTTGAGTTGCCCGCGACTTTGAGTCGCAGAGTTGCGTCTCACGTCTTGCGTCCTACGTTGCCGGCTGGGAGACCGTGTGATGCAGCCTCTCCGCCACCCACGCCAGGTCATCGGGGGATAGCTCCGGCGGCGGTGGAGGCTGATCGTAGCTCAGCAGCCGCTCGTAACCGACCAGGCGGAAGCAAGCGTCTATAGCTGCCTGCAGATCGAGCACGATATCGGGATCGGGCGGCAACAACGGCACGGGCACACGCGGCAAAGGTTGACGCAGCTGGATGGCATACACCTCGGTCACCGGCCGGCGCTGCCACCGGCTGAGGAAGACAAAGTACGGTGCTGCCGGCAGCTCACCGACCAGCATGATGCGTTTGCCCCCGCGCAGCAGGTCAATCTCCAGCAAGTGCGTGCGCGTCTTCAGCAGCTCCAGGCGGCGCTGATGGTATTCGGCAGCGCCGGGATCCTGCTTGTTGACCGGCGAAAGGATCTCGATCACCGTCACCAGCGTGCGATTCGCTACGTCGCGCACCTCGACGCCGGTCACCGGCACTTGCTCTTCGAGCGGGCTGATCAGCTCCACGGTCGGCGCCGGCACGCCATACTCGATGGCCGGCTCCAATATGCGCGGTGGCTGCGTCACGTGCACATCGGGGTAGATCACCCGCCGGGCCGCAACGCCCATCAACGGCGCAGAGACGTGTTGGATGACGTAGCGTTTGGACAGTAAGGCGACGTACTTCGGCGCGAGCTTCGGCAGCAGTTGGGCGCGTATTTCGCCGGCCAACGTCTCATGAAACTCCTGCCACATCTCACCTTCGAGATACGGGTCCATGCCGGGGAACGGTGACGGCATACAAAGATTGTAGTCCAAACGTCGCCCGTATAATCGCGGCGTTGTGCAGTCTCGATCGTTGTGGTTCGCCGCGATAATGTTCAGCATTGCGCTCGCGGCTTGCGGCGCAGCGCCATCCCCGACACAACCGCCGACAGCGCCGACCCGCCCGCTCGCCCAACCTGAGCCGCAAGCGACGCCGACCCCGCGCGCCTACCTGCCCGCGACGACCGTCGAGGGTCGCAAGCGCGTGTTGTTCATTAACGGCGATCACATTCCGGAGAACGGCTATCCACATTCGCGCGTGCACGACGATGGCAGCAAGCCGGAGAGCTTCTCGCGGTTGCGCGCCGAGGTGCTGGAAGGCGACCTGAAGCTGTCGGTGGATGAATACATCCTGACGGCCGGCGAGACGATCACACCGGGGTTGCTGGCCCCCTACACCTTGGTTGTGCTCGGCTCGAACGGCCGCGTGTTCGACGCTGGCGAAGTCTGGGCGTTGACGGAGTTCTACGACGCAGGTGGGCGCGTCCTCGTCTATGCCGACTTCCAATACGGCCCGGATAACTGGGCCAGCGACAACAGCTTCCTCAACCAGTTCGGCATCGAGGTGTTCCCCGATAACTTCCAGCCGACGACGCAGATCACCGACATCGTGGCCAGCCATCCCATCATGCAGGGCGTGACATCATTTGCCACCGAGGGCAGCAGCCAGTTTCTGATCAGCGCGGCGAGCCTGAACGAGAATGAGGTGCTCTCAAGGTGTTCGCCGCTGGAGCGCAGCGGCTGCGCCGTGCAGCCGCCGGAACAGGCCAAGATCAAGCCGGGCGACGTGGTCGCCTGCACCTGGGTGCGCGAGAATGCCCGCGGCGGCAGGCTGGCCGGCACGTGCGACCGCAACACCTTCCACAACGGGCCGGGGCCGGGCACCGACATTGACGCGTTCAACAACCGCACCTATGCGCGTAACCTGTTCCGATGGCTGACGCAGTGAGTTCAGAAGTCAGAAGTCAGAGGTCAGAGGTCAGAAGTCAGAGGACAGAGGTCAGAAGTCAGAGGACAGAGACCAGCGGTCGAAACTCAGATGGAGCAAGACCGCACCTCGGCTCTCCTTTCTCGATTCTCAATGCTCAATTTTCAATTCTTGGCTTCATCCTCGCTGCGTTCCTGGCGCTGTGTGTGATCTATAACGTGACGCTGCCGATGTTCGAGGCGCCGGACGAGGCATCACACTTTCGCTACGCGCACTACCTGGCCGGCGAGCGACGCCTACCGGATCTGAAGCGCGACCTGCCCTCGCACGAAGTGACGCAGCCGGTGCTGTACTACGCATTGGCAGCGTTGGTCATCGGCCCGTTCGACCGTAGCAACCTCGACCGATTGGTTTTGCTGAATCCCGACTGGTTCGACCGGTCACTTAACCAGGGCTATGCCGGCGTGCGCGGCCAGCACATTCATACCCACGCGGAAGACTGGCCCTACCAGGGCGCGGTGTGGGCCGTGCGCGCCGCACGCCTGCTATCGTCGCTTTTGGGCGCAGCGACGATTGCGCTGGTATACCTGATTGCACGTGACATCTTCGCTGCTCCTACCGTCAACGATGAATCCCGCGCGCTGATCGCTCACCTGTGCGCGGCGCTGGTCGCCTTCAATCCAAAATTCATCCACATCAGCAGCGTTGTCAGCAACGACATCGCCATTACTCTGGCCGCCACGGCTGCCTGCGCGTGGATGGTGCGCATGGCAAGCCCGTCGAACACGTGCGACCGCATCCCATTGCGACAGTTTTTCATCCTAGGCGCGCTCATCGCTGCGGCCACGCTGTGCAAACTTCAAGGGCTAGGTTTGCTTGTGCCGGCGCTGGCCGCGGTCTTCTTGATCGCGCCGCGCGAACGCCTGCCGGGGCGCATCGCTATGTTGCTGGCCGGCTTCTTGGCCGTGGCCGGCTGGTGGTTCGTCTTCAACATGCTCAACTACGGCCACCCGCTCGCTTGGGAACAGATTCAAGAAGCTAATGCAGCGCTATTGCGCATCCCGCCGCTGGGCGCCGGTGAGATCCTTGCCACGCTGCCGCTGTGGTTCACTTCGTATTGGGGCAACCTGGGCATTGAGCTGCACTACGACGACTGGGTGAACACGGTGCTATTCGCCGCGCTGGCGCTGGCGGTGATCGGCTGCGCCATCGCGTTTGCCCGTCGGCTGCCCATGGTCAGTAACCGCGCCGGCTTTGCGTTGCTGATGATCTGGCAGGTGACCATCACGGCGATGTTCACCTGGTGGTTACGCAGCTACGTGGGCACGGAGAACAGTCGGCTGATCATGCCGGGCGTCGCGCCGGTCGCGCTGTTGACGGCGATGGGCTGGTTGACGCTCGCGCCGCAACGCGCCTGGGGCGCTGCGTCTATCGCCGGCGCGGGGTCATTGTTGGCGTTGGCGATCGCTGCACCGTTCGCCACGATCCGGCCGGCCTACGCCCTGCCCGACATGATGAGCCGCGAAGCGCTCGTCGCCGCCCATCGTCTGCCGAGCGCCGGCGTCGCCACGTTCGACGGCGCGATTGATTTGTTGCACGCCGAGGTCGAGTCGAAGCGCGTGAAGCCCGGCGACAGCCTGGGCGTGACGCTCTACTGGGGCGCGCTGCAGCCGGTCAACCAGAGCTATCGCGTGGTGCTAGAGGCGCTCGACCTGGATGGCAACATCATCGGGCGCAAGATGGCCATCCCGTTCGGCGGGCGCTTCGCCACGCAACGCTGGCAGCCCGGCGCATACTTTCGCGACGAGTATGGGCTGCCCATTGATGCAACGGCGCCGCGCGGCCCGGCGCGCGTGCAGCTCAGCTTGTTCAAGCTGTATCCGGAGCCGAGTGCTGCGAGCATTGACGGCGCGAACATGCGCGCCTTCTTAATTGACCGCGTGAAAGTAGAAGCAGCTACCACGGCGCCGCCTCAATCCTCACAGCCGCCCATCGCCGTGTTTGCCGATGTCCTTCGGCTGGACCGCGTGCGCTTCGCGCCACATCAAGTCACCTTCGACTGGACGGCGCTCGAATCGCCCGGCAACGACTATACGCTGTTCGTACACATCCTCGACGGCACCGGCGCGCAGATCGGCCAACAAGACGCCGAGCCGTTCAACGGGCAATATCCCACCGGCCTGTGGGACGCCGGTGAGCGCGTGCGCGACGTGCGCACGATCGCACTACCTTCGGAAGCCCGCCGGCTGCGCATCGGCTGGTACGACCGGCAGACCGGCCAGCGCCTGACTGCCCGCATGGCCGATGGCAGCCGGTGGCCGGACGATATCGTGTTCATCGAAATCCCCTAGCCGCCCGTCCCGGTGCGGCCCAGGAGTTCTCTCGTGAGACTACATGGTTTGAACTTCAACAGGCGCAGCGCTGCTGTTGCGCTCACACTCATCGCTACTGTCAGCTTCTCACTCTCCACCGTGGGCACATCCCAAGCCAAACCGATTCGCAACGTGGAGGTGCCGACGGGGTTCAAAGTCGAGCCGATCACCGCAAACCTGGAGCTGCCGACGACGTTCGCATTCGTGCCAGATGGGCGCATCTTCATCGCCGAGAAGGCCGGGCGCGTCAAGGTGTGGAAGGATGGCGTGCTCTATGTGCAGCCGTTGATTGACATTCGCGACGAAGTGAACAGCTTCGTGGATCGCGGCCTGATCGGCATGGCGCTCGACCCGAACTTCGTCACGAACGGCTGGATCTATCTGCTCTATGCCTGGGATGCGCCGGGCGAGGCGAAAGACGCGGATGAACCACGCCGTAGCCGGCTGGTGCGCTACACGGTCGAGGGCGACGTGGTCAAGCCCAACAGCGCTTTCGTTTTGTTCGACGACCACTGGAATTACACCCAGAACCACTCGGTCGGCACGCTCAAGTTCGACAAGCGCGGGCTGCTGTGGGTCTCGTTGGGCGAAGGCTCGCTCTCGGCGATGCCCGATCAGCTCTCGCTGACCGCGCTCGACCTCAACACGCTGCAGGGCAAAGTGCTGCGCATTGACCCGCGCAACGGCTACGGCGTGCCGGGCAATCCGTTCTACGACCCGCGCTTTCCCAAACGCGCCCGCTCGCGGGTATGGGCATATGGCTTCCGCAACCCTTTCCGCTTCGCGCTCCACCCGGAGACCCAACTGCCCTACGTAGGCGACGTGGGTTGGAACACCTACGAGATGCTGATGATCGCGACCAAGGGGGCGAACTTCGGCTGGCCGTGCGTGGAGGGCAGCATGGATCGGCCGGAGTTTCAGAATGCGCCGGAATGCCGCGGCGTCAACGTGAAGACCACGACGCCCAAGGAGTTGAGCTACCCACACAACGAAAACAACGCCTCGGTCACGGCGGGCGACTTCAACACCGGCGACCACTTTCCGTCGGAGATGAAGGGCAACTTCTTCTGGGGTGACTACTCGACGCAGGTCATCAACCGCACCATGCTGGACGAACGGGGGCGCTTCAAGCAGACGATCCCGTTCGGCAAGCAGATGGGCGAACCCGTGGACATCCAGTTCGGGCCGGACGGCGCGCTGTGGTATCTCTCCATCTACTCCGGCGGGTTGCGCCGCATCGTGTATGAGGGCCGGCCGCTCGGCGCGCTGGCGACGATCACGCAAGCGCCGGCAAGCAACAAGCCGTTCGCCGCGATCTTCGCCCCATTCGACGGCGACACGTACCTGGCCGGCCAGACCGTGCGGCTGCGCGGCGAAGCCCGAAACGCCGCCGCGACCGAATGGCGCATCACGCGCTACGATGGCCGGCGCGCCACCCCTATCACCCGCACGACCGGCCTCGAAGCCAGCTTCGTCATGCCGGCCGACCTGCGCGACGACGGATTCATCGAAGCCATCTTCACCGCGACCGACGGCAAGGGCAACCTGGCCGCAACGAAAGTGAACGTCTATCCTTTCCCGAGCGATGGCTATATCCGCGCCTGGTGGCTCAACGGCGGCTATCCTTATCACACCCTGAACGACGACGTTTTGCCCGGCGGTGAAGCGAACTACATCGCGCGTCCGGGTGACAAGACGGCTTGGGCGATCCGCAGCCCGTCGCGCAACATCAACCTGCTGCGTTACATCACGCCGTCGCGGAAGACCGTCGCCTACGCTTTCGTGTGGATCGAGTCGCCAGAAGATCGCAAAGGCTTGCTGGGAATGAACTCCGATGACGGCCTGGCAGCCTGGCTGAACGGCAAGGAGATCTGGCGCAACAAGGTGAGCCGCTACATGCCCGACGACCTGCGCGATATTGACCTGCCGCCCATTGAGCTGAAGAAGGGCTACAACGCTTTGTTGCTGAAAATTGATACCAACGATGGGGATTGGCAGTTCAAGGCGCGCGTGCTGAACCCGGACGGCTCGATCATGCGCGATGTGACGGCAAAGTTGATTCCAGCGCCGCCACAATAGCCCAAAAGCAATCAGTTGCGCCAGTCAGACTGCGCCGACTTGTATTTCGTCAGTGCCGCCAGTGGCCGCAGCAGGTCGGGATTGCGCAATTGGATCTGTGACAAGCTGACGTTGAGAAGCACGTAGAGCAACGGCATCAGGTGTGAATCGGGCCGCCACAGGCCGAACTTGGCAAAGCTGCTGCGCGGCACAGCCGCATCACCGGTGCGGGTCTGTCGCGTAATCATCCAGCGGTCGCGGAAGCACACGATCGCATCCGGCGTGTGCTCTGGCCGGATGACGTCCTCCTCGATCAGGCCGTTCAAGTGGTGCAGCAGAAGATCCGGCGCGGTCGCTTCTGCGGCAAAGATGTAGCCCAAGTAGGGGTTGAGCTTATCGTCGGAAAGCTGTGCGTAGCGCGCGCCGAATACGCCCAAGTGGTGCATGGGCGTCACGTCGTGCGCCGTCGCTTTGGCGCGGTGTAGCCGCTTGAGCGAGGCAATGTTCTGCAGGCGTGCGACGAACATCTCCTGATTTAGATGCGGCACGACCTCACACATTGCATAGACTCCTTCGCATGGCAACAGTCGGCCCATCGGCAAGGCGAAGATCGCGTCGTAGATCAGAATGCTATCGTCGTGCGTTGTGACGTCGTCTATCGAGAAGGCTTTGCCCCATTCCAGGCCGTAGCGCAAAGGCAACAGCGGCCGGAGGATGTGCGTGATGAAGGCGTGATGGTGTTCCGCAAGAGAGGCGCCGTCGTGAAAGACCTCGCCCGAATGGATGCGCTGCTCGATGGGCTCAACGTAGGCGCGGATGGCATCCAGGATCAACATGATTCCGTTGACTGAGTGTATCGCATATCTGCGTTGGATCGGCGTATGAAGCGTGCGCTTTCACACATGTGTCACACGCGGATCAGTTCGACGTTGCGCAGCGCCGCCAAGTCGCGCGCGCCGGTGCACAACATCACGGCGCGGAGTTGTCCCAAGACCACGGCGATCTCATCGGCAACCGCTTCAGGGGAGCGGGTCGCGGCGCGCAGAAACGGCCGGGCCATGCCGAACAGCGTCGCGCCCAATGCCAGGCACTTCGCGCCGTCTACGCCGTGCTTCAAGCCGCCGCTGGCGAAGATGAGGACGTCTGGCGCAGCCTCGCGCACATAGCGGATCGAGTCGGCGGTGGGAATGCCCCAATCCACGAACGCCTCCGCGATGCGACGCTGCACGTCGTTGCGCGCGCGGAACATCTCCACCTGGCTCCACGACGTGCCGCCGGCGCCCGCTACATCAATCGCAGCGACACCGGCGTTGGCCAAATCACGCGCCGCGCGCGGCGAGATGCCCCAGCCAACCTCCTTGGCAATGACCGGAATGCCGTCCGCCCGTAAAGCGCGCACCACCCGCTCGATCTTGCCGAGCAGTCCAGCCCAGTTTACGTCGCCTTCCGGCTGCAGGATCTCTTGCAACGGATTCAGATGTAAGACCAGGGCATCGGCGCCGGTTAGCGTTACCGCCCGGCGGCATTGGTCTGCATCGAAGCCATAATTGAACTGCACCGCACCGATGTTGGCGAAGAGGAGGACATCGGGGGCGACATCGCGCACCTGGAAGGTGTCGGCCAGCTCGGGCTGGACGACTGCAGCACGCGTCGAGCCGAGGCCCATAGGGATGCGCGCCTGCTGCGCGGCGATGGCCAAGTTGCGGTTGATCACACGCGCTTGCTCCGTGCCGCCGGTCATGCACGAAATGAGCAGCGGTGCGCCCAGGCGCCGTCCGAACAATTCCAAAGTGGTATCTATGTCGAGCGCGTTCACCTCCGGCAGCGCCTGGTGCATAAAGCGGTAACGCTCCAGGCCGTTGGTCAGGCCCGAAGCGACGTTTTCGTCCAGGTTGATGCGAATGTGATCGGCCTTGCGCGTCTCCAACACATGTCCCTCGAGCGCGCTCGCATCTACGCGTCGTTCATCATCCATAGTTCAGCTCCGTAACCCGCCTCCGCCGGTGGTGTTTCAGTGGCACAGAGAATAGATTAAAATGCCCGACGGATCACCACAGGAGGAATAGATTGATGTCAGACCAGTCCACATTCGAACGCGTCAAGGCGCTTACTGTCAAGTTGCTCGGCGTTGCGCCCGAGAAGGTCACGATGGACGCCAAGTTCCGCGAGGACCTCGAGGCGGATTCGCTCGATTTGGTTGAACTCATCATGGCATTTGAAGAGGAATTCGGCGGCGAGATTTCCGACGAAGACGCTCAGAAGATTACCACGATTGGGGAAGCCGTCGCCTATTTGGAGCAGCGGCAAAGCCAGGGCGCGTAGCACCTCAGGACATCGAGCATCATCAGGCTCTCGCACCGGCGGGAGCCTTTTTGTTCGATCGCGGCCGTCAAGCGCCGCGCGCGCGTAGAAAGGACTCCACTTCTTCCCGGCCGGGGATGCTGGGCTGGGCGCCCGGCCGGGTGACGGCGATAGCCGCCGCTGCACAGCCGAACTGCGCGGCTTCTCGCACTGACGCACCCTCCACCAGTCGCGTCACGAATGCACCGATGAACGTGTCGCCGGCTGCAACCGTATCCACGGCTACGACGGGAAAGGCCGGCACATGGCCGCACCACGCCTCGGCCTCCACCCACACCCCGCCGGCGCCAAGTGTCACCAGCACGTTGCGCGCGCCGCGCGCCCGCAATGCCCGGGCCGCTGCCGCCGCGCTCTCCGGGTCGCGCACCTCGACGCCGGTCAGCCGGCTGGCCTCGTTCTCGTTGGGAATGAGGTAGTCGCACAACTGCAACAGCGCATCGTCGAGCGGGGCGAACGGCGCCGGATTGAGCACGCTCAGCCGGCTCGCCTGGCGCGCGATCGCCATCGCCGCCTCGGTCGCAGGCAGGCTCGTCTCCAGCTGGGCGATGACGGCATCCGACTGGGCCAGGCGACCCTCGGCCGCCTGCACGTCGGCTGCGGTCAGCGTCCGGTTCGCGCCGCTGGCCACGACGATCTCGTTTTGTCCCGTCTCCTCGTGCACGAGGATCATGGCCGTGCCGCTGGCGCTGCCGGCGCGCCGAATCACGCCGTGTGTGTCCACACCCACCGCACGCAGGTTCTCGAGCATCGCTTCGCCGAATGCATCCACACCGACGCAACCGATCATGCAGGCACGTCGGCCCATGCGCGCAACGGCATAGGCTTGGTTGGCGCCCTTCCCTCCGCACGCCGTTTGTAAGTCTTCACCGTGAATTGCCTCGCCGGGCACGGGGAAGCGCGGCACACGAATGATCAAATCCATGTTCAGGCTGCCGACGACGGTGATCATGTGGAATCGAGAATGAAGGATAGCGAAAGCGACTTGCTATTGTCGGTTTCTGCTCGTTCGCCGTCATTCGCCTTTGGCTTGGAGCTCGTCGTAGAGGTGCTCGAGGCCGGCGCGCATTTCGTGGGTCAGCACCTCGTAGGCCGGCGAAGACTTACTGCGGGCGATCTTCGGCGCGTAGAGCATCATTAGATCAGGCACGAGCGCGCCCACTTCGGAACGACTGCGATTGGCGCGCAGGAGCGCCTTGACGCGCACCGTGGCGGCTTTGAGGTAGTCGAGCGTCGCGTCCACCGCCTCGGCCGGGTCACTCGCCGGCCCGCGCCCGGGGACGAGCGTTGTAACGGTGCGGTTCTTCTTCAACGCAGCTAGAATGGCCTGCCAGCGCTCGAAGTTGCCATGCGCGAGGTTCGGCGGCTGGCCGACGGCCACATGATCGCCGGCGAAGACGATGCCGGAGTCGCGCAGCGTGACGAAGCAGGCGTCGGCCGAATAGCCACCTTGAAACGTGACATCTACGAAGGTCACGTGCTTCACGCCAAGCACGATGCTCAGCGAATCGCTGAAAGTGAGCCGCGGCGCGCCGTTGAATTCTCTTACTAGAGACGCCGGCGGCTCGAACGGTTGAGCGAGTGCAGGTTCGGCCGGCGCGGCGATGGGTGCAAATGCGGCGTCGTGCACAACTGCCGTCGGCGCACCAACTGCGGCGAGCGACTCGGCGTTCATACGGTCCGACGAAGTGAAGACGATGGCGCGGATGGGCTTGTCGCTGAGTTCGGCGACTTGCGCACGCCAGGAGCGCGCCTCAGAAGGATCGGGCGGCAGATCAACGCAGACGACGGCGTCCTCGCCGATCACGCATCCCACGTTCAGGCCGCCGGCGGTGGCGTGATAGAACACGTTCTTGTGCAACTTCTTCATAGGTGCATTGTGCTGGGCATTGTACGACCGGTGCCGGCAAACACCTAGGGAGCATTTCAAAATGGGGAAGTGCGGACTGGCCCGCAGCGGTATTCGCTTCAGTGGCGCCGGACAGTCCGCTATCGCCATCTCTTGGACATGGCGTATGCCCACTCGGATCGGTGTATCTCAGCGGGTTGTTGAGGACTTAGGCGTAGCGGTCGAGCGCCTGCGACCGCAGGGAGTCCCCGTGGGACGGGTCGTCCGGCCGCGGCACGCTGCTGTCCGGCGAGAGGAAGCGGGCCAACAGCGGCGAGTAGTAGCGCGCGTTGTAATCATAGAGGCCGACACTGCCTTCCAAACGCTGGCCGGCGGCCACGTCCCGCGTGAGCGCAGCGAACGGCAGGATGAACCGCCGGTCGGTGGTCAGTGTGTCGGCGCTCCGAGTGCTCTAGCTTGTTCGCAAGAGGCCGCGTCACACAAGAAATACTTATCCTGCAAAGTACTGCCCGAATCGTCGTATAAGCTCTTCCTGCTCTTTGTTAGGTTGCCATTTGCCTTCTCTGATTAGTCTGTCTACGTCGTAGGCGGCACCTCGATAAGCTTTCGCTCGGATTACTTCATGGATGGCTTGTAAGGCCGCTACCTCTCCTGTGAGCGTTAGCATGTCCTCCAACGTTAACCTTTCATCGAGTGCGATTAGCTCAGATATGAGTCGCTTGGCTTCCTCATATCGGTCTTCGGATGCTAGCCTCTCAAGGCGTTCTACCAGAGTGGACAATCGAGGGTCTGGCCGCTGCTTGAATTGACGCTTCATCCATTCCACATATTCTTTGTCGTCCATGGATCCTCACTCCTCTCTATGGACCTAACAAACTCACCGTGTCCACATACACATCCGTGTTTCTAATGATGTATTGAGGATATCCACCCGGACCATATTCCGGATAGCTAACCGTGATCGGCTCCGGAGCCGCTCCCTTGCCGCCAAGCGACCTTGGCACCTCGAGCTTGCCGGCAACTTGTAGCGTGTCGAACTGCAAGCGCACAGCGGCATCGTTCCAGCTTGGATTGATCTGCAAACCTGCACGCGCTGCGGAAGCCGTCTCAAACTTTGCCGGCGTGACATACCAGCCGTCTTCACGCGCCGGTAGAACTTTTGTCTCAATGATCTCCTGAGTCCGTGGTAATGCTGAATGAGCATAGCGATACATGGTCGAATGCACGGCTTGACCGTCGGGCTTGACGTAGAAATCTGGCCGTCGCGAAGCCGATGCTGAGCTTTGTCCTGCAGAAGGCAGCTGCGGCGCATTGGCCGATTTGGGCGCGGGCAATTGTCGCGATGGTGGAGTGTATCTCGGCGCGCCGTGATTGACATATTCCCCGGAAGCGGGGTTAAAGACGATGTTGCCCCCGCCTTCAACGTAGGGTTTGCAGTTGATTCGAAGGCAGCGCGGATCACCTTGTTGCTGAGGCTTATGCCCACTCGGATCGGTGTATCTCAGCGGGTTGTTGCGGACGTAGGCGTAGCGGTTGAGCGCCTGCGACCGCAGGGAGTCCCCGTGGGACGGGTCGTCCGGCCGCGGCACGCTGCTGTCCGGCGAGAGGAAGCGGCCGAACAACGGCGAGTAATAGCGCGCGTTGCCGGTGCGCAGCGAACGGCGGGATGATCCAAAGCGCCGGTTGGTGAGCTAGGTGCCGCTGACCTGGCGCGGCGAGGAGTATCAGGATACAGTCTTCTCACTTCGATGCATCTGGCGTTGATTTCACTCTCTCGTCAAATTCCACAGCGCCGCGATACACCCAACCCTGTACGGTTGAAGACTCAATAAAAAGATACCAGTTGCGACTCCAGGGAGACCAAACCGCCTTCTTAACAGTGATTACTTCACATCCCTTAATAACACCTTTCGCTTCTCCAGTATAGCCTTGATATGCACTGTTCTTGTCACCCGGCTCAACAGCTGGTAGCTCCCAGACATTGACCAGCACCTCTGTCGGGTCTTCCCCAAAACATTTAACTCTTGCAGTTTGTGGCAGTTTGGTCAATTCTGCTGGCAGTGGCGGCTCAGGCATCGGCATTATCGCTGGCCGACGCAGGAATTCAGAAAGCAACGCTACACCTATCAGGCACCCAGCTAGCAGCCCGATGCATATCATCAGCCATATTCGGAGAGTCGCTTTCATGGAATGTGATGAAAGATACTGAGACTTCTTGAGCCCGGTGAGTTCAGTCCCCAAACTGCAGGGCGAGCGTCAAAACTCTGACGGATCAAGTCGCCCACTTCCGACAAGTTTACGATGCCTGCACCGAGCATCCGCCCATGATTCACACCCACGTCACCTACAATAATATCCGGTGTGTTATCGAAGTCACGCAATCTATTCACTGCGTAGCCCACCCAGGTTTCGTAAAAGAAGCCCATGTAAAAGAAACCTGCCCAGTGATGTGCTTGATTTCTTTCTCCTGCATCTATCAAATCTGCTTGCCAATTAGCATTGGACTCATGCAATGGCGGATTGACAGCCCAGACCGCGCCAGGGTTCGCCATTGCTGCTGCACCGGCAAATTGGTTGGTGTAAGGAATCCCACCCCATACCAATCCCACCGCCATCACGAACTGGCTCTCCTCACCCGGTCGGTACCATGCAGACAGTCGATCAATGTGTGTCGCAAAACTATCTATTCCTGTCTGAGATTCGGAATCCCACCGCAAAGCACCGGTCCAGTATGCATCCCTGTTGGCACCGTACCTGGCCCAATCTGCATTTGTCCAAGAACCATTTACACCGCTCCCCCGATGAATCACAGAAAATAGACGATCTCGTCGATCTTGATCATTTGGATCACGTTTATGTGCCCTTCGGAAATCAGCTTCCCATGCTGCGTCTAGTGGATCATGCCCACTCGGATCGGTGTATCTCAGCGGGTTGTTGCGGACGTAGGCGTAGCGATTGAGGGCCTGCGGGTTGCCCGGCTCGGGGACGATGCTATCCGCGCTCACGAAGCGCCCGATGAGCGGGGAATACATCCGCGCGTTGTAGTCATACAGCCCAACACTCCCCTCCAGCCGCTGCCCCGTGAATCGCCGATCCGTCAACCACGTGCCGCTAACGTGGCGCGCCGAACCATACGGCGTATAGCGGCTTTGCGCCACCACCCCACCGCTCGCGTTCGTCACCAGCGAGGCACTGCCCAGGTGATCCCCATGCAGTCAATACACCGCACTCCCCTCGCGCATCGCTCCAAGCGTAGTCGAGAGGAAATTGCTAGAGCACAACCGCCACTCCTACCTCTGCTCTGCAGATACGCGTCGGCTACAACGCAAGTCGGCGACAAAGATAGTTCCAGTCCAAATTGAGGTTTCTCTTAGCGGTTCAAAAAGTAAAAACCGAGTATCACGAGCGATGGCTACCCCGCGTATGCCCGTGTAGGGGCTACCCTGCCCAATCGCATACACAGAGGACAAGTCACGATCCACCTCAGCGAACACCACGCGTTCCCCTGTCACCAAGTTGTGCCTCCACACCCGCATTGCCTCCGGGTCTGGATCCAGAATCACATCATCAGTCAACCAGGCATCAGGCATAGAGTTCTCCGTAAGCGTCACAATTGCACCACTGCCTAACTCTTGAATGCGCATGGGAAACTGCCGGATTCCCTTGTCTTTTGTCTCTGCGCTGTAAGCCAAGCGCTTACCATGGGGCGATAAGCTAATCGGGCCAACACCACCCCTCTTCACGCTGTCGATAGTCACCGCAGCAGTGAACGGCTCTGTCCAACCAACCATGTCTATCTGTAACCAGCCGCGCTTGATTCCGCGCGTCGCAGCTAGAATAGATTCCGTCTCCAACACATCGAACTCCACACAGTGTGGACAGTCGCGAATCTCCTTCGCTTGCATCGTCTCTAGGTTTATCCACCACAGCTTGCGTTCTTCTGGCTTCTTGTCGTGGTCGTAAAGGGAGAGATGGTATAGCCCGCGATCATCCGTGCCCCACTTCACCGCATTGAAAGCGAAGGGAGCAGCTGGCGTACGCCACTCGCCCGTCAACAAGTTGTAGATACTAAGAGCCTATCTCTAAACCTCGCATTTGCGCCAACAGATGATGGCGCAGGCGAAAAACAGCAGGGACAGATAATTGCTCGCCTTCTTCTCCCAGCGAATCAGCAACCGACGAAAGCGATTGAGCCATGAATGAGTCACTTCGACCACCCAGCGGCGCGACTTGCGTCGGCCCGGCTTGCGCTGGCGTTTTTTTGGGCGTTCTCCTTGTCCGGCACATGGATTTCGTAGCCATGTGCCTGCGCCACCTGACGGCAGGGTTCGCCGCTGTAAGCTTTGTCCAGACACAGATTCTGCGGGACGGTTTGCGGGTCAGGTCGCTCCACCGGCATGGCATCCAGCGTGGACTCCAGCAACGCGCTATCCGGCGTGTTCGCCCCGCTGACCACGATCGACAACGGCACCCCCTGCTCATCCACCAACAGACTGCGCTTGACGCCCCTTTTGGCGCGATCCGTAGGGTTTTTGCCTGTCTTTTCGCCCCCCAGCGGGGCCTTGGTCATCGCCCCGTCGCCCGCTTGCCACTTCCAGGCGATCCCTTTGACCTCGTCATACTCCGCCAAACCCGCCTGCCACATGCGCTTGAAGACGCCCGCCTGCACCCAGCGCTGAAAGTAGCGATGGACTGTCTTTCCCGATCCATACTCTTTCGGCATGGCGTTCCACGGAATGCCGGTTCGCAGCGCATACAAGATGCCGGTCATGGTCTTGCGCCGGTCTGCTGCCGGCCGCCCACCGATGTGTTTGCGCTGCCGTCCGCGTCCGCGATAGCGCGACTTCGGTTGGGGCAACAACGGTTCAATGCGCGCCCACAGACTATCAGACAGCTCCCAACTTGCAACGTCGGCGTATCGCGTCCCACTGGTATTATCCATATCCCTATTATGGCTCGTTCCGTAAGTTTAGAGATAGGTTCTAAGCCGTTTGGCCTTGCACTCTAGATCATTGCGCAGCCAGATCGACCGCACCCCGCCTGCTGAGACAAGGATGCCTTGTTGTTTCAGTTCATTCGACACGCGTAACTGGCCCCAAGCCGGCTGCTCGAACGCCAGCTTGAGCACGGCTTCTTCGATGTGCGGCTCGACACGATTCTTCAACAGCGGCTTCTGCCGGCTGACTTCAGCCAGGGCGGCCTCGCCGCCTGTTTCATACAGTTCCTTGAAGCGGTAGAAACTGTCGCGTGAGTAGCCGATCGTCTTGCATGCCTTGCTAACGTTACCCAGTTCCTGAGCCAGTTTCAACAGCCCGACCTTGCCTTTGATGATCTTTTGTTGATTCGTCATGACTCACACTCCTGCGTTTGCTCATTTTCGCCTGAGTGTCAGTTTAAGTCGTGACTAGTTCAGCTAATCAACCGGGCCTCACCTATTCGTATTCCTTCGCCGCTAAAAGGATCTCTCCGACGGTTCTCCAAGTTGGGGGATCCGGAATAGAAATACCCAGGTTCAAATTGAGCCCATCCATATCTCGAAGCCATGCGCTCATAGCTTCAAGGTAGGAACCAATGTCTCTGTTTGTCCACGCTTCCGGGTTATCTTCAAAGTCGCGCCTCAATAGATCTACAAAGTCAGCAAGGTCACTTCTGGAGTGTAGGTTCTCAAGAATTACATCTAGATCCATAGCTTACCTTCTGGTGCGAACTCTAACAGACTCGCCGTCATTTTTAGTCGTGAACTTTCTCCGAATCTCTCTGTTTACCTCGTCTTGAGTCGCCCGTACGGTGCGGATCGACACTCCTGCCTGCTGGAACGCATACAAGCGACGATTGTCAAGAGTATAGGTCTTCCCATCACGTTCGAAGATTCGAATGGGTGGCACATCATAGGCAGATACTCGGCCACTTTTTAGATCGTTAATCAGTTCCTCTACTGACCTCCCATCCGAGAACTTACTCGATATGCTGTCTTGAGTGAATCGAATGTTCGACGGGTCAACTAAATCTTCATCATTGGATAGTAGCGGGCCAGTGAGCCTAAGTGTCTGACCGCCTGAATCGAGCGGCGTGGTCAACTGGATCGCCCCGCTCTCGCCGGCCAGCGGATACGCCTCGCTCGCACCCATGCCTTGCACCGGCCCCAGCGGGTAGCCCAGCGCCGGCGCGGGATCAATCTGCGGCCCGGCCCCCGCCGTGGTGTTGATCGAGGCCGGCCCTCGCGTCAGGTCGGTGACCAGCGTCTCAATCGCGCGTCCGGCATCGGCCTTGATCTGATCCGGCATCAGCTGGTAGGACACCACGCCCGCCATCCCCAACCCACCGGCGATCATCATGCCCAAGCCGATGCAGCCCAACGTGTCCAGACCCAGCGCAAATCCAAAGCAATGCCCTGTCGGGTCGGTGTATTTCAGCGGGTTGTTGCGGGTATAGCTGTAGCGATTGAGGGTTTGCGGGTCGCTCGGCGCCTGCACGATCGTATCGGCGCTGATGAAGCGCCCAATCAGCGGGGAATACATCCGCGCGTTGTAGTCGTACAGCCCAACACTCCCCTCTAGCCGCTGCCCCGTGAACCGCCGATCCGTCGGCCACGTCCCGCTGACCTGCCGCGCCGAACCATACGGCGTATAGCGGCTCTGCGACACCACCCCACCGCTCGCATTCGTCACCAGCGAGGCACTGCCCAAGTGATCCCCATGCAGCCAGAACACGCCGCCGCCGTTGCGCATCGCCACCCTCCATGCGGAGGGCAAGCCCCGCTGCCCGTTGAAATAGTAGTAATTCGTCCAGCCCGTGCTGCTGTTCCACTCCGCATGCGGGCCGACGTAGATCGTGGTCTGGCCGTTGTGCGTCTTGCGCACCAGCGCGCCGTCAGCGTCGTAGAAGTAGCGAACGTCCTGCCCGTTGCCATACACCCGCGTCACCTGGTTGTCCGCGTTCCACTCCTGCGTATACCACGCCCCGTTGTCCCACCGGCTCACCATGTTCCCGTTGGCATCGTAGCTGGCGATCACCCCCCAATCGCAATGCGTCAGCGCGTGCGGCTTGCCGGGGTGTTGATAGGACAACGCCCCGCCGCACACCCCGGTCTTGAACGTCATCCGCCCGATCGCGTCGTAGCTGTAGCTCTCGCTGTAGCCCGGCCAGCCCACCTGCGGCACCACGCCCGTCAGCCGATCCAGGTCGTCGTAGCTGTAGGCCAGCCGCTCGCCGGTCGTCCGGTCGCCGCTGAAGCGCATGTTGCCGACGGCGTCGTAGGCATACACCAGCTTCAACAGCGCGCCGGCGGCGCTGCTTTCGTCGTCGCAGTTGCCGCTGCTGGTGGCCACGCACAGCCGGCGCAGCCGCCCGTAGCTGGTGTTGCCGGCGTTCGGGTATTCCAGGTTACTGCCGTAGTGATAGCGCTGCGTGCGCGCGCCGTTGCCGTGATCCATCCGGGTCAGCAACCCCAGCGCGTTGTAGGTGGCGTTCGACACATAGACGCTCGCGCCGCTCAGGCTGCGCGGCCGCATGGCGTCGTCGTAGCCGGTCGTCACCACCTCGCCGTTCGGGTAGATCATGCTCGTCATCCGGTCGGCGCTGTCGTAGGCGAACTGGACGTCGAACGTCCCAGGGACACCGTCCACCGAGCGGGTCTCTTTCTTCACCCGCCCGCGGGCGTCATATTCCCAGCGCGTCCAGGTGTTGGTGCCCGTCGCACCGTTGAGCACCTGCGCGATGGTGCGCCGCCCGACCGGATGCGCGCCGCTCGTCCACCATGTGGCATCGTAGGCGTAGCCGGCGATGTCCACGCCGTTGACCGCCTTCTTGGTCAAACGATTGAGGGCGTCATACGTGAACGTCAGCGTCTGGCCTTTGGCATCGGTTTGCTGAATGAGGTTGCCGTTGGCGTCGTAGGCGTAGCTCCAACTACCCATGTTCGGGTCGCTCATGCTGATCTTGCGCCCCAGCGCATCGTAGCCGATGGTGGTGACGTAGCCCAGCGCGTCGGTCACCCGGGTCAGTTGCCCCAACCAGTCATACGCGTAGTGCGTCTGGGCGTAGAGCGCGTGCGTCCCCGCGTCGAAGTTGCCGGTGTATTCCTCCACCCGCACCAGGCGTCCCAGCCCGTCGCTGACCCACACCTTGGTGCGCCCCAGCGCGTCCACCCCCCGCCGGCGCGCCTCGACGCCGCCAGATTGCCCATACAGCGTGCGCGTCGCTGCGCCGTCCGGCCCGACCACCCGCGTCACTCGCCCCAGCAGGTCATATTCGGTCAGGGTGTGTGGCCGCCCATCCCAACCGCCCGGCCGGCTGAACCCCCAACTGAAGCCTTCCAGGGCCGGCACGAAGCGGCGCACCTCGCGGCCCAGCGCGTCGTAGGTGACGTTCACCACCTGCTGCTGCGCCCCATTGATCGTCTCGCTGCGCGTCTGCACCGGCCGCCCCAACCCGTCGTAGAACGTAAACGTCGGGTGCACGCAGCCGCCGCAGCCGGCGGCCTCGCGCTGCCAGGTCTCCACCTTGAACGGCGGGCCGATCGCCGCCTGGTTGGCGTCGCTGTAGGCGTAGCTCAAGGTCGGGAAGCTGTCGCTGTCGCCGGGCCGCACCACCGCGGTCACCCGCCCCCACACGTCATACCAGTAGCGCTCCTGAACCTGGTTCGGGTCGGTGACCGAGGCCAGCGCGCCCCACGGCTGCCCCGCCGGGCGCGCCACGCCATCCACCCCGAAGTAGGCGTAGGCGGTAGTGTGGTTCAGCGGGTTGCGCACCCACAGCACCTTCAACGTCACCGGGTCGTAGCCGGCCGTGCTGGTGTGGCCGTGCGGGTCGGTGATCGCCGTCAGATTGCCCTGCCCGTCGTAGCCGTAGGTCTCGCTCACCCAGAACTGGCCCTGCCGCCCGCGCTCCACCCGCGTCACTAGCCCGCGCACCGGCGCGGTGGAGTAGTGCGAGTGGCCGTCGTAATACACCAGCGTCTGCGTGCGCAACTGCGGGATGTCGGCGTTCTCGTGAATGCCGTTGAAGCGGTTCTCCCACGCCACCCGCCCGACGACCCACCGCGTCCAGTTGTGGGTGTAGCCCCAATGCGTGCTCAACTCGTCGCCGCCGCGATGCCAAAAGCCGCGCCGGAACTCGGCCGTGGGATTCCCCAATCCGTCCACCCGCCGCTCGACGCGGGTCATCAGCACCCCGCCGGGCGGCACGTTGCCGGCGGCGTAGCTCAGGTCGCCGAAGGGGAATTCATCCGTCACCGCTGCCCAGCTCAGCCAGGTGCCCGCCGGCTGGCCCGGGGCCGGCTCGTTCACCCCATACCACACTCGGCCGGCGCGCAGCACCGTCCCGCCGTCGGCCGAGTAGTGGCGCGTGTCATACACCTGCCCCAGCCAGCGCCGGTCGGTGTGCGTGTCGGTGCGCACCACGCTCAGCGGGCTGCCGCCCTGCGGGCTCACTCGCTTGACCAGCGTGCCGTAGCCCATCAGCCCGCCGCGCGACTCCGGATACACGTCGTCATGCCCCAGGTGGCACGGGCTGCCCGCGTCGTTCCAGCACGGGTTGGAGAACTCGTAGGTCTCGACGGTCACCCCGCCCAGCCCGTCGCGCAGCGTGCGCTGGTTGACGTGGAAATACGTCCGGTCGTTGCGGTAGCCCTGCCAGTAGCCGAACTCCACCCGCCCGCCATAGCCGTTGTTGATCGCCCGCACCAGCGTGTCGTTGGCGTTCTGGTATTCGAAGGTGATGTTCGGCAACTGCCGCCAGCCGTTGATGCCGGTGTCCCACGCCTGCGGGGTGATGCGCGCCACGCGGGGGTTCCACGGTGGGCCAGCATAGCCCAGCTCGTAGCGCCGCAGGCGCCAGGCATCCTGTGGGCAATTGTCCGGTTCGCCGGCGATGTAGCGACAACTCCAGATCGCGTGCAGGCGCGCCGGCGAACCGGTGTATTGGAACTGCACCACATACCCCCGCGGCGGGCTGCTGTGCCGGTTGCCGTAGCGGATGTAGCTCAGCCGGGTGTTGCTCTCCCAGTCCGCCCCCATCTGCCAAGACGATTGCCCGTCCACCATGCCGTTGTCGCCGCTCATCGGCTCTTCGGCGTAGACCCACTCGGCCGACCAGCCGCCCGTGACGGCCGGGTCGTCGCGCCGCGGCGAATACACGTAGCGCAGATACCAGGTCTGGTAGGCGATCAGGTTGCCGTTGCGCTTGCGGAAGACCTTGGTGCTGGCGGCGTCCGTCCCGAAGGCGTAGCGCGTCCCATCCGCCGTCCACACTTGCCAGTAATACGGCGCCGGCACGCCGAAATCGCTGAATCCTCCGAACGGCAGCGCCGTCCCGTTGCACGACGTCCCGAACGTGCAGCGATACACCCGCACCGGCGCGTAGTTCTGGGTCACGAATTCGTCCGCCCCGTTGGCGCTGCCCTTGTAGATCAGGTTGTATTCCACGCCGCCCAGGCTGAGCTTGTATTGGTCATTGGTGATCAGCTCGTAGTATTGCTGGAACAGCGTGCCCCACTGCGGCGACCAGGTGGTGTACTGGCGCTTCTCCAGCTTCACCCCTCGGCGCACGTGCGGCACGTCCAGGCTCCAGCCTGCGCCCATGCGGTAGTCATCGCCCGAGCCGCCGCCTTCCGCGCCGGCGCTGGAGTAGGCGATGGCCAGGTTGGGCTGCACCCCGTCAGGCAGCTCCGGCAGCTCGATGCTCTGGGCGTAGGTGGCCGACCCACGAAACGGGCTCACCCCGCCCATGTTCGGGGCGAACTTCCACGGCCCCGGCCGCCCGGCCGGCACCTGGAAGATCACGGTGTAGGACGAGAAGTGGCGCAACGGCGCCGTCAACACACCCTGGGCGGCGTTGAAGTGCGCCGGCACGGGTTCGTAGACGACCTGGTGCACCTCGACGGTCTTGGCGCTGCCGTCGGCCAGCTTGGCCTGCTCGGTGCGCGTGCTCACCCGCTGGTAGGCCAGCGCCGGCTCGACGCCCGCGGCCAGCAGCGCCTCGCTCAGCAGCCCGCGCAGGTCAACGGTCGCCGTCACCGGCGCGGCGAAGACCAGGTCCGGCTCCACGCGGAAGGTCAGCGCGGGCAACCCGCCGGCCTCGGCGCGCTCCAGGAAGACGCTGCCGCGCAGCGCCACGCGCGACGCCAGCGCGCCGGGGGCGAAGGCGAGCGTCACCCGCCCGCCGGGCAGCACGAGCGTCCCGCCCTCGGCGGACAACGCCGCCTCGGCCGGTGCGGCGCCGATCACCACCGCCTGCGCCAGCGCCTCGACACTCAGGCCGCCGGCCTCGCCGAGCTGCACCTCGGGGATGACCTTGAGCGTCACGCTGTCTTCGTCCCGCTCAGGCGCACCGGCTTTGACCGCGCTCGCCTGCACCTGGAAGGGGAACTCGGCCAAGCCGGTCTGATCCACGCCGGCCTTCGCCCAGCTCAGCATGCGCGTGGCGGGGTCGTAGCTCGCCTCCTGGGCGCTGCCGGGCACGTAGTCCAGCCCCTCCGGCAGGGTCAGGCGCACGCTCAGGCCCTCGAGCGGCCGGCGTGCACGCAGCACCAGCGTCGCGGCCAAGGTCTCGCCGGGCAAGGCGTAGGCGGGGTCGAAGGCGACGTGGGCGCGCAGCACACCCTCCGGCGGCAGCAGCTCGGGCAGCGGGGCGGCTTCCGCGGCGAGGGGTGGTTCGGCCGCCGGGCGGCCTGGATCGCCGGCCAATTCGGGCAGGCGTTGAAGGGCAGGGTCGGCGGGTGGCTGGGCTGACGGGTCGAACAGGCGGTTGAAGTCGGGGTGGCCGGGGACGATCACCGCACCGAGCGGGTCGTAGTTCACCGGCCGGGCCGGCGCGCCGGCGGACTCGACCGGCGCGGCTACGCCGGTCTCGGCCGGCGGCGTTTGCGGGGGGGGGGGGGTGAACGAGAGCGACATCAGCGCCAGGGCGGCGCTCAGCACGAGATTCAAACCTGCTTGCGAGCGAAGGCGCACCGACACGCACCGCGACATGCTTCCCTCCTGTGAATCAGCCGGCAGATGGTCTCTCTTACGGCACGGGAGTATATGCCCGCGCCGCTGGGATGCAAGTGGTGCATTTCAAAATGGGGAAGCGCGGACTGGCCCGCAGCGGTATTCGCTTCGGTCGCGCCGGGATCAATCCCAGCGCCGAGCATACAGGCAAGCCGCGCGCATCCCGCCCCTTTCCGCCCAGGCGTTTACGCCGGGACAGCTCTACGTCTGCCCTCGTCGGCGAATGCACCCCATAGCGGCGCTTGCGCGTATCATTCAGGATCGTCCGCGCTCTGTTGGCACGTATGTAGGCACAGCGCTTGCTTCCCCTAAGTTGGTCTGATCTATAGTTTCGACTTCGGTATGCAGCACCAAGTGAACGCGGTCGGCACGACCGATCCACTCGCGGAGAACATCAATGCTATGGGCTATCTGCTCGGCGAAGTGATCACCGAGCTGAACGGTCCGGAGACGCTGGCGCTCGAAGAGCATCTGCGCAAGCTGGCTAAGGACAGCCGCGCCGGCAACCCGCAGGCGGCGGAACATCTGCGCATCGCCATCGGCGAGCTGAGCGCCGACCAGGCCTACGAGATGGCCATGGCCTTTACCACCTACTTCGAGTTGGTGAACCTGTGCGAAGAACATCATCGCACGATGAAGCTGCGCCGCTATCGCGCCGAGCGCGCAGCGGGACGGCGCGCCGAACCGGTGCGCGAATCCATCGAAGCGGCGTTGATCGAACTGAAGCGCCAGGGCGTCACGGCGGGGACGCTCCAGGCCATGCTCGATCGGATGTCCATCGAGCTGGTCTTCACGGCCCATCCCACCGAAGCCAAGCGCCGCACGGTGTTGACCAAGCTGCGCCGGCTGTCAGACTTGCTCAAGGCGGATTCCCGACCCCCAACTTCCGATGGGGCTGGGCAGTGGGGAGCGGCAAGCGAGGAGTGGGGAGTGAGGAGTCGGACGCTTGCTGCTGCCATCAAGCGCGAAATCGCGTCGCTGTGGCTGACCGACCGTGCGCGCACCGTGCAGCCGGCGGTGACCGACGAGGTGAAAACCGGCCTGTGGTATTTCACCTCGACGCTATGGCAGGTGATCCCGCGGCTCTACGACGACCTACAAGCCGCGCTGGACGCACATTATCCAGGCGTGCGGGCGCCGGCGCGCTGGCTGACGTTCGGCTCCTGGATCGGCGGCGACCGCGACGGCAACCCGAACGTCACGCCCCAAGTCACGGCAGACACGTTGCAGTTACACCGCGAGCACGCGATTGACAAAATCTACACTGCCGTGCACGAGTTGTCGCGCCTGTTGAGCATCTCGATCAACCGGGACACCGTCACGCCGGAGCTGCAGGCGTTGATCGAACGCACGGTCGGTCCTTCGACCGCGTCGCGCGTGCGGATGATCGCCCAGCGCTATCCGAACGAACCCTACCGGATGGTGCTGGCCAGCCTCACCGCGCAACTCCAGGAGGCCTTCCAACAAACCAAGTCGCACCCGCTCTATCCATTCAACGCGGCTCGCGCTTCGCTGGCGCTGTCATCGCGTTTGGCGTTGCCGCTGATGTTGCCACCGGCGATTTCGCTGCGCCAGGTCAAGGAGACGCTCACGACGGTGAGCGACAGCCTGCGGCGCGGGCGAGCCGCGCTGTTGGCCGGCGGCGAGCTGAGCGACCTGCAGCATCAGCTCGACGTGTTCGGCTTGCATTGGGCGCGCCTCGATCTGCGCCAGCACTCCGCCTGGCACGAAGAGGCCATCGCCGCTATCCTGGCCAAGAGCGGCGTCTGTGACCACTACGCACAACTTGACGAAGCGCAGAAAGTAGCCCTGCTCACCACGCAGTTGTCGCAGCCCAACAGCAGCTTGCTGGACCGCATTGGCCCGCTGGATGAGGACACGCTGTTTGTGACGGAGCCGCTGGCGTTGGCGCGCGAAGCGATCGAACGCTACGGGCGAGAGGCGCTGGGGGTGTACGTCATCAGCATGACGAACGGCTTGTCCGACGTGCTGGAGGTAGCGCTGCTGATGGCTTGGTGTCGTGTGCGGCTGCCTATCGTACCGTTATTTGAGACGCGCGAAGATTTGCGACATGCGCCCGACATCCTACGCGCCATGTTCGCGCATCCGGTCTACCGCAGCATTCTGCGCGCGCAGTCCGACGAGCAGGTCATCATGCTGGGCTATTCGGACAGTAACAAAGACTGCGGCTATATCACTGCCAACTGGGAACTTTACAAGGCGCAAGAGGCGATTGCTACGCTCTGCCGGGAACACGGCATCCGGTTCACGCTCTTCCACGGACGCGGCGGGACGATTGCGCGCGGCGGCGGTCCCGCAGCCAAGGCGATCCTCGCGCAGCCCATCGGCCTGTTGGACGGACGGATCCGCATCACCGAACAAGGCGAAGTGCTCTCCACGCGCTACCAGGACCCCGACCTGGCGCGCCGGCATCTGGAGCAGGTGGCCTATGGGGTGCTGCTCGGCATGTACCGCGCCGAGCATCCGCTCACCATTCCGGCGGAGTGGAAGGCGGCGATGGAGGAGATCGCCGAGTACGGGTTCCAGGCCTATCGCGCCTTGGTGCACGAGGATGCGGACTTCCTCAAGTTCTGGGAGCAGGCCACGCCGATCGCCGAGATCAGCATGTTGAAGGTAGGGTCGCGGCCGGCGTTCCGCCGGCAGACGCGATCGGTGAAAGACCTGCGCGCGATCCCTTGGGTGTTCTCATGGATGCAGAGCCGATTCGTGCTACCTGGCTGGTATGGGCTGGGCGCGGCGTTGGATGCGATGCTGCAGCGGGGTGACGAGACGCGCACGTTGCTGCAACGAATGTACCGCGAGTGGCCGTTCTTCCAGACCACCCTCGACAACGCCCAACAGAGCCTGACCAAAGCCGACATGGGCATCGCTTCGCTGTATGCCACGTTGGTAGAAGACGAGCGAATCCGCGAGCGCATCTTCGGAATCATCCGGCGGGAGTTCGACCGCACCTGCCGTGCGATCTTCGAGATCACCGGCCAAACTGCGCTGCTGGATAACGAACCGGTGCTCCAAAAGTCCATCCGCCTGCGCAACCCATATGTGGATCCGCTCAACTACATCCAGGTGGAGATGATCCGCCGACTGCGCCGTCTGAAGCGAGCTGACGAAACGGCAGAAACGCCGGAAGTCGCGATGCTGCGCCGGGTGATCGAACTGACCATCAATGGGGTAAGCGCCGGGTTACGGAACACCGGCTGAGTACAATGGCGGGCGTCGCTCCATGAAAGACGCACTGTTGAACCGCTCCAACTTGCTCTGGTTCATCCCCGGATTGCATGTCAAGCGCTGGTTCATCCTGATGATCGCCGGCGTGACGCTGATCGGCCTCGGCATCGGCTTCATCTTGGTCGAGATCTACCGCGAGGCAACGCTGCCGACTGTTTTTTACTACCTGACCTTGCAGTTCATCCCGCGCTGGTTGCGCGGATTGTTGCTCGGCGCGCTCGGTCTGGGCGCCTTCTTCTTTGGCTTGTATCGGCTGAATCGCACGTTGATCGAATCGGTGCGCGGCAACGACACGCAGCCGATCGTCAAGAAGCTGGTGCGCCAATACGTCACCTCGCAAGGGCCGCGCATTGTTGCCATCGGCGGCGGACATGGTCTGGCTGCGTTGCTGCGCGGTTTGAAGCAGCACACATCCAACATCACGGCCATCGTCACAGTCGCCGACGACGGCGGCAGCTCCGGCCGGCTGCGCCGCGAGTTCGGCGTGCTGCCGCCGGGCGACTTTCGCATGTGCATCTCCGCGCTGGCCGACGATGAATCACTCGTCTCGCAGTTGATGCAGTACCGCTTCGGCGGCGGGAGTGGGCTGAGCGGCCATTCATTCGGCAACCTGTTCATCACTGCCATGGCCGAGCTGACCGGCAGCTTCGAGCGCGCCATCCTCGAGTCGAGCAAAGTCGTGGCCAGCCAGGGCCGGATCGTGCCCAGCACGCTGACCGACGTCACGCTGTGCGCCGAATACAAAGCGCCGGACGCGCTCCCCGTCGCAATCGGCCCCATGCCTTTGCCCGCGCCGGTGCGCGGCGAATCGTCCATCGGGAAGAAGGGCTTGCCGATCGAGCGCGTCTGGCTGGAGCCCGCCGATCCGCCGGCGTACCCCGAAGCGATCAAGGCAATCCTGGAGGCCGATCTGGTCGTGTTGGGTCCGGGCAGCCTGTTCACCAGCGTCATGCCCAACTTGCTTGTGCCGGAGATCGTCCAGGCGTTGCGAGAAACTCCCGCACGGTGCATCTATGTGTGCAACGTGGCCACGGAGCGCGGCGAAACAGATCGCTTTAGCATGAGCGATCACGTCCATGCCATCGAGCGACATATCGGTTCCGGCATCCTGGATGCAGTGCTGGTGAACGACCGCGTCAATCCCAACTTCCAGCTGCCGAGCGGCGTGGACATCGTGTTGGCCGATTCGCACGTCGAGGGCAGCACGATTGCCGTCGTGCGTGCCGACCTGGCCGACGATGCCGAACCCTGGCGTCATGACTCGGCCAAGCTTGCAGATGCAGTGCTCAAGTTCATTCGCGACTGAGTTTCGCTCGTCGCGACGGGCGATCGCCAGCAAGACACTTAACAGCTCACGTTACGCAGCCAGTGTGACGGGCTGCAGCTGGCGCAGGGCGTCAAAAGCTGATTGAACGGCGTGCAGATACAAATGCGATTTCAAGGCAAAATGATTCGACTTGGATTTACGCTTGAGCATCTCGAGCTTGATGAACGCACACAAACTGGCAAAGATGTGATTGGTCTGCGTCGTGACCGTGTGGGCAGGCGAGCGTTCGAGCGCGGCATTCTGCTTGAGCGACTTGTGGAAGGGTTCGATCGTCCATCGTTTTTGATAGAGCGAGGTGATCCCATCGTGGGTGAGCGTGGTGTCGCTGGTGACCAGAAACAATACGCCGGTAGAGCCATCTTTGTTTGTAAAGACTTGCTTGGCCAAAAGCAGCGGGAAGCTCACATCTTCCAGATACACTGGCCGCACCGTGTTTGGTTCGATCACGACTTCATCCACACGCACGTAGATGCCGTGCCGCTTGTCGTCCGCGCTGAGCGCCACCTTGCGATTGGCCTTGAGCGGCATGACAAACTCCTTCTTCAGCTTGTGTTTGACGAAATTCATGTTGTCGGCCGCGGCAAACCACACATCGTTGAGCACGTATTTGAAGGGAATCTGGTTGATCACCGCTTGTTGCAGCATCATGCGGTAATACTCATTCTTGGTGATCGGACTTCGGCGCTTGGTCTTGCCACTCTTCTTGTCCACATACTGCTCGGTCTTGGCGATCAAGCGAAACTCCACTGGCAACGACAGCCCCCGACTGGGCACGTGATACAGCGCCGTCATCAGGTTGATGCCTTTGATCACCTCGCCGCTGGTGTGATCATAGTGCCAGCACACGATGTCGTTCTCGTCGCTGTAGGGTTTCTCGCTGATCGTGTCGTCCACGATCAGCACCCCATCCTCACTTTGAATCTGCCGCACAAATCGCTTCGTCACCTGCCACAACGCCGCCCCGCCGCGCTGTTGGCCGCTCAGCCAGCGGGTGATTTGGTCATGGCTGACGCTCCCTTCGACCACTTGACCCAACCCGGTTGCCGTGGCCTGTCCAAACGTGCACAACAGATAATCGCTATACAGGTCAAGCAAGTCTTGTGTCATGTCGCCATTCTATGGTCGCGCAGTCAGTTCGCGACTGCGTAACGTGAGTTAACAGCAATTGTGATAGCCTTGCCTTCGAAATCGAAGGATCACTGCTCAAGAAGCTTTGAAGGAGAAGATCATGGCAAAAACGAAGATTGGAATCAACGGCTTTGGCCGGATCGGCCGCCAAGTGCTGAAGGCGCTGTTCGAGTATCACCGCGGCGTGTTCGACGTAGTGGCCATCAACGACTTGGTGGACGCGCACACCAATGCCCACCTGTTCAAATATGACTCGAACTACGGCCGATTCCAGGGCACGGTCGAGGTCGAAGGCTCTGATTTGATCGTGAACGGCGATCGCATCAAAGTATTCGCCGAAAAGGATCCGGCTGCGATTCCCTGGGGCAGCGTCGGAGCGGACATCGTGATCGAATCCACCGGCCTGTTCACCGACGCCGACAAGGCGCGCGCGCACCTCAACGGCGGCGCAAAGAAAGTCATCATCAGCGCCCCTGCGAAGAAGGAAGACATCACCATCGTGATGGGCGTGAACCACGACAAGTACGACCCGGCCAAGCATCATGTGGTGTCGAACGCGTCGTGCACGACCAACGGCCTCGCGCCGGTCGCCAAGGTGCTATTCGATCGGTTCGGCATCGAGAAGGGCATCCTCACCACCATTCATGCGTATACCAACTCGCAGCGCCTGCTCGACGTGGCAGCGAAAGACCTGCGCGATGCGCGCGCGGCGGCGATGAACATCGTCCCGAGCGAGACCGGCGCCGCCCGCGCGGTCGGCCTGGTCATCCCGGAGTTGCAAGGCAAATTCAGCGGCATGGCCTTCCGCGTGCCCACGCCGACCGTGTCGGTGGTGGACTTCACCGCCGTGCTGAGCCGGGACGTCACCAAAGACGAGGTGAACGCAGCCATGCGGGAATATGCTGAGGGGCCGATGCAGGGCATCCTCGGTTACACCGACGAACCGCTGGTCTCGATGGACCTCAAGGGCGATACACGCTCCTCCATCTTCAGCGCGATGGACACGCTCGTCATCGGCGGCAACCTGGTGAAGGTCGTCGCTTGGTACGACAACGAATGGGGCTATTCGTGCCGCGTCGGCGATCTGGCCGCATACATGGCGTCCAAGATGTAAGCCTCGGTTCATTCGATGCGATCGAAGCGCCCTCGGCTTTGCATGAAGCCGAGGGCGCTTTCCTCCATCGGTCACCCTATAATCCGCTCAGCTCATGCCCACCGCTGAGCGATTGCAGCGTTTGCTCTTTTTGTTTTCGCTGCTGCTGGGGATCGCTGCGGCGCTGCTTGTGTTCGCGAATGCATGGGCAGCGATTGCCCTCCTCGTCCTGGCCGGCCTCGGCATTGGATTGGCCATTGTGATGCGCGCTCGCCCGGCAAATGCTGTGCAGGATTCCTCGAATATCGAAGACCTCTCCACCTCGGAGATGCCCGCCGCTCCTCCTGCCGACGACGAGGCGGCACAAACGCAAACCACCGGCGCCGAAGCGATCGCCGCGCCGGTCGAGGAAGCGCTTCAAACCGCCGATCGCGTCACCGCCAACCCGCAGGTAGCCAGCGCTCAACGATCTACGACTATCTGGCTCTGGCTCATCGGGGCATTGCTAGCCGGCGTCGCGATCGGGGTGTTGGTCAACCGCGTCTTGCCTGTGCCGTATGCGAATCATCTCGCCGGCGCGCAGGCTGCCGTGCCGGTCGAGTCGCCATCGTCGCTCGATTCTCCGATCCGCAAACCCGCAGCCACTTCAGACCTGGTCGAGAGCCGCGTCGTCGTTGCCGGCGAGGAGTGGATCGTGCTGCACTCGGCACTCGACATTGGCCAAGCTGCCGACATCTTCGACGCGAGGCCGGAGACGCTGATGCGAGGCCAGAGCGCTAATCCTTTCATCTTCGAAGTGCGCTACCCCCAACCGAGATCAGCCGGCCGTATCGTCTTGCACCTCGCTCGGATGAGCAACTTCGAGGTCACGATCACTGCGGCGACTGCAGACGGGGAAACGCTCACCTTTGGCGAGGCCTATCCCGAAGAACTGGTAGACCCGGTCCTCGAATTTGAAGTGCCTGGCGGCGCGCGATCGTTGCGATTCGTGCGCGTGGCGATTCTGGATCGCCGCGCCCCGCCCTTGGAGGGATTTCACACTCACGTGCGCGAGTTCGCGCTGCGCTGAAGGCCTCGCCTGCTATAGTTCCCGCCATGAAGATCCAAACTGCACGCTGGTTCATGGCTGGAATGCTGTTCATCATCGCCGGCTGCGCCACGGCCCCACCGACGACACCGGCGCCCGAGGCGCCAACAGCGCCGGCGACGAGCACGAGCGAACCCACGCCGATCGCAACTGTAACTGCCGAGCGCAAGGCCGCCGGCGGTGATGCCCAACAGACGATGAATGCAATCCGACCGGAATTCACGCGGGCGACCACTGCGTTTGCGCTGGATCTGATCCAGCGGGTCGCCCGACAGGACGCGGACAAGAACGTCTTCATCTCTCCGGCCAACATCGCCATCGCCCTGGCGATGACAGCGAATGGTGCGCGCAGCGAGACGCTGCAAGCGATGCTTGCGACAATAGGCAACGAGGGCGCGACGTTGGACGCGATGAATACCGACTACGCGGCGCTGCAGGCGTTACTCGAGCGTGACGATCCTAGCGTCGTCCTCACCATCGCCAATTCGCTCTGGGCGCGGGCCGGCGTCCCATTCCACACGGACTTTCTGCAGCGCACGCGGCGCTTTTACGACGCCGAGATCAGCGAGCTGGACTTCGCGCAGCCTTCTGCGCCGGATGTCATCAACGGCTGGGTAAGCGACAAGACCAACGGCAAGATCAACGGTATCGTGAGCGACATCCCGCAAGAGACGATGCTCATCCTTATCAGCGCCATTTACTTCAACGGCGCATGGCAGACGCCTTTCAACGCCGAACTGACTCAAGACCTGCCCTTCAACCTACTCGATGGGACGCAGAAACAAACCCCGACGATGTTCCGGTCCGGCATGTTCGAATACCTGAAGGGCGACGGTTTCCAGGCAGTGCGCCTGCCGTATGCGGGCGATGCACTCCGGATGGTCGTGTTCTTGCCAGACGAGGGCCGCACGCTGGCTGAGTTCCGGACGATGCTCACGGTCGAGAACTGGGAAGCCTGGAGCGCTCAATTCGCCCCCAAGCAGGGACAACTGCTCCTCCCTCGCTTCAAGGCGCAGTATGACGTCACCTTGAACGAGGCGCTGCAAGCAATGGGCATGTCAGCAGCCTTCGACCCACGACGAGCGGATTTCTCCGGAATGCGGCCGGTCCCTCCTGTTTTAGTCATCAGCAGCGTGCGGCACTTGGCCTATGTGGATGTGAACGAAGCCGGCACAGAGGCCGCGGCGGCAACCTCCGTTCAGATGGGCGTCACTTCGGCCAGGCCAATCGAAGACATGTTCACGATGCACGTGGATCGTCCGTTCTTCTTCGTCATCGAAGACAGCGACACGGGCAACCTGATCTTCATCGGTTCGATCATCGAACCCTGAGCAGCGCGCTAGTCCAGCCTGGACGACCTGCAGCATTCAACGCCGCCGTAACGTAACTACGGCGGCGTTGACGTTTACGGAGGCTCGCTCGGTGATTGCACCGACGAGTCAGTTCCTGCACCGGACGTCGCATCGGCAGAGGGGGTTGGATCGTTAGGAGGTGGCGGCGATGGCGCCGGCGTTTCAGACCCAGACGACGGTGGCACCGGTGTAGGTGTCGGTGATGGCGGCACCGGTGTAGACGTTGGCGGTGGTAATGGCGTCGGCGTCGGCGACGGTGGCACCGGCGTGGGCGTCGGCGTCGGCGGCACCGGTGTAGGCGTCGGTGGCACCGGCGTGGGCGTCGGCGTCGGCGGCACCGGTGTAGGCGACGGTGGCACCGGCGTGGGCGTCGGCGTCGGCGGCACCGGTGTAGGCGTCGGTGGCACCGGCGTCGGCGATGGCGGCACCGGTGTAGGCGTCGGCGTCGGCGGCACCGGTGTAGGCGTCGGTGGCACCGGCGTGGGTGTCGGCGACGGTGGCACCGGCGTAGGTGTCGGCGTCGGCGGCACCGGTGTAGGCGTCGGTGAAGGTGGCACCGGCGTGGGCGTCGGCGTTGCGTACGTAACCAGCACGGTGAAGCTGCCGGTCGCTGCGTTGCCGGAGCGATCCGACGCCGAGCAGCTTACCGTCGTCGAGCCAACCGGGAACAGCGAGCCGGAGCGCGGCGTGCACGACGGCGTGACGGCGCCATCCACTGCGTCCTTGGCCGTAGCGCTGAAACTGACCGTCGCACCCGACGGGCCGGCTGCTTCAACCGTCACGTTCGCCGGCAAACTGAGGACCGGCGGCGTAGTGTCGCGAACTGTAACGTTGAAGCTCGCTGAAGCAGCGTTGCCGACGTTGTCCGTCGCGCGGCAGGTGACCGTGGTCGAGCCGAGCCCGAACACCGATCCGGAGCGTGGTGTGCAGATGGGCGTGATCGCACCGTCTACGATATCCTTGGCCGCCACATTGAAGCTGACCGTCGCGCCGGCCTCGCTGGTTGCCTCGACCGTTTGATCGGACGGCACGCTGATCGTCGGCGCGGTCGTATCGCGCACTGTTACTCGGAAGGTGCCGGTGGCCGAGTTGCCGGCGCTATCCGTCACACGGCAGGTGACCGTCGTCGTCCCGAGCGGGAAGGTCGTACCCGCGCGCGGACTGCACACGGGCGCGATCGCGCCGTCCACTTCATCCTCGGCGCCGGCAGAGAAGTTCACCGTCGCGCCGGCGCTGCTGGTCGCCTCGATCGTCAGATCGCCTGGCATGGCTAGCACCGGTGGCGTCGTATCGCCGACGTTCACTCTGAAGCTGCCGGTCGCGGTATTGCCGGCACTGTCGGTGGCGCGGCAGTTGACCGTCGTCGAACCGAGGCCGAACAATGCACCGGAGCGCGGCGTGCAGATCGCCGCCACATTGGGATCTACGACATCCGATGCAGTTACCGTATAGTTGACGATCGCACCCGACCGCGACGTCGCCCGGACGTTGATGGTATCGGGCAGGTTCAGACTCGGCGGCGTGGAATCCACCACGTTCACCTCGAACGTGCCGCTGGCCGAGTTACCCGCTCTGTCCGAAGCGCTGCATTGCACTGTGGTCTTGCCCAAGGCGAACGTGCTGCCGGAAGCCGGGCTGCAGTTCGGCGTGATTGGCCCATCCACCGCATCGCGGGCCGAAGCATCGAACCGAACCGTCGCGCCGGAGGGCCCGGTTGCTTCAACCGTCCGGTCGGACGGCACATTGATCGTCGGCGGCGTTGTGTCTCGCACGATCACCGAGAAGCTCTCGCTGGCCTGGTTGCCGCGTGAATCTGAAGCGCGGCACGTGACGGACGTGGTGCCCAGTCCGAAGATCGAACCGGAGCGCGGCGTACAGGTCACTGCCACCGGGCCATCCACGGCGTCGCGCGCCGACACGTTGAAACTGACGCTCGCGCCGTTCGGCCCCGTGGCCGAGGCGTTGATCGGGCCCGGCAAGCTCAGGACCGGTGCAGCGGTGTCGTCCACGGTGACGTCGAAGGTGCGCGACGCGCTGTTGCCTTGCGAATCCGTCGCACGGCAGGTGACCGTCGTCACGCCGAAGGGGAAGACCGAGCCGGGCCGCGGCGCGCAGGCGACCGGCACGATCCCGTCCACGGCGTCGTTGGCCGAGGCCACGAACGTGACGACCGCACCCGACTTGCTGGTTGCCTGGGCGAAGATCGAGTCGGGCACATTCAACACCGGCGCTTCCAGGTCGCGCACCGTGACCGAGAAGGAAGCAGCAGACGTGTTACCCGCCTTGTCGGTGGCGACGCAACTCACCGAGGTCGTGCCGACGCCGAAGAGCGCGCCGGAGCGCGGCGAGCAGGTCGGCGTGATCAGGCCGTCTACGGCATCTTCCGCCGCGGCGGAGAAGGAAACTTCCGCGCCACCACGCTGCGTGGCAACAGTGACGATCGAGTTAGGCAGGCGCAATACGGGCGCGGTCAGGTCGCGCACGTCTATGACGAAGCTCCCCTGCACTGCGTTGCCTGAACTATCCTCGGCCGTGCACGTCACCGTCGTCCTGCCGAGCGGGAAGGTTGCCCCTGGCTGCGCGGTGCACGAAGGTGTGATCAGACCGTCCACGGCGTCATTGGCGCGCACCGTGAAGGTGACCGGAGCGCCGCTGGCATTGACGGCAGCAACGATTCGATCGGATGGGATCGTCAGCGTCGGCGGCACCCTGTCCACGACCGTGATCTTGAACGCGCCGGTAGACGTGCGTCCCCGCGAATTCGTCGCCGAGCACGTTACCGTCGTCGTCCCAATTGGGAAAGTAGACCCAGACCGGGCGTCGCATTCGACCGGTAGCCGTCCGTCTTGCGTATCCGTTGCCGTCACCTCGAACTGGACGACCGCACCGGACCGGCTGGTCGCTTGAACCGGAGTCAGCGCGGGCAAGGTGAGCGTTGGCGCATCGAATACAGCCGAGGTCAGCACCGGCGGCGGAGGTAATGTAGTGTTGCTCGCCGAAGAGACGATCACCCGACCATCGGTCACAGCTGCAGCCGGCTCGCTCCTGCGCCCGTCGGGAGCGTCCGCACGGAACTCGATGCTGGCCGGCGTGGTGCCCGGCGGCGGAAGCAACTGGCCGCTCACGATGCCGTTCTCATCAGCTTTGAAGCGGGCCAGCTCTGCGCCGGTTTGTGAATCGAGCACGACGACCGTCGAACTCTGCAACGTACGCGCAGTGAAGGCGAGGGCGCCTTCATCTGTCTTCTCACCTTCCACGACGGGAGGTTGTAAGTCCTTTGCTGTCTGACCATCCCGCGTCACGATGGCCTTTTCGCCTGCCAGGACGACGGTGGGCGGGCCGGTGCTGGTCTGAGCAACGACCTTGCCGAGGTCGGTGAACTGGCTGACCGTTCCTGCTTCGTCAACTTTCACCCGGAACGTCGCATCGGTCACGACGAACGTCGCGCCGATGCTCTCCACAACGAATCGGTCGGTGGCCGGCGTCGTGCTAGCGACAGCTTCACCTTTGACCAGCCGGAAGCCCGGGCTGGGCAGGATGCGCACTTGTGACCCGGCTGCGACGATGGCTTGTGAGCCGTCCGCGAACGTGATCGTGACCGGCGCAGTGGCGAAGACTTCATCGCCGATGTGCAGACTCGACGCCGTCACGTTGGAGCGCGGCAGCCACCATTGCAGGCCGAACACACCCTGGCGCGCTTCGGCCAGCGTGAAAGCGCCTTCCACTTGAGCGGCGACCGGCGGGCGCGTTCCACCGAAGAGGGCATAGCCGGCAGCAGCGAAGATAAGTGCGAAGGTTGCCGCAATTGCACCAACGACGCGCGGCGTAAAGACCTGGCGAATCAGATCCCAAAATCCAAGCGCTTCGGACTGCGGCCGAACGTGAGCAATGGTTGAGAGGCGCGCATTTTCAGCCAGCAATGCTTGCAGCATTTCGGCTCGGCGCTGTTCACTCAGAGGCGAGACCCGTTGACCAGATGCGAAAAGCACGCGCTCGATGCGCGCCTCATCCCATCCTCCGTCGTTCTCGCTAACCAGATGCTCACTCATGTTCTGCTTTGAAAGTCGTCGTGAGACGATGAGCCCGCATTAGCAGAATCTTTGATCCCCCTCTTCTGCTCGGATTATATATGGGTTTTCGTGACCTGCACGCTATCAAAACCTCAAAAAAGACACGAAACACTAATTCTTCTCTCATTATATTCTAAGTCACATCACGTCAGGCTGGCGTAGGCCAGAAGTGCATTTAACACGTTTTATCATCGCTATCACAATAAATGTCAAGTCTAATCTCTTCGAGCCACACAGAAAAGATAGGCGCCGATTTCGGGCAACGGCTCATCATATAGCGGCCTGAGCGACCGGTTTAGCATTTGTAGCAGAGGATTCTTAGCACTGGGAAAGAGCACCCACCTTCCGGTGATTTTCTTGGAAATCAGATTGGGCAGGCCGAAGTAGTGGCCCAGCTCAAGGGTCTGCAACGCGCGGGGAGAGAAGTAGTACCAGATGCGCTCGACGCCGAAGCCGGCGCGTTCGAGGCGCTCGCGCCAAACGGCCGGGCCATCGCAGTGATGGTGACGTGAGATGCGATTGAAGAAGCGGCGGTACGCATCGCCGGCCACCTTTGCTCCTACGAACCAGTCCGTAAAGTGATCGGAGGGTGAACAAAAGAGGAGATACCCGCCGGGCCGGAGGACGCGAAAGCACTCGGCGAGCACCGGATCTAGGTCGGGGATGTGCTCCAGCACCGAATTACTGACGATGGTTCGAAAGGCGCCGTCGGCGAAGGGCATATGCGCGCCGTCGGCCAGCGTGAGTAGCTTGTGCGCGCGGCGCGCGCGCGACTCCCAGAGCGGCCCGCGCCACGGGTCGAGGCCGACATCGAGCGGGCGCGAGAAGGTGTGCGCGGCAAAGCTACCGTCGCCCGATCCCAGATCGAGCACCGGTTCGACGACCGGCAGCGCTTGATAGAACCGCGACTCCACCGCCCGCAACAACGCGCGAAAGTAGGGCAATTCGATGAGTTGGTTCCACAGGAAGTCATACCCCGGCGGTTGCGCGAAGGCGTTCCTCATAGTGGGCAGACGTCGCTTTCCAAGCGAATGGGGATTTTAGCATTCGGCCGCGAGGGCCCAGCAATTTTTGTGCTATCCTCACTGCGCATCTTCGTCGTCGGCCATGAGCTTTGTTCATCTGCACGTGCACTCCGAGTATTCGCTGCTCGACGGCTTCGGCAACATCAAGAAGCTGGTGCGGCGCGCCAAAGAACTGGACATGCCGGCGCTTGCGTTGACCGACCACGGCGCGATGTACGGCGTCATCGAGTTCTTCGACGTGTGCAGCGAGCTGGGGGTCAAGCCCATCGTCGGCGTCGAGCTCTACCTATGCAAGCGCGGGCGCCGGATGCAGGACAAGGACGTGAACTTCGACCGCAGCCCACATCACCTGCTCCTGCTGGCGATGAACAACGCGGGCTACAAGAACCTGATGAAGCTGTCGTCGCTGGCGCAATTGGAAGGCTACTACTACAAACCCCGCATTGACCACGACGCGCTGGCGCAATACAACCAGGGCCTGATTTGCACCTCCGGCTGCCCATCGGCCGAGATCCCGCGCTTGATCCAGCAGGGTCAGTTCGAGCAGGCCCGCGCGGTGACGCAGTGGTACCTCGACCTATTCGGCGATCGCTTCTACTTCGAGCTGCAGGATCACGATCTACCCGAACTCAAACTGATCAACGAGACGCTCATCGCCTGGTCGAAGGAGATGAGTGTGCCGCTGGTCGCCACCAACGATGTGCACTACGTGCTGCGCGAGGACGCGCCCTCGCACGACCTGATGCTGTGCATCCAAACCGACGCGCTGCTGAGCGACAAGAATCGGATGCGCTTCAACAATGACTCATACTATCTGAAAAGCGAAGCGGAGATGGCCGAACTCTTCGGCCAGATCGCGCCCGAAGCGCTGACCAATACGCTCGCAGTCGCCGACCGCTGCGACGTCACCCTGAAGTCGAAGACTTTCCACTTGCCGCACTTCCAACTGCCGCCGGGCTTTGCGTCGGACGCCGACTACCTGCGTCACCTGTGCTACCGGGGCTTCGAGGAGAAGTACGGCATTCCGGCGCAGCCCGCGCCCGACGCTCCGCCGGCCTCTGACGAGCCGGTGGACCTGACGGCGCGTTCGCCACTGGCGCTGCCGGAGTCGCGCGGCAACCCGGCCCTGCGGCCCAGCGCGCTGCGCCAACGGTTGGAATATGAACTCAGCGTGATCATCGAGATGGGGTTCGCCACCTACTTCCTGATCGTGTGGGACCTCATCCGCTTCGCGCGCGAGTCGGGCATCTGGTGGAACGTGCGCGGCAGCGCCGCCGGCAGCATGGTGTCCTATGTGCTCGGCTTGAGCTACCTGGAGCCGGTCAGCAACGATCTGCTGTTCGAGCGCTTCCTCAACCCCGGGCGCGTGTCCATGCCGGACATTGACATGGACTTCCCTGACGACCAGCGCGGCCTGTTGGTGGACTACACCATCGCCAAATACGGGCGCGAGAACGTGGCGCAGATCATCACCTTCGGCACCATGGCTGCGCGCGCCGCGCTCAAAGATGTGGGGCGCGTGCTCGACATCCCGCTGAACGAAGTATCGCGCATCACGTCGCTCGTGCCGGCCATCCCCGGCAAGCCCATCACGCTGACGCAGGCGCTGGAGCAGGTGCCCGAGCTCAAGCGGCTCTACGAGACCGAATCACACGTGCGCGAGCTATACGACCGCGCCATCAAGGTCGAGGGCACGGTGCGCAACGCCGGCACCCACGCCGCCGGCGTGGTGATCGCCGACCGCCCGCTGATCGAGTATGCGCCGCTGAACAAGCTGACCGGCACACCGCTCACCCCGCAGCTCAACGCCGTCACCCAGTTCGAGATGACCCACCTGGAGGCCATCGGGCTGCTGAAGATGGACTACCTGGGGCTGTCCACGCTCACCATCATGCGCAAGGCGTGTGAGCTGATCGAGCAACGGCACGGCGTCCGGCTCAACCTGACCAACATCCCGATCCACGACCGGCGCATCTACGAGCTGTTGTCGCGGGGCGACGTGCAGGGGGTGTTCCAGGTGGAAGGCACCGGCATGCGCAATCTGATGATGCAGATGAAGCCGACGCGCTTCCAGCACGTGGTGGCGGCGCTGGCGCTCTTCCGGCCCGGGCCGATGGAGTACATCCCCACCTATATCCGCCGCATGCACGGCGAGGAACAAGTGGAATACCGCCACCCCGACCTGGCGCCGGCGTTAGGCGAGACCTACGGCATCTGCATCACCGGCGATGCGGTGTTGTTCGACCCCATCACCGGCCGGCGCTGCCGCATGGATGAAGCGCAGCATGTCCCCGATCTTCATCTGCAGAGCGTCGCGGAGGATCTTTCGCCGGCCGTCGGCCGCGTCGTTCACTGGGTACACAACGGGAAGAAACCGGTGTATCGAGTAACGCTGCGCAACGGCGCCAGCATCAAAATGACGTCCGATCATCGTGTGCTGACCGAGGATGGTTGGATGCCGCTGAGCGCGCTCAAGCCTGGCGACTTCATCGCCACGCCGCGACAGTTACTGGGGCCGAGCCGCGATTACGATCGAGACCGTCTGCGTGTGCTGGCTTACTTGATCGCCGACGGCGATTTGGGCAATCTCGCCGCCGTGAACTTCGTCTCTAAGGACCCGGCCTTGCTCGACGAGTATCGGCGCTGCTTGCGCGCGTTCCCGGATGTGCGCGAGACGAAAGTGCAGCAAGCGCGTCAGGTTTGGCGAATCGGCGCCGCTAAAGCGCAGGCATCGGCATATCACGAACCCAATGCTGTGTTAGCCTGGTTGCGCGAACTCGGGCTCAAACATATGCCAGGCGCCGAAAGGGGGGGATGCCGGAGCGATGAAAAGTTCGTGCCAAACTTCGTATTCGGTTTAAGCCAAGAGGCGATCGCGTTCTTCCTCGCTTCGTTGTGGGATTGTGATGGCTACGTTGGGCGTAAGCTATGCCACTATCGCACAATCTCCGCTCAGCTTGCCCATGACATCCAAACACTTCTGCTTCGCCTGGGCATTCGCTCGGTCATTTACACCAACGCCTACCATGCCCCTAGCCGAGGCGCGCGACTCGCTTACCAAGTGACGGTCTATGAGACTACAGCATTAATGGAATGGCTCGCGCCGTTCATGCTCACCCAGAAGCGAGCAGTTGCTTGCAAGAGTCGCGACGGACACACGATTCGCCGTGCCGACTTCATCGCCAAGGTCAATGCGGCGCTGTCTATCTCGCGCAAAGCCATACAGCGCAACTTTGGCTTGAGCGCCCAACACTTCTACCCCCGTGCGCTTCAGCGTCCGCGCATCAGCGCATACGTTGTCGAGCCGCTGGCGCAAGCAGCACCCCTCCCTGAAACCCTCAAGCGATTGAGCGTGATCTGGGAAGAGATCGTCAAGATCGAGCCGGCCGGGATAGAGGACGTTTACGACCTAACCGTTGAGGGCTTCCACAATTTTGTCGCCAACAACATCATCGTCCACAATTGCGTATACCAAGAGCAGATCATGCGCCTGGCGCGCGACATCGCCGGCTACTCGGTGGGCGAGGCCGACACCATTCGCAAAGCCGTCGCCAAGAAGAACGCCGAACAACTGCTGAAGCACAAGACCAAGTTCCGCGAGGGCGCTGTCAAGAAGGGCTACAGCGCCGAACTGGCCGACGCCATCTTCGGCGACATCGAGTACTTCGCCCGTTACGGCTTCCCCAAGGCGCACGCCGCCGACTACGCGGCCATCACCTGTCAGACGGCCTGGCTCAAGGCCTGCTATCCGCTCGAATACATCTGCGCGCTGCTCACCTGCGAGAGCGGCAACACCGAGAAGATCACCGCCCTGATCGCCGACGCCAAGTTGCACGGCATCAAAATCCTGCCGCCCAGCGTGAACGCCAGCGACGCCGATTTCACCATCGAGACGCCGCCGAACTTCAAATCCAAAGACAGCATCGGCGCGATCCGCTTCGGGTTAATGGCGATCAAGGGCGTGGGCGAAGGGCCGGTGCGCGCCATCGTCGAGGCACGCAAGCAGGGGGGGCGATTCAAGTCGCTCGACGACTTCTGCCGGCGCGTGGACATGACGGCGCTGAACAAGCGTGCCCTCGAATCGCTGATCAAGGCCGGCGCGTTCGACGACTTCGGCTCGCGCCCACAATTGCTGGCGGTCGTGGATCAGATGATCGGCGCGGCCGCGACGGCGCGCCGCGCCGCCGAGCGCGGCCAGGGCATGTTGTTCGGCGGGCTGGACGGCGCCGGCGATGAGACCCTGATCGTCCTGCCCAAGCACGTCCGCGAGATCCCGCGCAAGCAACTGCTGCAAGACGAGAAGGAGCTGCTCGGCACCTACGTCTCCGCGCATCCGCTCCAAGCGCAACTCGACGCGCTTCAGCAGCAGATCACGCACACCAGCGCCTCGTTGACTGAAGGCGACAACGGGCAGAGGGTGGTCGTGGCCGGCGTAGTCAGCTCTATCCGCCCACACACGACCAAGGCCGGCAAGCCGATGGCCTTCGGCGAGCTGGAGGACATATACGGCCGGCTGGAGCTGACGATCTTCCCAAAGACCTGGGAGAAATTCCAGGACAAGTTCCAGAAAGATAAGGCGCTGCTGGTGTGGGGCAAGGCCGAAGTGCAGCCGGGCGGCACACCGAAGATCCTGGTCGAGAAGGTCAGCGATTCATTCGAGATCGCCCGCAGCGCCGACGACGCCCCTGCCGCCTATAGCGACATCTCCAAACCCAATCATGCCGTCGCCGAGGAAGTGATCGACGCCTACTTCGACTCGCCGCAGGCCAAGCCGACGCACGCGCCACCGCCATCTTCAACCGATGCGGCTAGCCGCGCCGAATTGCACACCGACGACCTGGCCGCCCTGGACGAGATCAACTTCACCGATGACGACATCCTTACCTCCGATCCCTCCCTATCCAGGGGCGAAGCGAATGCAATTACCGATGATCTGACCGTCACATTGCGCCATGGAGCAAACGCGGCAGCGCCGTCGCTCGACGCATCGAATGACGATGGGCAACCTGCACTTGCCGCCGAGGGCGAGCCGGCGGCCGTTGAGAACCCGCACCCCAACGCGCAGGACCTGCCCCCCATTTTCGCTGCCCGCGAGCCGCTGCGCATCGTCATGCACCGCAACGGCGACCCGCGCAGCGACGTAGCCAAGCTGGAAGCCGTACTGCAGACGCTGCGCAAATATCCGGGCGACCAGCCGTTTACCCTGACGCTGCAGCAGGCGAACGGCAAGGCCGTGACGCTCGACTTCCCGAACGACGCCACGCGCGACTGCCCGGAACTGCGCCGGGAACTGACCGCGCTGCTCGGCGCGCAGTGCATCGCGTGACGGACGAACGCCAGCCCAGCCTGACGGTCGCCATCCTATGCGGCGGGCAATCCCGCCGGATGGGTCAGGACAAAGGGCTGATGCCTTTCCTAGGTCGGCCGCTCGTTCAGCGTGTGGTCGAGCGCGTGCAGCCGCTCTCGGGCGAGATTGTCCTCGTCACCAATCGCCCCGACGACTACCGCTTCCTCGGCTTATCCATGCTGCCGGATGCGTTGCCCGGCCGTGGACCACTGGGCGGTGCGTTCACTGCGGTGATGGCGTGCCGATCTACTGCGCTGGCGCTGGTGGCCTGCGACATGCCGTTCGTCAACGCGGCTGTGCTCGCCCGCGCCTACCAGGTGTTAGCGGCGGAAGGCTGCGACGCCGTGGTGCCCTTGACGGCTAACGGGCCGGAGGCGCTGCACGCCGTCTATCGGGCGGCGACCTGCGCGCCGGTGATGAAAGCCGCGCTCGATGCCGGAGAGCTGAAGATGGCCGATTGGTTACCGCGCGTGCGCGCGCGCTTCATCACACAAGAGGAGATCATCCGCTTAGACCCGGAGGGGCTTGCCTTCGTCAACGTCAACACCCTGGAGGCGTTCCGCGCTGCCGAGCAGCGCGCAAGGGAGTAGCGGCGAGCACATTATTCGGACGCCGCCGGCGCGTCGTCGTTTGCCTCCCAGCCGATGATCCATACGCATAGGCCGGCCAACCCAATCGTGGCCAGGATCAAGAACAGCCACTGGTTCCACAGCAGGCCGACGTCGCGCGCGGCGATGATGAGGATGATGACCATGCCGGCGGCCAGCGCAATCCACGCCGCCAGCCGAGGATGCTTCTCGGCGAACGCTCTCAGTCTCGTCAGCATGCACCGATTCTAATTCGGCTCACGGCACCAGCCGGCTGCGCGGACGTTTCCTCGGCGGCGATGGCGCGTCCGCGTCATCCGCCGCTGGAGCCGCGTCGTCCGAAAGATGCGGCGACGATGGCGCGTCAATCACCGGTGGGGATGGAGGCGGTGCGACGTCCATCGGGCTGGCCGGGAACTCGACGTACTGCCGGTTGGGCGACATGCGGCTCAACGCCTCGATGATCTGGGCGCGCATCACCTGGGCCAGCTCATAGGGCGCGTATCGGGCAAGATCGAGGGCGTTCGCCCGGCGCTGGGCGATCTCGGCGAAGCGGTAGCGCAGTTCCGCCGGGGGTGTCACGCCGAGCAAGAGCATCTGCGTCGGCTCAAGCCCCAATTCGCTCACCAGGTCCTTCAGGAGGCTCAAGGTGCGTCGCTCGATCTCCTCAAACACCAGGCCGCGACACACCTCATCAACGGTGAACGCCGGGAGCACCTTCTGCAGCACGCCGCGCGTGCGCCAACACAGCGCGTCACGCCGGTCTTCCCGCGTCCATTTCACGACAAGATGCGTGATCTCGTGCAGTGCGCGCTCCGGTGCAAAATTGAACATCAGCCCCATCTCGAGATCCACCGGCAGCCCATCGCGCGTCTGGATGCCACGAAACGGGACTCGGATCGCATCGGGCGCAACGTTGATTACGGCGCGGACATCCTGGGTGAGAGGGTCAATGGTGAAGAAGCCGGGTCCGCGGTGCAGCGCGTGAAAGCAGTCGTTCTCATACACGACGGCGACTTCGTCTTCGCCCACCCAGTGCCGGCCGAATAAGCGACCGAGCGCGCGTTCCAGGCGATGAAAGAGCGGGAGTCGTTTGTCAGATGGTTTCATAGCACGAGTTGGCATGCGCCGTCCGGATAGATCCGCAGGCAATCGAGCTTGATCAGGTCGAGCCGGCGCTTCAGGCCGGCCAGATATTGCGACAACCGAGCCTCCGGGCTGCCGCCATACTGACGCGCAAGCGATTCGTGGCTGAGCATGTCCGCGAGCAGATCGGCGCGCGACACCGGCTTCGGATAGCGCTCGCAAATGCGCCGCAGCAGGCTCAGCTCGACCAGGCTCAGGTCGCGGATGGGATAGCCGTTGATCCGCACTTCGTTCCGCGCCGAGTCGAACTCGAAGGAGCCGCGGCCGGCCTGCGATGGAAGCTGCGATGCGACGAACGCGGCGAAGATCGGCGAACGGATTGCATAGCCGCCGGCCCGCGTGTGGATCACCCCCTTGGCCTCCAGCGACCTCAGCCCATCGCGCTCGGTCGGCGCCGTCCCGCACGCGACGGCGATCAGTGCGGCCTGCTCTTCTGCCTCCAAGCTCTCCCAGATATGCCCGCATTCGGGCAGCACGTCGCAGTGGGATTGCAATCGGCTTAGTGTTTCCGTCGCGCCGACACGGATGCTCGGCTCGCGATGCATCGCCGTCAGGATGGCGCGCAGCAGGCCGGGATGGTTGCCCGACCAAGCGAGCAGCGTCTCGACCGCTGCCGGTGATAGCCCGCCGATACCCCACTGCTCACTCAACTCTCGCACCAAGGCGCGGGCATCGTCATCGCCATACGGGCCGATGGCGATGGTATGGGCCGCCACCAATTCGTAGAACTCCTGAAACTGGGCTTCGGCCCGCAGGTAGGCCAGCTCGCGCCGGGTGAAGGTGGCATACATCAGCTTGCGCTTGTGATCGTCGCGGAACGGCCTCAGACCGTTCAGGGTCGCCGTCGGCGCACGCTGTGCCACGGGGTCGAAGTCGTCCAGCAAGACGAAGAGCTGATCGAAGCCGGATCGAAAGACCGTAGCGAACGCATCCTTGAGGTTGATTCGCGCGCGCTCTGCCGACGCCGATGCGATGGCCTGGTCGCGCAGCGCCACCACTTTCGCAGTTGCGCCGTTGGGTGAGGGAACGGCGTCTTGCAAGGCGCGCACCAGCGCGTCGAGCATCAATCTATGCAGGGCGACCGGCGTGTATTCGGTCAGATCGGTGCAGTTGACCAGGACACTCAAGCAAGCTGCGGCGCGCGCGCCGAGGTGATAGGCGAGCACGTCGCGCCGGGCCAGGTGCCGGGCAACGTTGGACTTGCCCGAGCTGCCGATGCCGACGAGCGAGCACGACTCACCGCTCGTTAGCACATCCAGCACCCGCCGAATCAGGTCACGGCGGAAGCTTACCGGTCGGCCGCCCATGGTTCGTTCGTCCTTCATCTGTTCGATCGCTCCCTCCCGTCTCTCCCCCAAGGCCGCCCTCGTCTCCGTCCATCAGCTTGTAGCCCTTGCCGCGCACGGTGATGAGATAGCGCGGGCGGTCGGGCGCTGGCTCGATCTTCTTGCGGATGCGTTTTACCAGGGCGTCCACCGCGTTGTGATGTAGCGCTTCGAAATGTTCGTTGGGGTTGAGTGTCTCGAGGATCTCCTGGCGGCCATACACATGCCCCGGCGCACGGGCGAGGATGGCCAGCAGGTCGAACTCGCGCGCGGTCAGGTCGGTATGCGCCTGCCCGCCTACCCACACGGTGCGGGTGTGCTCATCTACCACCAGCTGGCCGTTGGCCGCTGGCACGCCGTGCTCGCCGACGTACTGCGCGAAGACCGGGCTGAAGAGCTGGCCATCCCGCACCAGCCCTTTGAGCACGAGCCCCTCCAGTGCCAGGGCATCGTGCACGGGTTGCCCGCGCGCTATCCGGTAGAGCGCCATCTGCTCGTCCGATGGCAAGCTCATCCACAATTTGTGGCACTCCTCGCGGACTGCGTCCCCCGGGGTCGCCCGTCCATTCGTCACTGCGTCGAACATGGCCCCGATCAGCCCGGGATGCCCGCCGCTCCTCTCGACCAGGGCTGCGCGCATCTGTGGCGTGAGCTGCCGGCCGCGGCGCGCCTCGATCTGTTCGACCACCGCATAGGCATCGCCGGGGCTGTAGGGCGGCAGGCCGATCACCGAGCGCGAGAACAGCTCGTAGAAGCCTTCGCAGTCGGCCGGCGGGCGGATGCGTTTCGGGTGATTGCGCACCACGAGCAGGTAGCTCAGCCAGGCGTTGTTGCCGTCGCGCAGTGCCCGCAGGTTGGCCAGGGCCAGCGGCGGCAATGTGCGATACGCTTCGTCGAACTCGTCGAAGACGACGCGCAACTGGAAACCGCGTTCACGGCAGAGCATGAGCGCGGCCAGCTCGACGTGCCGGCGGGCCAGCAAGGCATTGTGGCCGGTGATCACCTCGCGGCGTAGGGCGTTCAGCTCGTTGCGCAGGCCGTGCAGGTCCGTATGCTGGCCACACGCTTCGACCATCGCGGTGAGGATCAGCTCGAAGAACCCCCACTCCGAGATTTCGGCCAGGCGGTTGCAATCGCAATAGGCGAACAGGGTGGTTGCGGCGTGCTCGCGCAGGTAATGAGCGCGCGTCTCCGGCTCGAGCATGAAGCGCAGCAAGCGCGACTTGCCCATGCTGGCGCCGCCGACCACGGCGCACGACTCACGCGTGCGGATCAGCTCGAAGAGCGGGATGAGAATTTCGGCGCGGTAAGCAGGGTTCATGGCCGCAACGGCGAATTCACTTCACATCAGGTTCAACCGGAGTGATGCTATCAAGATGTTCTGGCAGATCCTCCGGTCGTGGCCAGTCGTTGGGTGGCCAGTCGCTGTTCCATGCAGCTAATCGCTCGGCGATGAGCGCGGCGCTCAGCAACGCGCGCATGCGCGCCGCGTTTCGCGCGCTGGCGTCCACGTCGGAGTATTTGCGCAGCAACGAGATCAACGTCTCCATCAGCAGCGCCCAGTAATACTGTTTCATTTCGGCCAGTTCGCCGGTCAGCTCATGGGCCAGTTGGCGTAGAACACAAATTGCGTCGAAGGCTTTCTGCAACTCACGAATGACGCTGGAATCTAAGCCGCCAATCTCGTGCCAGGGAAGCGCCTGAGGCTTCACATTTCCTTTACGAGGCGCAAGCAAAGCTATATCCATTGCATATGACAAGCGCAACTGCTCCGGCGCGATCGGTGCGAGCCGAAGACGAATATCGGCTTCTAGTTCGGCGAAGTCGCGCAAGATATAGCCAGGACCGGATCGCTCGTAATCCAGCACGTATGTTTCGCAGTGCTCATCAACGAAGATGTTGCCGCTGTGCAAATCGCCGTGAGTCAGCGCTTCCCAGCGCGAGCGGAAGGAGGATTGTCCACGATGCTCATAGGCCCACCTCACGGGATCGCGTAGTTTGAGTGGTACTCCGAGCAGCAATGCCGCATCAAACCTTTTGTCGTTCTGAGCACAGTAGTCTTGAATGCGGCTCTCGAAGTCGGGAGTAAACATGTGGCTGATGTAGTAGCCATAGACCGACTGGCTGTCTGCGCCACGGTGCTCTTTGTATAGCGGGCCCAACGTCACGTTGAACAAATCTTCGAGGGCTCGCGTCACTTGCTCGCTTGATGCAGCAGGATACCATGCCCGAAACAATCGGCGATCATCGCGGGCGATGTTGGTGTAACGAATCGCCCCGATATTCCAGAGAGTGACGCTATGTCCTTTGTCCTCGATGCGCGCGCAGCGGTCGGTGAGCAGCAAGCCCTTAACCCATGTCTTGTAATTGTCTACTTCGCGCTTGATCTTCTCTGCGTCAGCCACTTTCACGACTTCTCGCTGTAGTGGGAGACGATCAGCACGGATGGGTTCAGCGATATAAACAGCAGAGCGTGCAGGTACAGTAGCCGTCGTCTGAGAGGGATAGGGCGCGTCGGGCACGATTAGATGCAACTTTTCGATCCTCGGATTTTCATCACGATAGAGGAGTACAAGAGCGCACCGAATCTCTTCTTCACTGGCCTCTGGTGTGTCCTTCAATGTTTTGCTGCACAGTTCGTCATAGCCTGGGCCATCTGGTTTTAGGCTACAGGGACAGAACTTCTCTAAAGCGTTATACACCTCCCCCATGAGCTTATTCGGATCGTCACCTTTCTCGAAGAAGCCGACGATGTTGTCGTAACGCCTAGACCGGTTGGTGGCCGGGATGTTGCCGTAGGCAGTGACGATGATGCACATCGTCGGTGCAAGCGCGCCGGCCAGCATCAATCCACTTTCATCGCCTTCAGCTCCGAACAGGCGCATATCCACGATCGCCACGTGGCAGCGATGTCGGCGCGCTTTAGCCTTCGCGTCTTCGATCAGTTTCTCGCCTTTCCCTTCAGCGACAATGGGCTCATAGCCCCGATCCCGAAGGTCTTCGGCATGGTCCTGGCTAGTTTGGAGGTCATCATCCACAACTAGTACGCACTTTTTGGTGTTACATTTACTACAGTTCAACTCATCCAGGCGATTACCCATCTGGTTCATTGCGCGCCTCCTTCACTTCCTCGCGCGACGCGCAGGGTGATAGCAAAAACCGCTCCTCGACCCGGCTCGCTCTCTACCAGGCGCACTGTCCCGCCCATGGCCTCGACATATTGACGGACGCGGAGCAGGCCGGTCCCACGCCCTGGCCGATCGGGGATCGCTTGTTGAAACAGAAGTGGGCGCAACGCCGGATCTATGCCCGGACCATCATCCTCGATGCGCACCTCGGCCCACTGGCTGGCCCTGAGCCGGGTGCGCACGGTCAGCCGACCAGCAGCCCTCATCGCATCGAGGGCATTCCCCACCAGGTGATCCAGTGCCCATCTGAGCGCCTTACAGTTGACCTCTACAAGCATGTCGCCACAGTTCAGGTTGAACTCGAGTTTTATATTCCTCGATAAACGCTGCTGACATGCCTCCTCAACCACCTCACGGATCAACGTATCGCAAGGCACGGGCTTTATGGGTGGCTCATGGTCGCTCACTTGTGCTTCGTTGCCCAACTGCGCTTCATGGAAAGCTAGCCGCAGCCGCTCGGCGCTCTCGTCTATCTCCCGCGCCCAGCGGCGGCCATCGTCGGAGAGACTCGGTTCCTTGCGGGATAACCGCAAGGCGCGCCGCCGGATCTTCAACAACTCCGTCCGAGCGACGTGCGCCAAATCCACAAACCCTCCGGTGGCCATCGCCAGCGACGTCTGATAGACGAGCCGGTTGACCAGCTCGGCGCGTTCCATCACTAGGCTGATCTGGCGGGCGATGCCGCGCACTTGTTCCTCGTCGTCCTCGTCGAAGGCAGCAGGTCTCGAACTCTCCAGGATCAGGACGCCGAGCAGGTCGCGTTCCACGCTCATCAGCGAGACGCACAGCTCGGAGTTCATGCCCTCGGTCCCCGGCAGGAAGTAAGGGTCTGAGCACGCGTCTTTGCAGTTGTAGGATTGGAAGTCTCGCGTCTGGAGCGCCAGCCGAGCCACGTGGCCTGCGATGCTGCCATCGTCGATTTGTAAGGTTCCGGTCTCGCTCACATCCTCGAACGGGTAGAAGTCAGGCGAGGCGGGGGTGACCTTCAGGACGTGTTCCGCGCGCTCATAGGTATAGATGGCGACGTGAGCGTACGGATAGTGATCTTTTATTAGCTGCATGATCCGGCGCAGCGCCTCATCCTTGCTGGAGGTGGTGGCAGCCAATTCGGCCGCCCGCTGGTGAGACGGGTCAGGGCGCTGCTCGAGCACATGAACGCTGGAGGTGGTGGCAGCCAATTCGGCTGCCCGCTGGGCCAGATCGCGTTGATCACGCTGCCGCTCCGCGAACTCCAGCAACAGCGCGTCGCGGATACTGCTGGCGGCCAGCCCGGCTAGCACTTCGAAGAGGAATTGCTCTTCTAGGGCGAAGATATGTGGATGACGATAGCCCAGGAGCATCACGCCGACGTTCTGGTCTTCGGCCCGCAGCAGCAAGGCGGCGAACGAGCGAATATCCTCGCGAGCGACGAAATTGCTGCTGGGAGAATGGCCTTCGGCTTGCGGGGCGAAAGTCGGCCGTTTGTCCTCCAGGACGCGCTGGATGATCCCGCCTTCAGCCGCGCGCTCCCTATGGAGCGCGTCCAAGTCGCGCACGCCGAAGTGCGTCCCTAGCTTCATCTCTTTGTTATCCATGCGCACATGCCAGAGGGTCAGGAGCGACAAATCCGGCGCAACCTCGCGCACGACCCGCCGAATTTCGCCCAGAGTCTTATCCAGGTTGATCGACGCAGCGATTTCGTGCGCCATCTCCAGCACGCGCCGCCGGCCTGCCAGGCAACGCGCATTGTCCAGCGCCGGCGCAGCGACGCCAGCCAAGCGCTCCAAGGCGCGGGCGTGCGCTTCGCCGAACGCATCCGGGAACGGCGCCTCCGCGTTGATCGTGCCGATCGCTTCCGCCGAGCCATGCTGATCAATGCGCAGGATCGGCGCGACCACTTGGCTGCGCGTCCCACGGTTGTGGACATCGTAGAAAGACGCGCGCCATTCGGGTGCCGTCACGTCCGCCGCCAGTTGGGTCTGCCCGCTGTACAGCGCACACCCGATGATGCCTCGCAACGGCTCGGACTCTCGGTCGCACTGGAGCGCGCCGCTCGCATCGAGAAAATATTCGCGGCGGATCGCGCGAGGTTCGGAGTCTGCCGGGTCATCGGGCCGCTCCCAGTCGCGCAGGTTGACCTCGACGACGAGCTGCGACAGGTTCAAGACGTCGCGGGCCGCATCCAGCAAGGCGCGAACCACGTCCTCCTGGCGCGCACCCGGCTGCAACGCCGCGGCCATCACCCGCTGGTGGATCACCAGCTCACGGCCACGGGCTTTCGCCTCGGCCTCGGCCGCCTCAGCTGCGGCGCGCGTCTGCTGCGCCGCGCGCCAGTTCTGGATCGCCACGGCAGCCAGGCGGGCGAACATCTCGGCCTGCGTCCGCTCAGGGTTGCCGAACACTTGTGGCGACCGCCAATACAGGCGCAGCGCGCCGAGCGTCTCGCCCGTCTCCATCGCGCGCACCGGCGCGCAGATCAGCGCGCGAACCCTCTCTTCGTGCAGCACCGGGTGCTCGCTGACTAGCTTCCCAATGTCGGACGCCTCATACTTGCCGACGTCGGGTACCACAAGCATGCCCTCACGCAGCGACTTGGCCGTCAAGCCGTCTGGACGCGGCTTGCGTATCGGATCGGACACCTTTCGCCAGCCGGCGTGGCCCGCGCGTTCGACATCGTAGGTCACCTGCGCGCCGTCCTCCGTCACCGGCACGATAGAAGCGCAATCCATGCCGGCCACCGCGAGCGCGACCTGGCAGATTTCGGTCAGCGTGTCCCTCAGGGACGGTCGGTCGGCGTGCGAGAGGATGTCGCAGGTGAGCGCGTTCAGCCGCTCGTGCGCCTTGCGCTGCCGGTGGTCTTCGTAGATCAGTGCGGCCTGCGCCAGCAGCGACTCGAGGTAGTCGAGCGCGAGCTTGCGGATGGGCTTGCCGTCGTGCGCGTTATCCACGACCACCAGGCCGATCACCCGGCTTCCGGCGCGCAGGGGGACGACGGCGCAATCGTGCGCGCCGAAATGGGTGACGAACAGCTCTGGCAGGCGCCGCGCCACTTCGCCGGCCGAGATGCGCATGGGCTTGCCCTCGCGCAAAACGTTCTGAAAGGCATCTCCCCTCTGTGGTGGCAGGGCGATCTCCCAATCGCACACACAGCGATGCAGCGGCGTGAGCTCCAGCCTGCCCTGTCTCATCCGTTCCAAGGCCTGGTCGAAGTCCATGTGGTTATCCCGGTCGGCTTCCCAGGCGGCATGCGCCTCAGCAGGGTTGAAGTGGCCTACGCCGGCACGGCCGATCACCTTCGCCCCACCGTCCCGCGCTAGGAACAGCGCGGCGCGGTTGAACTGCAGGCCGTAGTCAGCCGTAGCCACCGTCAACGCAGCCAGCCACAGCGCCGCTTCGTCCCGCTCGTCCACCAGCTTCATCATCTCTTCGCTGGCCCGCTGGAGCAGGCGCAGCCGCCGGCTGTTCTGCGCCTGCTGCTCCTCAAGCCGCGCGACCCAAATCGCGCCCTGCACATGCTCGACGACCCCGACGAACTGCTCGAACTCCGTCCAGGTGAAAGCATGCGCCTTCTGGTTGTTCTCAAGGGCGATCACGCCGACGGCTTGGCCCTTCACGCGCAGTGGCGCGCCCATCCACGAACGGGCCGGCTTGCCGAAGGTCTGCAGACCGTGCTCGACGCGGTAGCGTTCCGCATCTGGCGCGAAGACTGGTTCGTTGCGCTGGATCACGTGTGCCAACAAGCCGGGTTCCGACAGGGAGCGCCAGACCGGCGGCTGCCAGCGGCCATCCTCATAGCGCACCCGGTAGTGCAAGTAGCGTCGGTTGCCTTCCTCCTCAACCAGCGCAGCGATGAAGTTGTGCGCGTTGGTGAAGTGGCGAAGTTCCTCGCGCAGCTGTTTCAACACCTTGTCCAGGTTGCTGTGGGCAGCCTGGTTCATGATGCGCGCGCCGATCTCGTTCAACCGGCGCCGGCGCTCGTAGCGCCAGGCGCGGGCCAACACGGTGGACGCGTCCCGGCAGAACTTTCGTAGCAGCCGAAGTTGCTCAGGCGTAATCTCGCGCGCCTGCGTGACGTTGTCGAGCACGAGCAGGCCGACCGAGCGCCCCTCGGCGCGCAGCGGTGCAACCAGCCAATCGCCGAGCGGGGGGGGGATAACCTTCGGCCAGCTTTTGGCGGGTGAGATAGCTCGGGCCGAGTTCCTCGCCGTGAAAGCGCGTGAATTCCGCCGGCGATGCCAACGCGTGGCGGGCGTAAGGAGACTGGTCGAGGGGGATGCGTGCCTTCGGCATCTCGACCGGCGCATACGCACCGTCGGCGGCCAGCCCAACCAGGGTCTGCATCGCGCCATCATGCGCCGACGCATCTTCGAGGCCGTCCACCCACCATAGCCACGCGCGCTCGAACCCCATCTGCAGGCTGCTCTGGACGATGACGTCAGCAGCCTCCTTGCGCGATTCAGCACGATCCGCCTGCCGCGTCGCTTTATCCAGCGCGCGCAAACCATGTAACCGGCGCAGCCGCCAGATCAACTCCGGTATTAGTCCGTCCGTCTTCAGGAGGTAGCACAATGCGCCGGCCTGCAAGGCGCGATAGCCGACTTCGAGATCGTCGAAGCCGGTGAAAACGATCGCCTCGGCGTCCGGCTGTAGGCGCATTAGGTCCTCCATGGCGGAGATGCCATCTTCGCCAGCGCCTAGCCGCTCATCAATCAGGAAGACGTCGAACGTCCGCGAATCGCCCTGCACAAGCTGCATGGCCGCTTCCAGCGTCTGGGCAACGACGGCCTGGATCGGCACGTCAGATTCGCATGCCAACCGGTCGGCCAGTAGGCGCGTGAATAGCGGATCGTCATCCAGGATCAGCGCGCGAATCATCTCATCACCTCCCCCTTCGTAGAACCTCAGGGCTTCGAGCAGCCAGTTGCTGATCAAACCCCTCCCGGCAACTCCACGACCATGCGCGTGCCCCACAACATAGCGCTCTCGGCGACATAGACGCGCCCATGCATCGCCTCCACCAGGTGGCGCGCGACATATAGGCCCAACCCACTGCCGCCGTCGCTGCGCGTGGTGAAGCCCAGGTCAAAGATACGCTGCACGTGCTGGCGATGGATGCCCGGCCCGTCGTCCTCCACGCTGACGATGGCAACCGGCCCGGCACGGCGCTGCTGCTCCTCGACCCGTACGCGCACGCGGCCCACGTGGCCTTGCCGATGCTCCTTCTTGGGCCGCAGCAGCGCGATCTGCTGGACCGCATTCATCATCACATTCAGCAAGACGTGTTGCAAATAGATCGGGTTGGCGCGCACGATGACCATGCGCTCGGGCATTTCGACTTCGACGTCCACGCCGGCGCGCTCGGCCTCATCGCGCAGCATCTGGGCGGCTTCCTGCGCCTCCTGCTCCACGCGCACGGTGCGGATGCTCGACTGCGCCGTGAAGCGCCGGAACAACTCATTCATGTGCGACAGCGACGCGACGCTCTCCGCGGCATTCGCCAGCATGCTCCGTACGCGCTGCACTAGGTCGTGCGCCGATGCCGGCGAGGTGGCCAGCGCGCGCTCGATTTCATCCAGTTGCTGCTTCAGGGATTGCACCGCGTCGCTCGTCATGGGGATGCGGTTGTTCATCTCGTGCACCAGGCCGCGGTTCAGTTGGCCAAGCAAAATGTCACGCTGAACGGTGACGATGCGGGCGACCACCTCACGACGCTCCAACGCTGCGCCGACGGCCAGCGCGCCGGCCCGCGCTAGCTCGCGGCGCACCTCGTCGAAGGCAGTCGGGCGGTCGTAAAAGAAGAATAGGGCGTAACGCTGCGCCGCATCGGTGAGCACCGGCGCGCCCAGGCACGCATGGAAGCGCAGCAGGGGCAGCAGATAGCGTGCCTTGCCGGCAGCAGCCTCGACATCCTCAATGAAGCAAAATTCGCGATCCTCGGCCACGTCGCGCACCGGGCTGTGGATCAGGTTCAACGTCGCTTCGGCCGCCAGCCGCTCATCGTTGCGCGGAAGCTCAATCTCTACCTTGCGAGCCGAGGCGTCCAGCTTGAACAGCACGGCCAGTGAGGCACGGGTCAGGCGCTGGGCGCGCAGCACCGCCTGCGCCAACAGCCGCTGTGGTTCGGCGTAGGCGCTTGCCGGCACCTGCGGTTCATGCGCGGATGCCTGCTCCGCCGGGCCAGTGGCGCTCAGCGACATGAGCACATCCAGCAGGTCTTCGGCCTCGAAGGGCTTCGGCAACACCCGCACGCCGCGCGCCATCAACTGCCTCAGCGCCGGATTCGCTTCTTCATGCAGGCAGCTCCAGTCACCCGAAGTGAGCACGCCGCACGCCTCCGGCGCATCGTCCAAGATGTGCGCCAGCGCCTCTGGCCCCGACATGCCCGGCAGGTGAACATCCATGATGACCATGTCGAACGGTTCGCCCGCAGCCACGCGCCTGAGGCCCTCCTCGGCCGTCGCAACCCCCACGGCGTATTGGCCGGCGCCTCGCAGCCACTGCACCCACCGGTCGCGGTACTCGTCGTCGTTGTCCACGATCAATACGGCATACGTGCGCGGCAGGACAGCCAGTTCCAGCGGCAGGCGCACCGCTTGCTTCGGCGCAGCGAGCGACTCGGCCGTCGGCTTGCCGTTCTGGCGCGCGTCGTCGGTCCAGCGCACGGCGCGGATGTCCCGCATGGTCAGGGCGATGCGGCGCTGATGGAGGTCAATCTGCTGCACCACCACCTTCACGGCGTCACCCGGCCAGAACGCATCGCCGATCGGCCGCTTGCACCAGGCCGGCAGGTTCGACTGGTGTAGCAGGCCGGTGACGCCCGGCTGCAGCTCGACGAAGACGCCGTACGGCTGCACGGCCGTGACGACGCCCTCGACCAGTTGGCCGGGGTGAAGCCAATCGGTGAGGGTGAGCCAGGGGTCGGCGTGTGCCAGACGAATGCTCAGCTCCGGCGATTCACCGCCCCGCTCGTCCAGCATCACGGCCTGCACTTTGACGCCTGGCCGGTAGGTCTGGCGCCAGTTTCGCCGCTCCTCTGCCGTCCAACCCAGCTCGCGCTCGCGAATGACGGCCGTCCGGCCATCCTCGAGCTTGACCAGCAGGCCAAACGGCATAATGCGGATCACCTCGCAGGTAAAAAGCGCGGTCAGCGCGGGCGCGTTCGACATGCTGCAGTCATCCTAGCATATCAATGGCTGTCAGAAACGCGCAAGTCTACGACGGTTCTATGACTTTTCTGACAGGGAGCAGAGTCGGAGGGTCAGAGGTCAGACCATCAGAAGTCAGAGGTTCAGAAGTCAGAAGGTCAGATTGCAGGTCAGAGCGATCTGGCCTATCCCTATAACGTCCGCTAAGCTCAAACGCCGGCGGCCAGCACACGAACAGCCGACTTAAACAGCGCCAGCCCTAATCCCCCGCGTTCGCCGCGCGTCCAGCGCGGGTGCTGCCAGGGATAGATATGGTTCTCCGGATGCGGCATCAGGCCGAGCACGTTGCCTCGGGGGTTGCAAATGCCGGCGATGTCCGCTACCGATCCGTTGGGGTTGTCCGGGTAGGTGACTGGCGCGCGATCGCTATCGCTCACGGTCTGGTTACCGTAGGTCAGCGCGATCTGCCCGCGCGCCTGCAGCATCGCCAGCACGGCCGCGTCGCGCGGGATGAAGTTGCCCTCGCCATGCGCCACCGGGCAGTAGATCGGCTCGCTGAGGCCACGGGTGAACAGGCACGGGCTCGCCGGATTGGGGATTAGCGTCACCCATCGGCACTCGAATCGGCCGCGCGCGTTGCGGGCCAGCGTAGCCTGCTGCATCGCGCCGTCGGCCTCGAGCCCGGGCAGGATACCGGCTTTCACCAGCGCCTGGAAGCCGTTGCAAATGCCAAGCACCAGTTTGCCGGACTCCACAAACGCGCGCACTTCGTCGGCAAAATACACGTTGAGGTCGAGCGCCACCAGTCGGCCGGCGCCGAGCGCGTCGCCATAGCTAAAGCCGCCGGGCAGTACCAGCATTTGGTAATCCGACCAGCGACGCTCACCGGCGCGTAACTGGTTGACGTGTACGATCTCAGGCGCGCCGCCGGCCAGCTCGCAGGCGGCTGCCGCATCGTGGTCGCGGTTGGTGCCGGAGGCATGCAGGATCAAAATGCGCGGCCGCGCGTTCACGAAGGGAAATGTATCACGCTTCTGCCAACTCCTGAAGTTCATTCGATTCGGAGAAGGAAGTCGGGAGTCCGTAGGCTCGGACACTGCTACAATCCTTGCACCGAGGGGGTCATTCCATGCAAATCATCCTGCGCCTCGCCATTGCCGCCGCGATCGCGCTGGCAGCATCCATCCCGCGAACGACCGTCATCCAAGCCGCGCCCGGGCCGCAGAGCGACATCGTGCCCAACCGCTACATCGTCGTGTTCGAGCCCGGCGCCGGCCGCGCAGCGATGCAATCGGTGAAGGCGCAGGCCGCCAGCACCTACGACGCCGAGGTCATCTACGAGTATTCGGCGGCGCTGAACGGCTTCGCCGCGCGGATGAGCGCCGACGCCGCTGCAGCGTTGCAGGCTGACCCCAGCGTCGCCTTCGTCGAACCGGATCGCCTGATCACCTACCGCGCCGAGCGACTCGCGACCGACGGCGTGCAAACCGATGCGCCGTGGGGCCTGGATCGCATTGACCAGCGCGACCAGCCGCTCGACGCGCGCTACACCTACAGCGAAACCGGCAGCGGCGTCCACGTCTACGTCCTCGACACCGGTATCCGCCTGACCCACGCCGAGTTCGGCGGGCGCGCGCTGGCCGGCTTCACAGCGATAGACGACGGCAACGGTGTGAACGACTGCGACGGCCACGGCACGCACGTGGCCGGCACGATCGGCGGCACCACCTTCGGCGCGGCGAAACAGGCCACGCTCTATGCCGTGCGCGTGCTGGGATGCGATGGCTATGGCACGCTCTCGGGCGTCATCGCCGGCGTGGATTGGGTGACGGCCAACCACGTCAAACCCGCCGTCGCCAACATGAGCCTGGGCGGCAGCGCTTCGGCGGCGCTCGACGCAGCGGTGCGCAACTCGATCGCTGCCGGCGTGACCTATGTGCTGGCCGCGGGGAACGACTACGGCAGGGACGCGTGTAACGCCTCGCCGGCGCGCGTGGCCGAGGGCATCACCGTAGGCGCGACCGAGCGCACCGACTACCGGGCTGCCTACTCCAACATCGGCGCGTGCCTCGACCTGTTCGCGCCGGGCAGCGGCATCACCTCGGCTTGGATTGACTCGGACACGGCGACGGCCGATCTCAGCGGCACTTCCATGGCTGCACCGCACGTCGCGGGCGCAGCGGCGAAATACCTGCAGGTGAATCCGACTGCTCCACCGGCGACGGTGCACCAAGCGCTGGTGAACGTGGCCTCGCTGAACAAGGTGAGGAACACCGGCACGGGGTCGCCCAATCGTTTGCTGTTTACGCCCGGAGCCGGCAACGCGCCCGACAACGACGGCGGCCCGATCGGCATCGGCGAGTCGCGCAATGGCACGATCCTGCCGGCCTACGACACCGACGACTTCACGTTCGACGGGTTGGCAGGACAGGTGGTGTTGATCACGCAGAACAAAGCGAGCGGCAGCGCGCTCGACAGCTTCGTCGAGCTCTACCGGCCCGACGGCCGGTTGCTGAGCAGCAACGACGACGGCGGCGGCAACAAGAACGCGCGCCTACAGGTTACGCTCCCCGTCAACGGGCCCTACCGCATCCGGGCGAAGGCCTACCGCGCCAGCACCGGCGCATACGTCCTCAGCCTCTCGCTCGTCACCGGCGGCGACCCCGACGACTTCCGCTGGATCGCCTTCGGCCAGACGCTGACCGGCACGGTCAGCCCGGCCGGCGATCGCGACACGTACTACGTCTCGGTCGCCGCCGGGCGCACGCTGCGCCTGCGCATGAACAAGGCGACGAGCACGCTCGACCCCTACCTGGAGCTCTACAACCCGAGCGGCGCGCGGGTGAGTTACAACGACGACGGCGGCGGGGATCGAAACGCGCTCTTGTCATATGTGGCGCCGGCGACCGGCGTGTACCGCATCGTCGCGCGCAGCTATGCCTCGCGCTCCTCCGGCCAATACCAGCTCATCCTGGAAGGCACGCCGCTGGTCAACCTGGCGCAGGGCAAGCCGGCCGTCGCCTCCTCGACCGAGTCCATCGGGGCCGAACCCTGGCTGGCCACCGATGGCGACCTGACCACGCGCTGGGCGGCGAAGCTCGGTGATGGGCAATGGTGGTATGTGGACTTGGGTGACGCACAGGCATTCGACCAGGTGACGATCAACTGGGAAGCCGGCTACGCTCGTCGCTACGGCGTGTTCGTCTCCAACGGCGACGCCTGGCGGAACGTGTTCTGGACGAACGCAGGCGATGGCGGCGTGGATGTGATCGGGTTCGAGCGACAGACGGCGCGCTACGTGATGGTGTATGGTGCGCAGCGCGGGACCGATCTGCCCCTCTCGTTCTACGCAGTGGGCGTGTTCGACACCAGCCAGAACCTACCGCAGGCCATGCTTGCCAACGACGAAACCAAGCCACCCGACGACGCACCGCCGGAAGCGCCGCAGCCGCCGGCAGAGGACGGCAAAGAGCCACAGCTGCCCGGCGAAGGTGCCGACGCCCAGGAGAGCGCGCCGGTCGCCGAAAGCGCCGCGGCGATCGCGCCGGTCGCGCCCCTCACCGTCGAGCTGCCGGTCGCGGTGATCCTGAAAGCCGACACGAATGCCGTGGAAGTGAAGCGCGAGGATATGCTGTATCTGGTCGGCGACGCATCGGCCAACGTTGCGCGCGGGCGCAGCATCGCAGCCTACGAGTGGCGCTCGCACCGCGACGGCGTGCTCTCCACCGGCATCACGGCTACGCTGCCCATCTCGCAGCTTGCGCCCGGCCCGCACATCATCACCTTCCGCACCCAGGACGATCAAGGGCACTGGTCGCAACCTGACCACGCGCTGTGGGTGAATCTGCCGGCCGCGTTCGTATATGTGCCGATGGTGCGCCGCTGATCTGCGTCCGAGTTGGGTGCATTTCAAAATGGGGGAGCGCGGACCGGCTTGCAGCGGTATGCGCTTCAGTCGCGCCGGGATCAATCTCGGCGCTGAGCACACGGGCAAGCCGCGCGCATTCCGCCCCTTTCAGCCCAGTCGTTTACGCCGGGGCGAGTCTGCTACATCTGCCCCCGTTGGCGAATGCACCCTCCGAGTCTCCGCTCAGGTTTAAAACGCAGCGACCAACGCGCTCGGCGTGCGTTGATCGCTGCGCTTCCTAAGCCGCAGATTTTGAAAACTCCGACAGGCTGCCGAATGTAGAATATTGCACGAGATGCCTGTGCGCCTACCGAGCGCATGGGGCAGATGACCGTGTCGTCATTTGGATCTCCGAGAACACAATATGGCGCCGACCGACGAGGCAGAGAATCAGCAAGAGATCGAGTGGCAGTTCGACGTGGACGACCTCAGTACGGTAGAGAGCTGGCTACGCGCGCGCTCCGAGGCCGGCGACCTGCAGTTCCACTTCGGCCAACCCAAGGAACACGTTGACAGCTACTACGACACGCCGGACTGGCGGCTCTTCCGCGCAGGCTATGTGCTGCGCGTGCGGCAGGCCGAGGGCGAACCTGCCGAGGCCACGCTCAAGTCGTTCGGCACCCGGCAGGACGGGCTGCGCCGGCGGCGCGAGATCAACGAGCAACTGCACTTCAACGGCGTCGTGAACGACCCCGTAGGCAAAGTGATCCGTGCGCCTGGGCCGGTCGGCCAGCTGGTGAAAGTGCTACTGGGGGGGCGCACGGCTCACACCCTGCATCGGTTGTTCGACGCGCGCACCCGGCGCCAACGTATCAGCGTTTATCAAGACAGCGCGCGCCTGGCGGAAATCGCCCTCGACGACGTGTCCATCGCCGCCGACCGGCGGCGCAAACCGGTGCGCCTCCGGCGCGTCGAGGTGGAAGTCTCCCCCAACGGCCCCGCGGGCTGCAGAACCGACGCCGTGGAGGCGTTCGTCGCCGAGATGCGCCTGACGCACCGCCTGCGCCCGGCGACCGATTCCAAATTCGAGCTGGGCCTGCAGGCGCAGCAGTTGCAGCCGGGATTCGCGCTCGACCTCGGTCAGCCCCAGGACACCGACCACCTGGCCGACGACCCAACCGTCGGCGAATTGGCGTGCGCCGTGCTGCGCGAACACTTGGCCCAGTTTCTGTCACAGGAGCCGGGCGTGCGCCTGGGCGAAGATGCCGAGGCGGTGCACCGGGCGCGGGTCGCCACGAGACGGTTACGGGCAGCGCTGAGCCTCTTCCGCGATTACCTGCCGCCCGAGGCCCAACGTCTGCGCGATGAGCTGCGCTGGATCGCCCGCCTCCTCGGCGGCGTGCGCGACATGGACGTGCAACTGGAGCGCTTGGTCACCTGGCGCGAAGAAGACGCGACGATCGAACCACACGCGCTGGATAGCCTGGAGGCGCTGCTCACCCGCCAGCGTGAGCAAGCGCGGGCGAAGCTGCTGCGCGGGTTGAACTCGGCGCGCTACGAGCGGTTGGTCGTTGAATTTGCCGACTTCCTGCGCAGCGGGACATGTCTGGAGGCAGACGGGCCGGGCGAGAAACCGGCGCGCAAGGAGATGCCCGGCCTGATCCGCCGCCGCTATGACAAAGTGCGCAAACTGGGCGATGACGTTGATAAAGATTCGGCACCGAGCGAATACCACGAACTGCGCATCCAATGCAAGCGGCTGCGCTACGCGTTGGAATTCGCAGAGCCGCTCTACCCAAAGGCGATCCGCAACTACCTGCCGCGCCTGGTTGCGCTTCAAGACCTGCTCGGCTTGCACCAGGACGCCTACGTCGCCATCGAGGAGATGCGCCACCTGAGCCTGGCGTCGCAGCATGAACTGCCGGCGCAGACCCTCTTTGCGCTCGGCGAGATCTCACAACGCTATGCCCAGCAGGCCGAGGCGCTGCGCGCCCAGTTCCCCCGGGTCTATCGGCGCATCAAGGGCAAGGCTTGGGAGAAGCTGCAGCGCGCTTTGGAATAAGTCTGGTTAACCCATGCACACCCCCGCGCCGGAGACCGTTGCATGAAAAAGTTGATCTTGGTCCGCCACGCCAAGTCGAGCTGGGACGACCCCTCGTTGCCCGATCACGACCGCCCGCTGAACGATCGCGGCCGGCGCGACGCGCCAAAGATGGGCGAGCGCCTGGCGAAGCGCGGCGTCACACCCGATCTCATTCTGTCCAGCTCTGCTGTGCGCGCGCTCACCACGGCGCAGATCATCGCCGAGAAGATCGGCTACGACCGCAAGGCCATCGTGGTAGACCGGCGCATCTACGGCGCGCAGGTCAGCAGTTTGCTCTACCTCATCCAGGAACTCGACGACCAGTATGCGCAGGTGATGCTCTTCGGCCACAACCCGGAGTTGACCGAGCTGGCGCACCGGTTCAGCGACGAAATCGAGGACATGCCCACCTGCGCCGTGGTCGAGCTGACCTTCGACGTGAAGCGCTGGGTAGATGTAGTAGACAGCAAGCCGGTCGAGGTGCGGTTCGACTCGCCGAAGAAGCACGCCTAGGTGCGGCATGCTCACGCCGGCTCGGCCTGCGTTGCCGGTGCGCGGAAGTTCGCCGTGACGCCGGGCCGCGTGGCCATGTAAGCGCACAAGCCGAGCGGCCCGGTGAGCAGGATGGCGATCAGCCAGGATGTCTGCGCTTGCGCTGCGACGCCGCGTCGCTGCATGTCGGCCTGGGCCAGCGGCAGCGCGACGATCTGGTTGAGCGCGATGTCCAGCCACATGAACGTCAGGCCGAGGTTGCGGCTCATCGTATCCATCAGCTCCGGCAGCGAGCCGCGCGGCAGGAAGAACGCGCCGATCAGGATCACGGCGGCGCACAGGATCCACCACAGCCAGCGCAGCTCGAGCAAGCGCGGCGTCTCGCGCTTGAGCAGGTCGCCGGCCGGCCGGCGCGCCATGTATATGCTGAGCACGAGGATGCCGACGACGAACATGGGGACGACGTAGAACGGCCAGCGCATCTTCCGGCGCAGCGCGTCGTCAATCACCAGCGCCGCCAGGGGCATGAGCAGGATGCCGAAGTAGTTGAAGCCCCACAGGAACCAGTTGTCGCGCAGCAGCGCGCCGGGGTCTTGCGGCAGCAAGCCCGGCCAGGGCAGGTTCAGCGCGATCACCAGCGCCAGACAGGCGAAGAACAACAGCCAATACAGCCAAGCGATAGGCGAACGTTGCATGGAGCGATTGTAAAGCCCTGCCCGCCACCAACCAACGACACGTTCACACCCCCCCCAACACCCCTCCTGCTCTGCGTAAAATTCACCTGCGCTACCCAACCATGCGTCTCGACCGAATGGATCGCGCCGCCATCGGCAGCATCCTCGTCCTCTCCTTGCTCATCGCCTTCTTCGTCGTGCGCGGCGATCAGGTGGGCGTGCGCATCACGCAGACCTCACCCGCGATGAACACCGACCGCGTGCCCACCCGCAGCCTGATCGCCATCACCTTCAGCGAGCCGATGAGCGCGACCACGGTGGAGCAACGCCTGAGCATCACGCCGCCGGTCTCCGGCACGTGGCGCTGGAACGGCAGCACGGTCTTCCTTTCGGCGGCCCAGCCGCTTCAGCCGGACACGCGCTACACCGTCACGCTCGCCTCGGGCGCGACGAGCGCGCGCGGCCGGTCGGTGCTGCACGATGCGATGTGGACCTTCCGCACCAGCCACCCGCGCCTGATCTACCTCGCGCCGGCCAGCGGCATCGCCAACCTATTCGTCATGGACCCGCGCGACGGCACCACACAGCGCCTGACGGACGAACCGTATGGCATCTACGACTTCGCGGTCAGCCCGGATGGGTCGCGCATCGCCTACAGCGCCGACCGCGCCATAGAGGATCCGGAGCGCGACATCTACATCATCAACAGCGACGGCTCCGGGCGCGAACGACTGGTGCAGTGCGACGGCCAGGTATGCCAGGCCATGTCGTGGTCGCCCGACGGCGCGCGCATCGCCTTCGAGAGGCGCGTGCTGGTGCAGGGCGCGGTCGGCCGATCGCCGGGGCCGGGGCGCATCTGGCTGGCCGACGTCAACACCAAAGAGACCGCGCCGCTGTTCGGCGATTCGCAACAGATCGCGTCGCTGCCGCGCTACGCACCCACCGGCGACAAGCTGGCCTTCTACGACGGCAGCGCCAACAACATCGTGGTGCTCGACCTCGCCGCCGACCAGCGCATCGAGCTGCCCAGCGTGCTCGGCGACCCCGGCACGTGGTCGCCCGACGGCAACCAGCTCATCTACCCCGAACTCGAGGCGTTCGACGCGGGACGCTACGACCAACTGCTGCGCGCCGACCTGATTACCAACATCATCACGCCGGTCACGCCGTTAGGGCCGGCGCGCAACTCTGGCGCAGTTTGGTCGCCGCTGGGGGATGTGGTGGTGTTTGGCCGGCAGGAGACAGCAGGGAGCAGCGGCATCCTCGGCCCACAGATGTGGCTGATCACGCCCGACGGTTCGAACATGCGCCGGCTCACGTCCGAGCCGGAGATCAGCCACGGCGCCTTCGCCTGGAGCCCGGACGGCCAATGGATCGCCGTCCAGCGCTACAACCTGCTGGAGATCAACGCGCTGCCGGAGCTGTGGCTGTTCAAAGCCGACGGCAGCGAGCGCCGCAAGTTGGTCACCGACGCGACGCAGCCGGCGTGGCTGCCGTGAGAATCGTGTATCCACATTTGAGATCACCACGAAGGCTCAACGAGTTGGATGTCTTCGTGATGATTCCCATCGCGCCGCTATAATCGCGCGGCTTACGTATGCGAGTGTTCATCACCGGCGGGGCCGGGTTCATCGGCTGCAACCTGGCCGCGCATCACCTCGACCGCGGCAACCACGTCATCCTATTTGATAACCTGTCACGTCCGCGTACCCAGCACAACCTCGACTGGCTCCGCTGCAAGGCCGAGCGCGATGGGCGCGCCGGCTGCATCAGCTTCTATCATGGCGACATCCGCGACTTCCCGCGGTTGCGCCAGGTCATGGCAGAGGCCGGGCCGGATCTGGTGGTGCATCTGGCCAGTCAGGTGACCGTGACGAAGAGTGTGCTCGACCCGCGCGAGGACTTCGAGATCAACGCGCTCGGCACGTTCAACGTGCTGGAAGCCATCCGCGCGCAGCCGCACCCGCCGGCCATGATCTACGCGTCCACGAACAAGGTGTACGGCGGGTTGGAGGACGTGGCCGTAGTGCTGGACGGCGCGCGCTACCGCTATCGCGACTACCCGGACGGCATCGCCGAAGACCGGCCGGTGGATCCGAAGTCGCCCTACGGCTGCTCGAAGTGCGCCGGCGACCTATATACGCGCGACTACGCTCGCATCTACGGCCTGCGCACAGTGGTCTTTCGCCAGAGCACGATCTACGGCCCGCACCAGTTCGGCCTCGAGGATCAGGGCTGGCTGGCCTGGTTGATGATCGCCACGGTCACCGGTCGGCCGATCACGATCTACGGCGACGGCAAACAGGTGCGCGATATGTTGCATGTAGACGACCTGATCGCCGCCTACGATGCCGCGTGGGAGCGCATGGACGCTGTGGCCGGCGAGGTGTTCAACATCGGCGGCGGCGCGGCGAACACGCTCACCATCTGGTCGGAGACCGGGCCGCTGCTGGAGGCGCTGGCCGGCCACGCCATTCCGGTGACCTATGCCGACTGGCGCCCTGGCGACCAGCGTGTGTTCATCAGCGACAACCGCAAGGCCGCGCGGCTGTTGGGCTGGACGCCGAAGATCGGTATCCGCGAAGGCGCGCGGCAATTGTGGGATTGGGTGGTCGCGAATCGCGACTTGTTTGCGTAGCTATGCGCCCCCACGTGGCGCATCCCCCTTGGACAGACGCATCGCCAGTGCCTGGAGCAACTCTGGATCGTTCTTCAGCAGATAGTCGTAACAATCCTCTTCGGAAGCGAAGCCGAGCAGCACGCCGGCCGGCTTCCCGCCCTGGGTGATGAGGACGCTTTCGCGGTTCTGGAGATGCGCGAGGAGATCTTTCTGCACGTCGTCGAACGCGATTTGCTTCATAAAGTTCCACTCCTGCGGTGTCGAGCGTGGGCTTCGTCCCCACCGAGAGTCGGTCTGGCCGGCTTTCCCTGCAATCGTGTTGCGACGACACCGAGCCAGACAAGGATAATCCTCCCACTATGAACGTATTTGCCACCCCCTGGCTGGCAACAGCCTTGATCAGTCTGATGCTGGCAATGGCACCGCTGCAAATGAACGCCATCGGTGAGGCGACCCGCCCATCGCACAACACCAGCGCAGCCATCATCCGCGTCGCGCTGGCCGGCAACGACTCTCCCGGCTGCGGCACCGATGCGGCGCCATGCCGTAGCATCGCCTTCGCCATCCGTCAGGCAGCGGCCGGCGATGAGATCCGCATCGCAGCCGGCACGTACACGGGAGCCGGCGCCGACCCGGCCTGCGCCTTCCTGTTCACCGCCGTGCTGTGCATTGTGGACAAACCACTTATCATCCGCGGCGGCTTCTCAACCGAAAATTGGGCATTGTCCGACCCTGTGGCAAATCCGACCATCATTGACGGCCAGCACGCCTACCGTGGCGTGAATGTGGTCAGAGTCAATCGCCTGACGATAGAAGGTATCACCATCCAGAATGGCTTGGCGGAAGCCGAAGCAGGCGACCCCAACGCCTTCGGCGGGGGGATGACGGCAATCGAGAGCGTGGTCACGCTACGCGACATGGTCTTTGAAAACAACCTCGTGGTTGGCCAGAATAACGACCAGGGCAGCGGCGGCGCGGCAGCAGGCGGCGCGCTCGCCATCCGCTCTGCGCCGGCAGGCGAGACTTCTTTCATCGAGCGCGTGACCTTTCAGGACAACGTCTCCATCGGCGGCGCCGGCGCAGACCGCGGCGGCTATGCCTTCGGCGCGGTATTCGTCTTCCAATCGCAGGTGGAAATCCGAGCCTCGACGTTCACGGGGAATCGCGCTCAGGCGGGTGACGGCGAGAACGGTCGCGCAGCCGATGGATCGAGGGCCGACGCGCTCGGTGGCGCAGTCGCGGTCGAGGGCAATAGCAACGTGAGCCTGATCGGCGTCCAGGCCAACGATAACCTGGTCGTCGGCGGCAATGGTGCGCAGTTCGGCGGGGGCAGCTTTGGCGGCGGGGTCTATGCTGAGGACTCGTCTCTGACCATCACCGACGCACAATTTCGCTCGAACCTCGCCCGCGGGGGAGACGGTGCAGAAGATGGCGGGTTTGCCGGCGGCGGTGGCATCCTCACCTTCAACTCCGAAGCCAGCATCCAACGTGTGCAGATCATCGCCAACCGCGCGGTGGGCGGCAGCGCAGGCGACGGTGGCACAGCCGGCCCTGCTGGCGGCGGAGGCGTGTATCTATGGCGGGCCAAGCCGGAGGGACCCGCAACGAATAGCATCACGAATGCGATCATCGCCGACAACGCGGTGGAGATCGGGAGGGGGCAAATTACCGGCGGCGGAGGCGGCGGTATCCAGGCCCAAGGACTCACAGCCGAAATCACCCACGTCACGCTGGCCCGCAATCGCCTAGGAGAGCAGTTGATCGCCGGCGAGGCGTTGGTGGTGGTCGAAGCGCCCGGCGTGAGCACCACGACGGTGCACCTGAACTACAGTGTTGTGGCCGATCATGCGACCAAACCGGCCGGCGCAGCGATCGTGGTGCTGCCGGACAACACGCTGAATCTCACACGCGGGTTGTTCGCCAACAACGCCGCGGATACGAACGGCGACCCATCTCAGCTCCCGTCCGGGACGATCAACGGCCTGGACACGACGATTCGCGTGGATTCGGCAGGATTCGCCTCGCCCGGCGCACCGCAATATAACTATCGCCTCACGGCCGAATCACCTGCAATTGACCAGGCCATCGGCAGCGCCACGCCGGACGACTTCGAGGGCCGCGTGCGACCGAGTGGCGCTGCGCCCGACCTGGGCGCGCACGAATTCGATGCCGTCCCTCCCGAGCCACCCGATCTTCCAACGCCGCGGGCCTACATTCCGATCTTGCTCACGGAGTGAACTGCGTCAGCCCACTCGTAAACAAAGCAGCGCCCAACGCGCTTGGAGCGCGTCGGGCGCTGAATCACGTGGCAAATACGCCCGAGCAATCGTTCATGACTGGCCGGGCAACACGCACGCCTCACTAGCACATGCCGCGGAATTCGTCGAGGTCCAGCATCCACTCGTCCTCGTGCAACACCTCGGGCACGGGGAAGCCGTTGAACGGCGAGCCGACCGAATACACGTAGGCGCCGGCCGTCTTGAGCACCAGCCGGTCGCCGGCTTTCAGCTCGACCGGCGAGCGCATCTCGAACAGCGTGTCGAGCGAGTCGCACGTCGGGCCGGCCAGGCGATACGTGCGCATGCCCAACGGGCGCGCGTCGCGGATCACCGGCTGCACGGCAGGGCGGATGCCGTCCGGGATCTCATACAGGCCGGAGAAGTAACCGCCATCCACATACAGCCAGGTCTGCCCGTCAGGCCGCTGCGCCAAGCCGGTAATCTCCAGCACCATGTCGGCGGCGCTGCCACTCACGCCGCGCCCCGGCTCCAGGAAGAGCCGCTTGGCGCCCGGTGCGCACGTCTCAAGGACGGCATAGACGGCGTCGGCGATCTCTTGCGGTTGCGGCGTCGGGCCGGTGTAGGGCGCGGGGAAGCCGCCGCCGATGTCAATGAAATCGAGCGGGATGCCGGCCTCGCGCGCCATCTTCCAGGCCGGCGCGATTTCGTTCAGCGCGTCGGCCCAGGTATCCGGGCGCACGCACTGCGAGCCGACGTGGAAGGCCAATCCTACGGGCTTCAGACCGCGCGCTTGCGCTAGTCTGAGCAACTCGACGGCGCGGCGCGGCTCCACGCCAAACTTGTGCGTGAGTGGCCACAGCGCGCCCTGGTGTGTCACCGTCATGCGCACATAGACTTCCAGCGGATCGGCCGGATCGTTGAACTGCGTCAGCTTCTCCACTTCGTGTTCGGAGTCGTAGGCGAACAGGCGAATGCCGGCTTGGACGGCGAACGCAATGTGGGCAGGTTGCTTGACCGGGTTGCTGAAGAAGATGCGACTGCCCGGCACGCCGATGTCCAGCAGAGCCTGGATCTCCGCCTTCGATGCCACTTCGAACCGGGCGCCATCCACGCGCGACAGCGCCGCCAGCAGCGATGGATGCGGGTTGGACTTCATGGCATATCCCACCGTAGCGCCGGGGAACGCGCGCTGGATCGCTTTGAAATTTTCGACGGCGCGCGCCGGCGAGAGGATGAGCGACAGCGTTGGGATGCGCCAAATGGGATGATCGCCAGGTGTGGCAGGATACTCGTTGAAGGCGCGGGGGCTGAGCGGATGCGCCGTGCTCGAGTGTTGAGGGATCGAGAAATTCGTCTTTGCCGCGCGCGACACATTCGCGCCCACGTTCACACGCTGCAAGGTCTTGTCCATCTAATACAGAAGCTATTCCTCCTTCGCGGCCCCAGCCAACCCCACGCGATTCACGCGAAGCGCCGTACCGCATCGAAAACCGGTTGCAAAACGGGCGGGATACTATCACAAATTCAGCGATGTGGGGGTGCGCAACCTTAAATTTTCTAGCCGCAACCTTAAATCGTCCGCGCGAGGCAGGCGTGCCAACGGGCAACCGACGGCGCGAACAACAGGTCAGGCGTCAAGCACGGTTGCTAGCGCTTCGTTAATTTATCGGCGCTGCGGGCGCGCCGGGGACGGATGTGCCGCCGCCACATCAACCACCGTTCGACGAGGGGAACGGTGGCGGGGCAGTTGTCGCGTGATCTTCGGATGCTCACCGGGCGACCCGAAGACCGCACACATCGTTAGGGGGCGTTTATGAGACACAAAGGAGTGCGGGCTTTCCCGCAACGGAATCGAAATGCTGAATCACCGCCGCCACCGCTGCCGGTTGAAGCGCGTCGCGATCTTCGGGTGCGCCATCGCATTGTTCATCGTCTTGAGCGCCATGCAGGCCAACGTCAGCGCGGCGCTGCTCGGTGAGATCTTCCCTGAACCGACACCCCCTACATCCGAGACGGCCCATGCCGTCGCCCAGCCCGTCCTCGATCAAACGACCGAAGCCGACGCCGACGGTGCCTCCCCGGCGTACGTCGAGCAAATGATCTGGCAGCTCAATCAATATCGCATTCAGCACAATGTGCCGCCGCTCAAAGTCAATCCCGCTCTGATGCAAGCGGCCCAGAGCTACGCTGAGAGATTGGCGTTGGGGAACTTTTTCGGGCACTACGACCCCGATTTCAACTGCAACCGGCCATCCGACCGCGCGGCCGCCGCCGGCTACACCGAGTGGAACGTGATCGGCGAGAACCTCGCAGCCGGCTATTCCACGCCCGAATCGGCGCTGGACGCGCTAAAACGCAGTGCGGGACACAACGCCACCATGCTCAGCGTAGATTTTCGCGAGGTCGGCATCGGCTACTACTACGAACAGAACGACGCAGCGAACGTACGGCAGAACGGCGCGTGTCCCTATACCGGCGTCGGCGGGCCCTACCGCCACTACTGGGTGCAATTGTTGGGCGCGCGCAGCAACAACGGCGTGCCCGTCTTTCCGGTCGTCATCAACGGCGAGGCCGTGAGCACCACGCAGCGCTTGGTAAATCTACACATCCACGGCGCCGTGGGCGGCAACACGTGGGTGCATCAAATGCGATTCAGCGAGGATAACGCCACCTGGAGCCCGTATGAGCCGTATCACCCGCAGCGCCCCTTCCTGCTCTCTGCCGGTGCCGGCCTCAAGACCGTATACGTGCAACTGATAGCCGGCGTCACCGTGCAGACGTCCAGCGACTCGATCTATCTGGCGGATAGCGGTGAAACGGATCCGTCCATGCCGCCGCGCGCCTTCATCCCGATTGTCAATCGCGCCGCTGTGCCCGAACAGGCGCAGTGAGCGTTCAATATGATGATGCGCTTGCTGGGCGCAGGTTTCGACAAGCTCAGCCCGCGCCTATGTCTGAAAGCGCATTCGGTTTCAACTACGGCGCGTACAATGCGCGTTGGATATGGAACTCGACCAACTGTGGGAAGCCATCTTCAGCGAGGATGCCGAGCGCGTGCGCAGCGCATGGGCCGGGTTGAATGCGCAGGAGCGCACGTCGGTGCGCCGCTTGTTGGAACGCATCACGGGCGACGCACAACGCATCGAAGCCCAGCGTGCAGCAGCGCGATTCGCGCTCAACGCGCTGGAAATCCGCTATCTCACCGCCGCGCCTGAGGGCGACCTGCCCAAGGGTGCGCTGGATTTCGCCCGTAATCTGGCGCATGACACCGGGCGCCGGCTCAAGGCAACCTTTGGCCGACTCACGGCTGCGCTCAAGCGCGACGGCACACTGATCACTCAATCCGACATCGAGTCCGACCGCCGGTTGAGCGACGCCATCCTTGCCCGCTACCCCGCGCACGGCATTCTGTCTGAGGAGCGCGACAAGATCTTTCGCGGCCAGGAGTGGTGCTGGGTGATTGACCCGATTGACGGCACGACCAACTTCACGTGGGGGATGCCGGCCTGGGGCGTGCTCATCGGCCTGCTGCATTTTGGCCAGCCGGTGCTCGGCGTGGCCGACTTCCCCATGACCGACGAGCAATACTACGCGGTGCGCGGCGGCGGCGCCTGGCTGAACGAGACGCCGATTCACGTCGCAACGGTGAACCGAGACGAGCGCACCGGAGAGCCCATGGTGCAAAAGACGCAGCTCTTCGCCTGCTGCACACGCACCCTTCAGCATGGCCAGCCCGACATCCCGATGAAGCTCCGCATCATCGGGACGACCGGCTACGACCTGGCACTGGTGGCCAAGGGCGCCTGCCTCGGCAGCCTGGACATGACCTCGCACGTCTGGGATGTGGCCGCCGTCTGGCCGCTGATCGAGGAGGCAGGCGGATGCGTCCGAACGAACTTACAACGTGAACTCTTCCCCCTACAGCCTGGTCAGGATTACGGAGCGTTGGCGTTCTCTATCCTTGCCGCTTGCTCATCGCCCATGATGGCCTATCTGGAGCGGCAACTAGGCGACCGATTTTTTAATTGACATAAAAATTTTAGTGAGTTCCTTCCACTCCTCGACGTTGATCGTCTCGGCGCGTCGCCCCGGCTCGATGCCACTCTGCATCAGGATTGCCTCCACTTGAGCTTTGTTCAAGCCCAAACCGGCAGCAAGGGTGTTGCGCAACTGTTTGCGTGGCTGGCTGAACCCGGCTTTGACTACCCGAAAGAATGCCTGGGCGCCTATATCCGGCGGCTGGGCATGTGGCCGGATCCGCAACACGGCCGACTCCACCTCCGGTTGGGGATAGAACCGGCTCGGCGGAATCTTGAACAGCAACTCGGGCCGGCCATAGAACTGCACACTGACGGCCAACAGGCTCATGTTCGGTGGCTGTGCTGTCACTCGCTCGGCCACCTCGGTTTGAACCGTCAGCACGATCGTCGCGATAGGCAGGCCGCATTCCAGAATGCGCCGGATGGCGGCCGAGGTGATGTAATACGGCAGGTTGGCCACGAAGCGGATCGCCTTGAACGGCCTGCCGAATGCGCGCTCCGCCTCGCGGACCAGGCCGGCGAAATCCACTTCGAGCGCATCGCCGTGGACGACGGTGATATTCCGCGCCTCGCCCAGCGCATCTTGCAGCACGGGGATAAGCGCTTGATCCAGCTCGATCGCCACAACCCAACCGGCACGTTCCACCAGGTGCACGGTGAGCGCACCTGTGCCCGGACCGATCTCGAAGGCCAAATCGTCTCGTTCGATCTCGGCCGCCTCGACGATGCGGCGCGCCGTAGCGTCGTCGGTCAAGAAATTCTGCCCAAGGCTTTTGCGGGGAACGATGCCGCGGGCTTGACGCCGGCTACTCAAGGCGATAGCGTATCTGACTGGGGACGGGGGTGAGCAGGTAAACGTCTACCCAGCGGTACCACAACTTGAGGTTGTCGTCGTCGTAGCCCAGGTCAATGCGCTTACCGGTGATCGCGCCGCCGGTGTCGCACGCGTTGCCGATGCCATAGCCCGGCACATAGACATTCGAGCCGAGGCTGATGACCCGCGGGTCCACGGCCACGATGCCGAAGCGCATGTTCTGCCCGCAGCGCGTCCGGCCGTACCACGACGTGTTGCGTGAGACGCCCGACGTGCTGGCCGAGTAGGACGTGGCCAGCATGCGAATCTTGCGCCAATATTGCACCGGCCCCTGAGGCGTATCGAGCGTGCGGATAACGACTTTGGTGCCGTACTTGTAGACGCGCGGTTGTGGGGGACGGGCGACGAAATCGGCGATCAGCTCGCGTTTGACCTCAAGACCGTCTTCGAACGTGACCAGGCTGCGTCGCTCGCGCACGCCGCGCGCGCCGTCCTGTGCCAGCACCTGCGTGTCCAGCTCGAGCTCCGGGTCGGCTTCCCAGACGGTCTCGAACGGGATGTAGTCCTGGGCGATTTGAATTTCGCGCTTGATCCGCACGACGCGAATTTCGGTGTTGGGAGCAACCGGGGCATCCAGTGCCGGCTGAGCGTAGTCCTGTTCGAGCAGCACGATGTTCATCTCGGCCAGCACATCGGCCACGGTGTCGTGCAGGGTGCGCGTGCGTACCTGGCGCCCGTCCACCCAGATCGTGACCGGCTTGGCCCGCTCGATCGTCACTTGCATCTCCGGCTGCACCGGCGTTCCCAGCCCCGGCACGACTTTGTCGGCCAGGTAAACCATGAACCCGGCCTGCAGCAGCGCTTCGCCGACCGTCCGGGCCGACGTCTTGATGGCAAGGGTCTGGCCGCCGACTTCCTGGATCATGAGAGGCACGGCCCGGCGGAGTTCAATGCGCGCATCCGGCAGGCGCGAGGACGGCACAAGCGCCGACTCGGGTGCGAACCGAGGTTTCGGCGCAGCGGGCAACACGTCATCGAAGCCGCCGTTGACCGAAACCAGATCGTTGACGCTGAGCGAATAGCCCAGATCGGCGAGGACCTCCGAGCCGCGCGTTCGTTGCGTCCGGATCCACTTCGGCTCCTCGTTGTCCACAGATAACTGCACCAACTTGGCGCGCTGGATGACGATCGTGTCGTTGCGATTGAGGGTGGCGGTCTTCGCCGGCAGCACGATGTCCTCGGGCAGAAGTTCGACGCCGGCCTCGCGCAGCGCGCCCTCGACCGTGGTCTGATGCGTGCGCAGGTTGATGATCTTGTCCCCATCAATGATGGTTGCCGGGATAAAGGTGTTGAGGTAGCCTACCGTCAGCAGGCTGAACACGCCAAGGATGATCGGGATCGCCAGCCAACGTAGCCGCCTGGCACGGGGCTTGGTGACCGATAAGGGCGGTTCCGGCGTGGACGTCTTTTCCATCATGACCGCTGGATCGCTATGAATCCTAAAAGTGTGTGTTGCCAGGCATCCCTACGACACCCGAAAGAGACTTCTTACCGTTGCTACCTTCCGGTCCTGGCGGGGTTCGAAGGCTTCCGCCGCGCAGGACCCGGCAACACGCAGAACATGATAACCAGTTGCTCGGATCTGTCAATTGTGATAGAGTCACGGTCACAACGACGGAAGGCCGTCGCTTGCGCCCATAGCTCAACTGGATAGAGCACTTGACTTCGGATCAAGGGGTTGTGGGTTCGAATCCTGCTGGGCGCGCCTATCGCAGGGGTCAGACCGCTCGGAGCGGCCTGACCCCTCAATGTTGTTTCATGTAAAATTTCTCCGTGAAACACGGCCTGGACGGCAGACACATGGCAGGCGTGATTAGCGACTTCGACCTCGGTTACATCATGGGGATCATCGTCGGCGAGGGATCATTCACCGGAGACTGGCGCAACCCCTGCCTGCAAATCAAGTTGCACCAACGCGATGTCGCCGTGCTCGAGTTTCTCCAGAACACCTTGGGGGGCAAAATCTACGGGCCGTACCACCATGGCGACAGGCACTATTCGATGTGGATGCTGCGCGGCGATGAGTTAGATCACGCTGTGGATCTGTTCGTCCGGCATCTCCCACCCAGCCATCGCCGCAACCAGTTTCTGGCTTGGCTGACGAAATATGCGCACTGGAGCGAGCGATACACCGCCTATCTCAAACCGAACGCCGATCCCGAATCTCACTCATGACCGATCAGACCCTTCTCCAACTACGCGAGCTGTTGCTCAACGAATTCTCCGAGCCGGAGTTGGTTGCGCTGTGCAAAGACATCGGCCTCGATTATGAGGCGCTGCCCGGCACCGGCACCTTTGGCAAGACGCGCGAAATCGTCGAGGCGGCGCGCGCCCAGGACAAACTGCGCTTGTTGCACAGCCGGCTGCGCGAGCTGAAGCCCGAAGCCTACGCCGCCAACATCGGCGCTGCGATCACAGCGGCGGAGACGCCGGCCGATGGCTCGACGCCGGCCAAGCAGGAGGAGAAAGCCGGCGCGCCGATCCCTCGCATGATCTTGCCGCTGCTCGCGCTACTCGCCTTGGTGATCGGCGCGTCCTTGATCTTCTCCCGGCTGAGCAGCGCTCCCACGCCCCAGACCGCCGCAGAAGCCGGATCTGCCGAGCAGCCGACCCTAGCCTCCACAGAGGCCGCGCCGCCCGTCCAGCCTGAGGTTATCTCTGCCGAGGCGACCATAGAAAATACACCGGCCGCTTCGGAAGGCGCTCCGGTCGTCGCAACGGTGGCGCCTGAGATGGACGCCGCTGCAACCGCACCCGCAGAGTCGCCCACGCCTGAACCAACGTTGCCTTCCCAGCCGGAGCCGGCAGCAACGAACACTTTGAGCGCCAGCGAAGCACACCCGGCCGCCATGAACGTCCGCCAGATCAACGACCAGCTCACCTTGTTCTACACCGGCAAGGCGAGCGCGCAGGATCTGGAGTACTTCTGGATGGGCGAGGCGCTGCGGGCCGTCTTGGACTTCGGCAACACGCGCCTGTTGCGCGCGATGCGCATCACCGCTGACCAGCGCGACGCTTTGGAGATCACGCACGAGTACCTGCGCGCGCCAACCGTCACGTCGGAGACGACGAACGGCGCAGTCGTAGCCAGCCGCGAGTTCTGGCGCTATGCCAACGCGCTGAACCGAAACGAGGTCTGCGAAGTCCGCGACTACGTCTACAACATGGTGCGGGATGGGGAGCGCTACCGGGTGCGCTCCGTTCAGAGCCGGCTGGTGCGGTCAGGTTGCGAAAGCTAAAGCCGGCTATTGCATCGAGGCTTTCGAGCTCGGCCATTGCACTACCGGCACACACCTACTGCCTGCACGCGATATACACGGCGGAGGGGCATGCAGCAAAGTCGTGGCGTCAAGCGATGGTTCGTCGCGGCGGTTGCCGGAGCGCTCAGCTTCGCGGTTCTAGGGATATTCGCCTCCGCCCAATCACCGGACCTGCTTGACCTGCCGGTGAGTCACGAGCGCTCGGCGGAGGAGGCCCAGCAGCCTGCGTTGAGCGGCTGCAACGTGCAGGTCGTCTCGCCGGTCAACCCCGACTTCGAGCAGCGAGTCGTCGAACTCGTCAACGATCATCGCGCCTCCCTAGGTCGCCCGCCGCTCAAGCGCGTTGATTTGTTGGATCAAACTGCACGTTATCACGCTCGCGATATGCGTGAGGATGACTACTTTAGCCATAGCACCTACGATCGCGTCGGCAGCAGCCTGCAGTTCGTCTGTGATTTTGGCACGCGCGTCGGCGGTCATTACCCGCAGTGGAATCGAATCGGTGAAAACATCGCCGCCGGTTACATCACGCCACAGGCCGTGATGAATGCCTGGTTGAATTCGACCGGTCACCGCGCAAACATCGAAAACGCCGACTACCGGGAGATCGGCGTCGGATATGATGCGCCGGGCGGTGCTTATGGCCGCTACTGGGTGCAGAACTTTGGCCGGCGCGCCGGCGTTTACCCGTTGGTGATCAACAACGAGTATTCACGCACCATGTCGCCAAATGTCTCGGGTTACATCTATGGCTCATGGACACAGATGCGCTTGCGCAACGATGGCGGACCCTGGAGCGCGTGGCTCCCGTTCAGCAACAATTTCAATTGGACATTGAACACGAGTCAGGGCCTACGCGAGGTGTGCGCCGAATTCACCAATGGCGCGCAGACGTTCAGCGCCTGCGACGCCATTCTGCTGACAACTTCCGAGCCAAAGCTGACGATTGCGCCGACAACCCTGAGCTTCGTCTACGACCGCGCCACCACACAAATTCACCCACAACCGCCCCTCTCGGTTCAACTCAGCAACACCGGTAACGGCAGCGCGCTCAGTTGGACGGCCAGCGTGGATCGGCCCTGGCTCATCGTCAGCCCGACATCCGGCGGCACACCCGGAACGGCGCAGGTGAACCTTGCGCAGTCGGCGCTACCCGGCGCAGTTGGCGTATATCCCGGCGTCATCTCTTTCAGCGGCGCGAGCAGCAGTGCGTCGCTGACCGTGACACTGAGCGTGGTGAGCGGGTTGCCTCACGAGGCCTGGTTGCCCATCACGCAGCGGCAATAGCGCGTGTCGAATCGCACCGTCCCTCGCTGGATTGATCGCGCTGCAGCGTTCGACCCTTTCGATCGCTGCTGCTCACTCAACCCTTGACTTGGTAGTTCGGAGCCTCTTTGGTGATGATGACCGAGTGCGCATGGCTCTCGGTCAGGCCGGCGTTCGTGATGCGCACCCAGCGTGCCTTGGCGCGCAGCTCGTCCAGGTTGCGCGCGCCTACGTAGCCCATGCCGCTGCGTAGCCCGCCGATGAGTTGGTAGATGTAGTCACGCAGCGCGCCTTTGTAGGGCACGCGGCCCTCGATTCCCTCCGGCACGGTTTTGCCGCCGGACTGACCGCTGCCGTAACGATCTTTGCCCAGCCCTTGCATCGCGCCGAGCGACCCCATGCCACGGTAGTCCTTGAACCGCCGGCCTTCGTAGAGCACCACTTCGCCGGGTGACTCGTCCAGTCCGGCCAGCAAGCTGCCCAGCATGACGGTCGAAGCGCCGGCCGCCAGCGCCTTGACGAGGTCGCCGCTGTACTTGATGCCGCCGTCAGCGATGATCGGCGTATCGGTGCGGGCGGCTTCTTCGGCACAGTCCATGATGGCCGTGATCTGGGGCATGCCGGCGCCGCTGACGATGCGCGTGGTGCAGATGCTTCCTGCGCCGACGCCGACTTTGACCGCATCGGCACCGGCCGCTACCAGCGCGCGCACGCCCTCCTTCGTCACGACGTTGCCGGCAACGACGCACACGTTCCCCAACCGCTTGATGTGCGGGATGGTGTCGAGCACGCCTTTGGAGTGGCCGTGCGCCGTATCTATAACGATCACATCCGCGCCGGCGCCAATGAGTTCGCGGGCGCGGGCTTCGGCATCTTTGCCTACGCCCACAGCGGCTGCGCAGAGCAGCCGTCCGCGCGAGTCGGTTGCGGCATTCGGATAGTCACGCCGCTTCTGGATGTCCTTGACGGTAATCAGCCCTTTGAGGTTGCCCTGCGCATCCACCAGGGGCAGCTTCTCGATTCGGTATTTGGCAAGGATGGCCTGGGCTTGCTGCAACGTGGTTCCAACCGGCGCGGTGATCAAACGATCGCTTGTCATAAATTCTGAAACCGGCCTGTCATAATCCGAAGGCTCTACAAACCGGATGTCGCGGTTGGTGAGGATGCCGACGAGCTTGTGGTCGCGCGTGATCGGCACACCGCTGATGCGGTAACGGGCCATGATGGCTTCCGCCTCGCGCAGGGTTGCTTCGGGCGGCAGGGTGATCGGGTCAACGATCATCCCGCTCTCGCTGCGCTTGACTTTATCCACCTCCTCGGCCTGCCGCTCGATAGTCAGGTTGCGGTGGATGACGCCGATGCCACCCTCGCGCGCGAGGGCAATCGCCATGCGCGCCTCGGTCACCGTGTCCATCGCCGCGCTGAGCACGGGGATGCTCAGCATGATGCTCTTGGTGAGCCGGGCGCGCGTGTCCACTTCGCCGGGCAGCACTTCGGTATAACCCGGCGTCAGCAACACATCGTCGAAAGTGAGCGCTTCTCGGATGATCATAGCCGGCGATACGAAGAAGGCGAGCCAGCGGCCCGCCTTCATGCGTTGCAGTTCATACTAGAGCGATACACTCGATCTCCACCAGCGCGTTCCTCGGCAACTTGGCCACCTCGATCGTCGAACGCGCCGGCGGGTGGGTCGGGAAGTAGGTCGCATAGACCGCATTCATCGCGGCGAAGTCGCCCATGTTCTGCAGGAAGACAGTGGTCTTTAGCACGCGGTCGAGGCCGGAGCCGGCCGCTTCCAAGACGGCTTTCAAGTTGCGCAGCGAGCGATGCGTCTGCTCCTCGATGCCGCCCGGCACCAGTTCACCGGTGGCCGGGTCAATCGGCACCTGGCCGGAGCAGAACACGAGTCCGCCGGCGACGATGGCTTGTGCGTATGGGCCGATGGCCTTGGGTGCAGCGTCGGTGTGGATGAGGGTTCGGTTGGACATTGCTGGTCAGAGGTCGGGAATCAGAAGTCAGAAATCAGAAGTCAGAAGTCAGAGATTGGAGATTAGAGATAGGGAATGGATGAGTCAACGCGGCGGGACGAACACCGCCGACACGACCATACTGACGATCACGGCAGCGACGATGAGTAGGCCGACGATGGAGATGAGCTTGCGGTTGCGCTCGCGGTCTTGCCTTCTCACACGTATGATTCTAACCGATGCGCATGCTGATTGACTGCGGCACGCTGGCGCTACACGACCGGATGGAGCGCAACCGGCGGGTGTTGATCGAAGACGGTGTGATTCGCGCGATCGCGGCCCACCTGGACGCACCGACAGATGCGACGGTGATTGACGCGCGCGCATATATCGTGCTGCCGGGCTTCATTGACATCCATGTGCACGGCGCGATGGACGCCGACACGATGGACGCCACGCCCGAGGCACTGCAGACGATGGCACACTTCTTCGCCGCGCATGGCGTCACCGGCTTCTTGCCGACGACGATGACTGCCCCGCGTGAACGCATCGAAGCGGCGATCGAGAACGTGAAGCGTGCCATGGCGCAGCCTCCCGTGCCGAACGCGGCGCGCGTCCTTGGTGCGCACATCGAGGGGCCCTTCATCAATCCGAAGCAATGCGGCGCGCAGCCGGTCGAGTTCATGCGCCCGGCGGATCCACACGAATACTGCTCCTGGTTGGAGAGCGGCGCGGTCAGGCTGATCACCATCGCCCCGGAGGTGGACGGCGCCATGCACCTAGTCGAGGACGCGCAGCGCTTCGGCGTCGCAGTCGCCATCGGCCACACCGACGCAACATATGCTCAGGCGCAAGCCGCATTCGCTGCCGGTGCGAATCAGGCCACGCACACTTTCAACGCCATGCGCGGCCTGCACCATCGGGAGCCAGGGGCGCTCGGCGCAGTGATGGCCAACGACGCCGTGTATGCACAACTAATCTGCGACAACGTGCACGTGCATCCCGCAGCGATGCACGTGCTCTACAAGTGCAAAGGTGCCGACCGGCTGGTGGCCATCACCGACGCGATGGAGGCGACCGGCCTGGGCGACGGCGAGTTCACGCTCGGCGGGCAGCGCGTCTTCGTGAGGGAAGGCGTGGCGAGACTGGCGGGCGGTGCGCTGGCCGGCTCGACGCTGACGATGGATGCGGCCTTTCGCAACATCATCGCAGCGAGCGGCTGCACACTGGCCGAGGCGTCGCGCATGTGCTCGGCGTCGCCGGCGCGCGCAGTGGGTCTGGATGACCGTAAGGGGCGGATCGCGCCGGGTTACGACGCGGACATCGTCATCCTCGATGCCGAGCTGCGCGTGGTGAAGACGATCGTTGGGGGGGTCAGCGAATGACGTGGACGGCGACGCCTACGTTCAGCGCTTCCCAGGCCTGATCCGCAGTCATTGCCTGGAGGCCGCGCGCCATCGCCAACGCCAGACAAGCTCGGTCACCGAACGACAGTCCAAGCGCTCGTGTTGAGGGGATAAGCTGCGCCGTTAGCGCGGCCTGGTCTTCTGTGAACGACACAAACTCGATTGGTGTGCCGAGCAGGCGTTGCAGCACGACCGAGGCGCTATGTCCATCGCGCACAAATCTGCCGATCACTTCCGACAAGTTCACGGTGGACATACAACAGTCGTCGAGGACATCTGCAACCTGCCCATGGCCTCGTTCGCGAAACAGGAAGGCCAACAACGCCGAAGCATCTAGAACGATCATTTTCAAGCGGTCCCTTCGCCGTCCTGGCCTTCTTCACTTGCTTCTTTGCGCGCCTCGCGGCGCCGTTCGGCGATGAAGCCGTCCACGACGCGGCGCGGCTTTCGACCACCGTATAACTGCACGACCCAGTCTTGGAGATCGGCCACATCACGACTCGTGTGAACAGGCCGTACGGCAGCGATCAGGATCGCCCGCGCCTCGGCCTCCATGCTGCGCCCCGACTTTGCGGCGCGCAAACGGAGGCGCGCGTAGACATCATCAGGGAGATTGCGAATATTCAGGACAGCCACGATTCACCTCACCAATCTGTCATCATTGTAGGCATTGGTTGCACTGTCGTCAACCAGATGACGCGGCTAGCCTAGCCATGGCCATCTGAATGCCGCTCGAAGAGCGGCGCAGCACGCTGTGTATGCGCCGGCGTCAGCCGCGGGAGCACCCGGCGCCGATCGGTGGTCGAACGTTCCCGCACCGCGAACCCTGCGCGCTCCAGCCGGTCAATCACGTCCGTAATCGCCCCACTGCTCAGGCCCGTCGACTCGGCCAGTTTGCTGGGCGTCATCGGCTCCGCAGCGTTCCGAGCCAGCATGTCCAGACAGCACAGGTCGGTGGTGTTGATGCCCGGTTGATCCGCGACGGCCTGGTTGAACATGACCGTTGCGCGTAGGGATGGCGCGACCGACGTCCCGGCCGACCAGGCGCAGCAATGCTCTGTGAGGAAGGGTGGTTTTCGACTTCTTGCGTAACTCTGATCTATCCCGCTCGTAAAGGATCTCGAAAGTCGAAACATTCGACCATCGAAGTGAATCGCAGGAGGTTTTGTGAGACGCGCAATTCTAGCGGCAGTTGGGCTGACGGCGATGCTGTGCGTCCTATGCGGATGCTTGTTGGCGACGGTCGTCGCGACGGATTTCTGGCGTTACGGCGTGCCGGCGATGGAGGCGCGGCGTGAGGCGCAACGCCGGGCGAGCGGCAACTCGTTCCCGGACGCAGCCGCGCCGACACCTTTGTCGAACGCGCCTGCCGGATCGTCGCAGGCGGGTTCGGATGCATCGGATGCATTAGTTCACAAGCACAACTGCCAGGCCTGTCACGGCCAGGATCTGCGCGGACAGCAACTTGGGGCGCTGTACGCGCCGAATCTGACGTCGTCGGGCGTGGCCGGAAGCTGGAGCGAAGCGGAGTTCATCGCGGCCATGCGCACCGGCCAGCGACCCGACGGCAACCAGATGTCCGACGCCATGCCCTGGCGCGCGATCGGCAAAGCGGACGATGAAGCCCTCAAACGGCTGTGGGCTTATTTGAAGTCGCTGCCTTGAATCGCCCAGTCCACTACATATGTGATTTCGCTGCGAGGCGTCGCAACGCGCGCTGTGCATGCGCAACCCTCTGCGCATGCACACTACTTCTCCTCGTTGATCACCACCGTCATCCCTTTGCCGACGGGACTGGGCGTGATGAAGATGTTGACTTTGCGATTGCCCTTGGTGAACTCCATCTGAGTGATGTCGGCAACGCTTTGTATCTTGCCCGCCTTCCAACCGTTGGCCGGCATCTCCTTCTTGTAGAACTCGATTAGCGCTTCGGCTTTCTCTTCGCTCTGGAACATCGTCATGCCTTCGCGCGTGAAGGCGTTGGTGGCGCTCTTAGGCATGGGGATATCCGCGGCAGTCGGCTGTGGAGGCGTGCACGCCGCCGGCAGGGTGATTGGCTTCTCTTTGTTGACGCTCAGGATGACGTACTCCATCGTGAGCTTGCCCTCGACCGGCCGGTTGCGCTTGCTCTCCTCGTCGCCCGGCGCTTCTGGGCCCAACATCGCGGTGTCGCCGGTTGCCTGAAGGGTGAACCTGACGACGTAGCCGCCATCGCGCGCTACCCAGATGTTGCCTGTGGCCGACTTGATGCCGCTCGTCAGAAAGGTCTTCGCATCCAACTCGTACTGGTCGGCCAGGATGCCATTGACGCGGTCGCCCGCTTTCACGAGCCGCACGCCGCGCACCCCCTGAGCGTCGTTAGTGAGGTCCAATATCTCGCTCGCGCTGAAGAGCCCGCCGAGCATGGGCACCGGCTCGCACTTGGCAGTTTCTGTGCCGAGCGTGCCGCTCATATATGCTACGCCGGAGACCTCGAACATCTCGAGGTTCAAATTCGGCTGATCGTCAGGCTGGTCTGGCGTCTGCGTCACCGTCAGGATGCGATAGCCCTGCTTATCGGCGGGGAACACCGACTCGACGATGGTATACGACACCGTGTAGGGTTTGCCATCGGCCAACTTGCCGTCGAACGACCAGGCCAACCGCGCCCGGTAGCTCTTCAGCTTGTCCAGCCCGGCGCGCAGGTTCTTCAGCGTGATGGTGCGCGACACAGTTTGCGACGGGTGATCGCCGGCGGGCGCTGTGCCGTCTTTCGCCAATGCCGGCGTTGGCGATGAAGCCAGCATGAAGAGCGCGACGCAGATCAAACCGGCAAACAGAATGAGCGACGCGAACGCTTGCAAATGGGAACTTAGGATTTTCTTCATGATCGTTTCTCCTGACTCAAAGAACGCGCAATTCGATAGTCGCTGGCGACCGCGCTGAGCGCACACGGGCCTCCATGACTGCATTACTGCCCATGAATCGTCATAGGTTGGGCATCTCGAAAGCTCAGTTCACCGACGCAGTAGCCTGTGCCGGCGGCGCGCCGAACGGTGGCACCGATGCACCCTGCGACCCGCTGCTCGGCAACGGCGCCATGTCCGCGCCGGTGGTCTTGTGCGCCGTCACCAGCCGGTAATACAAGCCGTGCAGCGCCATGAGTTCATCGTGCGTGCCTTGTTCGGCGATCTGGCCATCGCGCATCACCAGGATCAGATCGGCATCGCGCACAGTGCTCAGCCGGTGCGCGATTACGAACGCCGTGCGCCCTTTCAGCAACACGCGCAACGCCTGCTGGATCAGCCGCTCGGTTTGCGCGTCTACCGACGAGGTCGCTTCGTCCAAGATCAGAATGCGCGGGTCGGCCAGCAAGGCGCGGGCGAACGACACGAGTTGGCGCTGGCCGAGCGAGAGCCGACCACCGCGCTCCTCCACTTCGTAGTCATAGCCCTCTTTCAGCCGGCTCACGAACGCATCTAGCCCAACCGCCCGTGCCGCCGCGACGATCTCCCCGTCTGTGGCGTCGAGTTTGCCGTAGCGGATGTTGTCGCGAATCGTGCCGCTGAAGATGAACGGGTCTTGCAACACCAGCGACACCTGCGCGCGCAACGACGCCAGCGTCACCTCGCGCAGGTCATGGCCGTCAATCAGCACGCGGCCTTCGGTGGGGTCATAGAAGCGCATGATCAGGTTGATGATGGTGGTCTTGCCGGCGCCGGTCGGCCCAACGATGGCCACCGTCTGCCCCGGCTGCACGTGCAGGTTCACGCCGCGCAGCGCACTTTTGCTGGTCGCCTCATACTTGAAGTGCACGTTCTCGAACTTGACTTCGCCGCGAACAGGCGGCAGCGGCTTGGCATTCGGCGCATCTTGCACTTCGGGCGCGGTGTCCAGAAATTCGAACACACGCTCGGCGCTGGCCATCGCGCTGAGCACCTGCGAGTACACCCGGCTGAGCGCGCTGACGGGCGCCCAGAAGCGCCACAGATACTGGATAAAGGCGGTGATCACGCCGACGGTGACCAGGCCGGCGTTGAGCTGCACCACGCCGACGTAGACCAGCAGCGCCGTGCCCATCACGCCCACCAAGTCGAACAGCGGCCAGATCAGGTTGTCCAGCTTGATGGCGCGCACGTTGGCGTTGCGGTTCCACTGGTTGATGCGGGCGAAGCGCGTGATATTGTGCTCCTGCCGGTTGAAGGCCTGCGTCACCCGCACGCCGTTGATGCTCTCGTTCAGGTTGGCGTTCATGTTCGAGGCGCTCTTGCGCACGTTCATCCACGTCGTCTCGACTTTGTTGCGCAGGCTGCCGAAGATCAGCCAGAAGAACGGCAGCGCGGCGAAGCACGCCAGCGCCAGTTGCCAGTTGATGGCCAGCATGATGACGACGATGCCGATCAGGCTGAGGCCCTCGGCGATGATCATGGTCAGGCCACCGTTGAGCAGCTCGTTGATCGCGCCGATGTCGCTGGTGACGCGCGACATGATCTTGCCTACGGGCCGGTTGTCGTAGAAGCGCAGGCTGAGCTTCTGGATGTGCGTGAACAGCTCGCTGCGCATGTCGTGCAGCACCCCTTGGCTGACGATGTTGATGCGATGGATGCGCGCGTAGCCGGCCGCCCACGCGATCAGCCGGAAGACCATTAGCGCCCCGATCAGCCCGACGATGAGCGGAACGTCTTTGTTCATGACGCCCTGATCAATGATGACCGCGATGAGCGCCGGCTCCAGTAAGTTGGCGAGCGTGCCGAGCAGGACGAAGGCGCCCACGACGCCCAATTGCGCCTTGTATGGGTTCAAATATTTCAGCATGCGCTTGAAGTAGCCGTAGTTGAACGGCCGCTCCTGCGCTTCCTGCTCCAGTTCTTCTTCAAATGCTTCGTATGCTGCTGCCATGATGGTTGCTCCACCCGACTCCCAACTCCCTGCTCACGCATCATGAGACGGGAGTGGGAAGTCGGTAGTGTGAAATCGCTGCACCGGTCCTTCCCAGTGTTCGTTGCTCACGATCACTTCCTCGAATCGGCCGCCGGTGTACCGGCCGATCACCTTGCGCCAGAACGCCTGTGCGTCGGCGCTCTCGTGAATCTCGCCCACCTCCCACACGCCGGGAAAGCGGTCAAACAATTGCGTCGCGAACCATTCGCCCACACCTCGGCCGCGATACTTACGCAGGATGAAGAACTCCTCCATCAGCCAGTGGCGATCTTCGCCCGGCCGGATGTAGCTGCCCTCGCCAACATAGGCGAAGCCGGCCCAAACCCCCTGCACCGTCAGCAGGAACGGGTGGAACGCATCGCCGCGCATTTGCCACCAGCGCATCGGAAAGTCGTCGTCGGTGAACGCACCATGCGCGTCTACGTCGGCGCCGGTCATCGGGCTGAAATCGTGTGCGTACAGCTCGAACAGCGCGCGCAACACACGCCGGTGCTTCTTGGTCGCCGGGATGATCTCTGCGTTGTCCATCACCACGCCTTCACCAAAAACGCGCTCATCACGTAGTCCTCAAACCCAATCGAGCGATACAAGGCGATGGCGGCCGCGTTGTCCAGACCCGTGCCCACGCTGGCGTGCGTCATGCCGGCCGCCTTCATCCGCCGCAGACCCTCGCGCATCACCGCCTTGCCCAAGCCCATCTTCTGAAACGCAGGGTGCGTACCGACCGGCTCGAACATGCCGACTTTGTTGACGTGATCGAGCCAGATGATGCACGCCGCCGCGCCGCGCCCATCCGGCGAGCGCACGAACAAATTGTGCTCACCGATGTACACCGATGAGTGAAACAGGCCAAGGCTCTTCTGCCAGTAGGCCTCCCACGGACGTTCGATGCCGAACGCGCCATGCGTCGCTTCGGCCCGCAGGCGAAAGTCCTCCTCGGTGCGCGCGTCGCACACCGCAAAACCCTCCGGCACAACCGGCGACTCCAGTTCGCGCGCCAGCGACTGCATGAAGATCGGCCCACCGGGCTTCTCGGTTGCGACGAAGCCACACGCACCCCACTGCGCCAACGAGGCTTCGTCCTTATCCGATATCCAATAGTTCGTCAGCTTCGCGCCACCCTTTGCCTGCGCCCGCTCCGTCGCCCAATCCACGCCTTGTCGCAACATCGCTTGCGCTTGCTCGCTGCCGCGCAGGCTGGGGTGGGCGAAGAAGTCGAACGTGCTGTCGTCCGGCGTATGCACGCACCACGCCAATAGCCGGCCGTCATCCGCGTCTTCCCACAGGCGCAGGTTGGCGCGGCGGTCATCCTCATTCGGCGGGTAGTAAAACCACCAGTCAATCTCGCCGCGATGCACGTAATACGTGCCGTTGTTCGCGGCGCGGCCAGCCACCTGCAACCCCTTGATGCTGTCTAGGTCGCGCTCGTCTCGATACGGACGCCAACTCAGTTGTGTTGTCATGGTTCAATCGCCTTGCGATAGGTGGTATAGCGCTTGACCGCGCGGAAGCCGCATGCCTCATACACGCGCAACGCGCCGGTCAAATTCTCCGTGTCCACGCCCAGCGCGGCTTCAGTCATGCCCAGGTCTTTGTGCATCTGCAGGCTGAGGGCGATCAGCGCGCGCGCCAGGCCGCGCTTGCGATACGGCCGCCGTACGAAGATGCCCTCGGTGTAGCCGCGCTTGCGGTTGTATTTCGCGTTCTCGTCTTCGTTGATGAAGTTCTCGACTGCACCGGCGATCTCGCCTTTCTCGACGTCCCAGGCCACGCGGAACAGCTCCGGCCTGAACCACTTCCAGTTGATCCAGCCCTGGTAGTTCTCCTCGGTCGGCTCTGTGAAACCCCAGTGGTCTCGGAATGCCTCCACATCGGCTTCCCACAGCGCGTGCCAGTGCTCAGGCCGGACGGGCCGCACCTCGAAGCCTTCCGGCAGCGGGAAGTGCGGGAGGTCGTCCTCGCCGGCGACCAGCGGTCGGGTCATCTCGAAGCTGTAGCGAACGGGCGCATAGCCTTCGCTGCGCAGCAACTTCTCTGCCGCAACCTCCGTATCCGCCGCCCACGCGTGGAAGAACCGCGGCACATCGGTCGGATGACCCTGCGCAACGGCGACCTCGCGAATTCGGCGCTGCATGTGGTGTAACAGCGCGCGCCCAATGCCGCGCCGTCGCCACTGAGGCGACACACGCGCCGTGTGAACGTAGATATAGTGGCCGGTGGCCTCTTCGCGCCGCCAGTAGTTCTGGCAATAGGCGATCAGCTCGCTTGCTTCGTCTTCGACGAACAGCATGTCCTTTTGTGGATCGCAGTTCGTCATGTGTGCGAACCAGTTGGCCAGTTCCCCCGGCGTGGTCGCATCGTCCACCTGATCGGCGTCGGCACAGGCTTGAATAAGCGCGGCCATCTTCGGGAAGTCGCCCTCGCCGCGGAAGCGGCGGAAGACCAAGCCCGCAACCGCCGACGGTTCGGCCAACAGAATGTCGTTCTCGATCGTCATGGTAGATGTTCACCTTTGACCTGCAGCACGAATTCGCTGCAAGTCGCTTGAAGATGGCATGAAATAGGGCCTGCGATGGCCCATGCGAGTGAGCGTCACACTGCGACGGTCTCCCATCGCTTCAGCGCTTCGTCCAACTCGCGCTGGGCAAGGGCGTATTCGATGCCGAGCGACCTCGCTTCTTCGTGGCCCTGCACCGACTGTATCGCCTCACCGAGCGCCCTCAACTTCGTTTCCAGCACGGCGATGTGCGCCTCCAATTCCGCAACTTGCTGCCGGCGTTTCCTTTCGGCATTCTTGCTGCGCTTGTCGCTCACGGCGAGACGGCTGGTCTGCGTCTCTGCCGGCGCCGCCCTCTTCGTCACCAGCACCGCTTCATCCCGACCCTCTGCCGTCGGGATGGCGCGTGCCGCACGCTGCCTCATCCACTCGGCATAGCCGTCGCGATAGACGTATAGCTTGCCGCTCTCGATGTGCCAGATCTGCGTCGCCAGCTTGTCAATCAAGTAGCGGTCGTGCGAGACGAGCAGGATCGTTCCTTCAAAACCCTCAAGCGCTGTCTGCAATTCCTCCTGCGCTGCAATGTCGAGATGATTTGTCGGCTCGTCCAGCACCAGCAGGTTGGCGCCCTTGAGCTGTAGGATCGCCAGTGCCAGCCGCGCTCGCTCGCCGCCGCTCAGGCCGGCAACGGGCTTGAAGGCATCGTCATTCGTGAACAGGAACTGCGCCAGGTAGTGTCGCGCCTCGCCATCGCTCATGCGCTTGTGTTTCACGATCTCTTCGATCACCCGCGCGTTGGCGTCCAGTGCTTCGTGGGCCTGGGCGAAGTAGCCGACGGTCACGCTCGGCCCCAGCTCGATTTCGCCCTGCAACGGTGCGATGACGCCGAGCGCTGTGCAGATGAAAGTGGTCTTGCCGGCGCCGTTGGGCCCGATGAGCGCGATGCGATCACGCCAGTGCAGCGTCACATCGCCGGCCTCGAACAACGCGTTGCCGGGATAGCCCACGACCAGGCGCTTCGTTCGCAGCACGATCTCGCCGCTGCGCCGCGTGACGACGAGTGTCATCCGCAGCCGCTCCGGTCGCGACGGTGGGCGCAATGCGCGCACGTGACGCTCTGCCTCTTCGTACGTGAATGGGAATGGCACAGTGATGTGCTCGGCGATGTCACTCCAGCGTTCGTTCACCAGGGCCTCTGCCCCCAGCGCTTCGATGGCCACGATCTCCTTCGTCATGCGGCGCAACTTGCCCTTGACCCACGTCACTACTTTGTCGTTGCCGGCCTTCACGGCATCGAGGTCACGCTTGACGATGCGCAGCTCATTCTCCAACCGTGCCTTCGCCTGGTTGAAGATGAACACGCTGCGCTCGAAGCGCGCATCGCGCTGTTGGGTGTAGGCCGTGTAGTTGCCGCGATAGACCTCAATCCGGCTGCGGCTCATCTCCCAGATGCGATCCACCACGCGGTCGAGGAAGTAGCGGTCGTGGCTGCTGATGAGCAGTGCGCCATCCCACGCGATCAGCGTTTTCTCCAGCCATTCCAGCGCGTCCACGTCCAGGTGGTTGGTCGGCTCGTCCAGAATCAGCAAGTCGGGGTGTTCCAACAGCAATCGCGCCAGCAGTGCACGCGTCTTTTGGCCGCCGCTCAGGTGGGCAACCGGTGTATCCCAATTGCTGCGATTGAAGCCGAGGCCATCGAGCGTCTGCGCAATGCGCGTCTCGATCTCGTAGCCGCCGCCGTGCGCGAAGCGCTCCTGAAGCTCGCCATATTCGTGTATCGCCTCGGCGCCGCCATCTGCCATCGCTTCCTCCAGCTCGCGCATGCGCGCCTCGATGGCGTGCAGGTAATCGAACGCACCCAGCATCTCGGCGTAGAGCGTGTTGGCATCACCTGCAAAAGCGTCCATCGCCTCCTGCGGCAAATAGCCCACGCGTTTGTCCTTCGCCAGGTGCACACTGCCGGCCGATGGCTTGTCTATGCCGGCCAGCACGCGCAACAGCGTGGTCTTGCCCACGCCGTTCGGGCCGATCACCTCGATCTTGGCATCGGCCGCAACGCTTACACTGATGCCGGTGAAGACATCGGTGAAACCGTGCGATTGGCTCAGGTTGGTTGCAGTCAGAATGGACATCGTTTCAGGCACCTCTCATCCCCTTTTGGAGGAAACCTCAAATCAACATCACGCCGTCGTCTTCCGCACCCTCGTGCAAATGCGCAACCCTGCTTGGTGTGCGCCGCTTCAGCACGCCGATCACGCCCCAGACGAGGGCAATAGTCACCGCCAGGGCAAACAAGACAATCATTGCATTCATCTTCGTCTCCTCGTCGCAGAATTCGGCCTAGGCCGGTGTGACCTGTGGCGTCCGTCCTTCGTCCAATGCGCCGTCCTCGTCAATCACGTCGCGCGCCTCCTGGTCGCGGAACTGTAAGTCGTAGAGCGCACGATATTCGCCGCCCATGGCGTACAGCGTTTCGTGCGTCCCCTCTTCCGCTACTTTGCCGTCCTTGAGCACCACGATCTTGTCGGCGTTCTTGATCGTGCTCAGGCGTTGCGCGATGACGATGCTGGTGCGGCCTTTCATTACCTCGGCCATCGCCCGCTGGATCAGCGTCTCGGTCTGCGTGTCCACTGCGCTGGTCGCTTCGTCCAAAATGAGGATGCGCGGGTTCATCAGCACCGCACGCGCCAAGGCCACGCGCTGCCGCTGGCCGCCGCTGAGGCCCACGCCGCGCTCGCCGACCAGCGTGTCATAGCCTTTGGGCAGCTTCTCGGCGAACTCGTGCACTTGCGCCACCTTCGCCGCCGCGATCACCTCGTCGTCGGTCGCGTCCGGCTTGCCGAAGCGAATGTTGTCCCGCAGCGTCGCGCTGAACAAGAAGGTCTCCTGCGGCACGATGGCGATCTGGCGGCGCAGGTCGGCCAGCCGGTAATCGCGCACGTCCACGCCATCCACCAACACGCGCCCGCTATTGACGTCGTAGAAGCGCGGCACCAGGTTGATCACCGACGACTTGCCGCTGCCCGTGCCGCCGAGGATCACCACGGTCTGCCCGGGCTCTACCGTTAGGTTCAGCCCGCACAACACGTTCGTGTCCGGGTCGTCGGGGTAGCTAAAGCACACATCCTCGAACACCACGCGACCCGGCGTTTGACCGCGCGCAGGTTCAAACGCGCGGGCATCCGGAGGATCCGAGATGGCGATCGGCGCATCGGCGATCTCGAACAAGCGCTTGGCCGACGCCACCGCTTGGCGCGAGAGGCTGATGAACCAGCCCATCAGCCGGATCGGCCAGATCAGCGACCAGATGTACCACGTGAAGGCCGTGAACACGCCCAGCGTCAACGCGCCGTTTACGATCTGCAGCGCGCCGACCAAGATCACCATCAGGAACGAGACGCCGCTGACGAAGTCCATAGCCGGGAAGGCGTTTGCCTCCAGCAAACCGCGCTCGATGTTCTTCTGCCGGTTCAATGCGTTTTCGCGCGCGAACTGCGCGATGGCATATGGCTCGCGCCCGAAGGCTTTGACCACGCGCACGCCGCTCACGTTCTCTTGCAGCACGCTGGTCAGCCGGCCCATCTGCTCGCGCACCGCGTCCCAGGCCGGGTCGAGCCGCAGGCGGAAGCGCGCGATAGGGAAGTACATCAGCAACATCGGGGCAAGCGCGATCAGCGTTAACTTCCAGTCCAAGCTCAGCAGCACGATCAGCGTGAAGACGAACGTGCTGATCTCGGTCACCATGGCGGTGAAGCCGAATGCCACGAACTGCTCGACGCCGTCCATGTCGCTCAACATTCGACTCATGATCTGGCCGGTGGGCGTCTTGGTGTAATACGCAAAGGGCAGATACTGCAGCTTGCGATACAGGCTGTTGCGCAGGTCGCGCACTACATCCGTGCCGACCATGCCCTGATACACACCCTGCAGGTAGTAGAACAGGCTGCGCAGCGCCGCCACCCCCACCAGCACGGCGCACCAGAACAGCGTCGCTTGTACATCGAGCGCGATCACGCCCTGATCCACCGCGAAGCCGAGCAATTGCGGCACCATCAGGTTGGTGACGAGCGCGCCGATGGTGAAAACCAGCACCCAGAAGATGCGCCGGCGATAAGGTCGCGCAAAGGGGAGTAAGCGTTTCAGGTATTCCATCTGGGATCACACAAATTTGGTCGAGTGCACTAGATTCCTGCTACGGAGACAGCTTCGATGAAAGCGAAAGATGCAGTTTGTGGCGCATGCCGGCCCGCCGTGGCCGCCGAGACCGGTTCGAGTGTCGAAGCCGAGGTACAGCAAAAGCCACAGGCGGAACTGCGCCTGTGGCTCGATTCAAATGCGAGGGCTTGGCTGTCTCAGCGCATCACAAATGACGGGCGGTAGGCGCAGTACGGCAGGGCGAACACGGCATCGCCACTCTTCCGCACGCGGATGGACAAGATCGGGATTGCCATCGGTGTTTCTGCGCCTCCTTTCGTCGGTGATGCGCCATGCGCTCAGCGCATAGCGTGCCTGATTCTAGCGAATGGAGGAGGAAAGTCAACCCCTTGCGAAATTGTGAAATTGTTTGAGCTAACCGGTTAGCGTATCAGTCTTGCTGCGCAGATGTAAGCAATCAGCCAAAAGTCGCCGAAATTGTGCAGAATCTTGCGCCGGATGCGACTATTTGGGCGTAGGGGGAGGGAAACGCGAGAGGTTGTCATTCTGAGAAGCCCTTCGGACTGGGAGATCCGCGAGGGGGGAGGGGGGAAGGACCTCCAAGTCGCCAGGCTCCTCAGAATGACAACCTCTCGTCGCTGATTGCTAACCCCTCTAAGGCACCAACCCCGGACTCGGAATCGCCTGAGCGCGAAAATCGAGTGCGCAGTTATCCGTATCCAGGCTGGGCGGCCACCGTTGCAGCGTATGACCTGCTGGAATCGCAATCGGGTAAGGCGTTATGCCATCCAAATTTCCATTCAGCCAGACAACTGCATCTACTATTCTATCATCTTTGTCTAGCAACACAACCTCATCGCCGGTATTGGCAAGATTGATCGTCCCTTGCGCCCAGGCTGCATACGGCGACAACTCCGGCACAGCCGGGTCGTAGTCGCTCAGCTCGTAATCCGGCTTCTTCCCCCAGTCGGCGAAGAAGGCGGTCGCATTCTGGGCGATGACGATCGCCTGGCCGGGTCGCAACACCGCGCCGGCTGGGAAGGCATACATGCCTTCGCCGGTTGAGCCACGCATGGCCGCATCGCCGATCTTGTAGCCACCGATGGGAATTGGCAGCAGCGTCGGGTTGTAAACCTCGATCCACTCGCGGCTCGACTCGTCGCCGCCGGTCGGATTGAAGAGCACCTCGCTGATGAGCGGGTAGCCGGCCGGGCGATGATCCTTCGACACGACAGGCAGATACACCGGACGGGCAAGTTGGAAATCGTGCATGAAGACCGCACGCAGATGGGCGTAAGCCTCGCTCGACTCGACCAGCACACTCATCTCGCGATTGCGCTTCGCGCTGACTTCCGAGCCGTTCCATGAACCGATGAGGGCGAAATAGCGGTTGCCCAGGCGGAGCAGGATGAGCTTGTTGTGGATGCCCAGGCCGGTCGGGTTGCCGGTAGCTGCCTGCACATCCCATCCGTTGATGCGAGCTAGCTCGAGGACATACTGCACGGTTGCGTAGTTGCTCCGTGGCTGCGCTGGGCTATCGTAGTGCTTGTCCAGCAGCACACGCACCTGAGCGCCGCGGGCGGCGGCGCTCAGAATGGCGAGCAGGCGAGGATTGGGGTCATTGGCCGGCGCGCTCGACGTTGCGCCCCAGTAGTGCGGTTCGTCCAGTTGTTCGATCAGGATCTCGTCGCCCGCGCCGGCCAGGTTGATCAAACCAATGATGCCGGTCGTCGAGGCGAGGTGATTCTCCGGCGAACTGAGCAGCGTCATGGAGACCGGCACGGCAATCTCCAACGGTGCAAAGCGCACCGTGTAGCTGATGCCACCCGATGTGTAGTCCGGCGTGAACCCGGCAGGCGGCGGGCCGTAAGGCGCGCAGGTGGTGCACCAACGAATGATGTCGGGATGCGCCGAGTTGATGTCGGCTTCGAAGATGGCCCGTGCGCGAGCGACGATCGCCGGCGCATCGGTCACCACGATCGCGCCGCGCTGTCCCGTTGTGCCGTCGCTCTTGTCGTCGTCCGGCAGCCCACGCACACCGAAGTTCTCCGATCCAACCAACAGGCGGGCATCGTCCACGATGGCGAACTTGGCGTGCAGGAAGGCGTAACGGGCGTTGATCTTGTCGGCCTGCACCGAGCGCATGAACCAGCAGCCGCTCCGGCCGGTCGGGTCGGCGTTGGTGATGCGCTGGCAGATCCAGCGCGTTTGATCCTTCAGGCCACCCACCGGCGCGCCGTCCAGCAAGACACGCACGACCACGCCCGCCGCGGCCTCGTCGGCCAACAGATCGCCCAAGCGCGCGTGCTCGAAGGTGAACGAGGCAAGGTCAATCGAGCGCGTGGCCGCGGCCAGCATTTGCCTCACGACGTCGTAGCTGTTGTCCGGCGCAATCGCGAGCTTGAGCGAACCGCTGTCGCTCGCCGGGATGAAGAATCGCTCCATCTGCCAGCCAGGGTAGATCGGCTTGCGCGCGTCGGCGGGGTCGCCACGATGGTTGAACCAGTCCTGGGCCGTGTCGGTATCGGCGACCGGTAGGCCGGTGGCGGGGTTGAGCCGGCGCATTAACACCTGACCATCGTCGGGGATGGTCTGGGTCACGGTGTAGGGCCGCAGCGCCGGACCGATCCAGCCGCTCAACACCGCGCCATTGCCATAGACGAGCGCATCTACGACTTCGGCGTTGGCGTTGATCAGCCGCAGGGTTTCGCCCGTGTTGCTGAGGTTGAAATTGGCCGTTTGGTCCGCCACCACGCCGCTTGAGAACGTGGCCGAGTTGCGCTGAATGAGGAAATAGCCGTTGCCCGCGATGGCGCCATTGAGCGTGATCAGGTCACCGCCGGAGCTGGTGATCTGCCAGTCGGTGAGCGTGATGCTATCGGCGGAGTTGTTGTACAACTCGATCCACTCATGATTCGGGTTCGCTCGCGTGCCGCCCCAAGCCACCTCGTTGATGAGGACGGTGAGCGTGGTCGGCGACGCCGGTACGGCGACGGAATTCGCGGCGCGCGGCGTGCCGGCGATCGGGTTGCCGCCCGCGTCGAACGCAATCGGGGCGAGCACGTTTGCGTCGGCCCAGTTGCCGGCGGTGTCGGGCGCGCCGGCGTCAATGCGCTCCATCGAGCGATAGGTCGGGCTGCCGGAGCCCGCATCCCAACTACCGCCGCTGGCGTTGGCCGAGTCCAGCGATACTGCGCTGGCGCGGCGCAAGGTGACCGAGCCACCATTGTTGGCGAAGATCAGATTGGTGTAGCTGAGCGTGGGCGTGAAGCCGAATTGCCGGGCGAAGGCCGCGGGATTGTTGGCGATCCAGATGCGCTCGCCGGCCGGTAGCGTGAACGCCGGGAGGGTCCAGGTACGATTGCTCGCGTCGTGCAGCGACCAGTTCGCGTCGAAGACCACATCGCCCGACGAGACGTTCGTCAGTTGAACGGCCTCGTCGTTGTTGCCATCGTAGCCATAGTAGGCCAGCGCGCTGATGACGACGGTCGAGCTCGCCGAAACCGAGCTGGTCGAGGCCAACGCCGGCTTTGACGCGCTCAGCCCGCGCAGCGGCCGATGCTCAGACGCACCTGCAGCACACACCATCGCCGCTACCAACAACGCATAGCGCGTTCCTTTCACGACACCCCCTTCCCTCCCGGCCGGCGCACCACCGACCGAACGACGCAAGTGATTGAACCGCGTTAGGCGCCTCGCGCGACATCGAGTATGGCAGCGATCGCGCAAATGGCAAGCGGTCCTACGACACGCGCAACACGCCGTTGTAGCCGAATATGCGACCGAACACCGGATGGCTGACGACGACCTCGGTGTGAACCGTGTGCTCGTCCACGGCGCGCTCGATAGCGATGCTATAGATGTGAAAGGCGCCCGGTAGCGCTGCGTAGCGCTCGCCGCGGATCAGGAACTGCGGGCCGGCGGTCATCTGGCGCAGCGCCTGCCCATCCGGGCTCACTTCTAGCGCCAGCGTGATGCCGAGGTTCGGCGGTTGGTTGAACGTGTCGAGCACACGCGCCGGTAGCCCATCGCGCGCGGGGCGGGTGAGCGTGTAGCTGACGACGACGCCGCTCGGATAGCGGAATTCGCGATGCCACGCGTAGCACACCTCGCCGCGATCCACCACGCCGCAGTTGCGCACGTAGACCGGCACTTGCTCGGCAGGGATGGGCATGAACGGCGCCAGCACACGCGCCCAGGCGAAGCGGTTCCAGGCTTTCATCGTCCCCTGGACGATCACCTCTTGGCCGGGCGCGAGGTCATAATGGCGCTGCAACACCGGCGCGAGCCGGTCGAATGCTTCTCCGAGCGCCAGCCGAAAGAGCGCCGATTGCGCCATAGTCATCCGCGCGCACCGAAGATTGCCCTGCCGATGCGCACCATAGTCGCACCTTCGGCAATCGCGGCTTCGAAATCGTCCGTCATGCCCATCGAGAGGTGGTCGAGCGACAGGTCGGGCAAGCGCGCGCACAACGCGTCGCGCAGCGCGCGCAGGCTAGCGAAGACCGGACGCGCCTCGTCCGGCCGTTCGACGATCGGCGCCATGGTCATCAGGCCACACACCCGAATGTTAGGCAGCGCGGCAATCTGGGCGACCTGGCCCGCGAATCCGTCCAAGCACGCAGGGGCACGCTCCCAGCCATGGAGCAGGAAGCCGTGCTTCGAGGCCTCGCCGCTCACGTTGCACTCCAGCAGCACCGGCTGGACGACGCTGCGCGCTGCGCAGCGCGCGCTCAGCTTGCTGGCGAGCTTGAGCGAATCCACCGAGTGAATCAGGTGAAAGTTCCCTGCTGCATCGCGCGCCTTGCGCGACTGAAGGTGGCCGATCAGATGCCAGCGCAGGCCGGCGGCGGACGCTTCGCCGGCCAACAGCGCCGCGACATCGTTGATCTTCTCCAGCGCCTCCTCGAGGCGATTCTCGCCGAAGTCGCGCTGGCCGGCAGCGATGGCCTCGACGACCGCCGCGGCCGGGAAGGTCTTCGACACCGCGACGAGTGTGACGCTATCGGGCGAACGTCCGGCGCGCAGGCAAGCCTCGGCGATGCGCTCGCGCACCTGCGCCAACGCGCGTTGCACGTCAGGCATGGTCCTGAATCATAGGCCACGTCAAGAGATGCCGGGGATCGGCTGGCGATAGACCGTTGTAGGCGTGGACTGCCCGACTGCCATCATCATGATGAAGTTGATGTTGACGTGAGGCGGGCGCGTGGCACAGAACACGATGGCGTCGGCCACGTCATCTGCCGTCATCGGCTTCACGCCTTCGTATACCTTCTTGGCGCGTTCCACATCCCCATAAAAGCGCACGATGCTGAACTCGGTCTCCACCAGACCAGGATCCACGGATGAAACGCGAATGGGCGTGCCGAGCAGGTCTTGCTTCAGGCTTTCGGTGAGCGACTTGATGGCTGCTTTGGCCAGGCAATACACGGCCCCGTTCTGGTAGGCGTAATGGCCGGCCACCGATCCCAGGTTGATGATGTGGCCGCGCTGCCGCTCGATCATGCCCGGCAGGAGGATGCGCGTCACGTATAGCACACCCTTGATGTCGGTGTTGATCATTTCTTCCCAATCGTCAATCGAGCCTTCCTGGAATTTGTTCAAGCCACGGCTGAGGCCGGCGTTGTTGATCAGAATGTCAATCTCGCGGAAGCCGTCGGGAAGCGACGCTACGGCGGCCTCGACCGCCTGCCGGTCGGTCACGTCGAGCTTGATAATATGCGTCGGGACGGGGAGCGACTCGGCCAACTGTTGCAAGCGTTCGTAGCGCCGCGCGCACAACACCAGCTTCGCGCCTTGTGCGGCGAAGGCCCGTGCACATGCTGCACCAATCCCGCTGCTCGCGCCGGTGATGAAGACGATCCTGTCTTGGAGTGAAATGCTGCTCATAGCAGCGCAAGTGTAAATTGAGAATGAAGAATTGAGAATGCAGAGATCAGAAGTCAGCGATCAGGGATCATGGATCAGTGGTTGGAGAGTTGGGTGGAAGTAGAGAGGGGCGAGTAGGAGGTGCAGGGTTATACCGCTTGCGGAGTCAAGGTGTGCTAAATCAACTTGGCGTATGAGAACAGGACGACCGCGACAACCGATTGAGATCGCTGAGAGCGTCGAGCAGTTGTAAGCCCTGTATCGCCAGGAGAAGGATGGCCTGAAGCGCCGGCGTTACCAGTTCGCCTACGAACTCAAACGCGGCACCAGCACCGATGCGGCCGCTAAAGCATGCGGAATCAGTGGCACGGCTGCCGATACGTGGGTGCGATGGCTACGCCAAGGTGGATTGACAGAATTGATCGCGGGGCATAGCTGGGGCGGGCGGCGGCATGTGGGCGGGCGGCTGAGCGAAGAGCAGGAAGGCGCGCTAGTGCAAGAGGCGGCCGCGGGCAAGATTCGGAGCATCCACGACGGCGTGGCGTGGGTGCAAGCGCGATGCCAGGTGCGATACACCTACTGGGGCATGCGCGGGGTGTTCGCGCGGCTGGGACTGCGCAAAAAGGTGCCCCGCCCGGCCAATGTCAAACGGAACGAAGCACGCCAAACGGCGTGGAGAGAGGGGGCTGTGTTACCAGCTGGCCCAAGCGGGCGTCAGGTTGGACGGCGCGATCATCATGAGCGATGAGATGCGGGTGGGTTTACATAGTCAGGTGCGCCGGCGCTGGTGTCCAGTCGGCATGAAGCTGGTGCAGCCGCAGCAGATGCGGTTTGACCACCGCTGGCTGGTGCTCGGATTAGCCGTTACCCGGCTCAAGCTGCGCTGGCGTTGGCAGGCCAACCTGCGTCAAGACAGCATGCTGGCGACGGTGCACGCCTGGCAGCAACATCCGGACGGCTTGGATGCTGTGGTGTGGGACAACGCGCCCGCTCACAAGACCAAGGCTGTTCGTACGGCCATCGCTGGCACTAGCACTGGCACTGGTGGTGCGGTGATCTTCCAACCGCCGTATGCGCCGGAGCTGAATCCCGTTGAGCGCATCTTCGAATACCTACGTGACCACATTGAAGGCGAACTCTACGCCACCATCGAGGCCAAAATCGAGCGAGTCGAGCAGATATTGCATGCGTTAGCTGACGACGCCGACGCACTTCGCAGGCTGGTTGATTGGCGTTGGATCAAAGACAACGTCCAGGCCCTGTCCTTATTTAGCACGCCTTGATGTGGCAGTTGGTATTAGTTCACCGTGATTTCGACCTGGCCGGTCATGCCGGGCAAGAGGATTTCGTTCGTCGGGTCGAGTTCGACGATGACGGTGAACAGTGCGTCTGCGCCGAGCACGCCGGATGACTGCGGCAGGATGGCGCGCACCCGGCCGGCGAGCGGCGCCCGAACCGCCCGCAGGCGCACCAGCGCCGGCGCACCCACCTGCACGTCCGCGATGTCGCGCTCGGTCAGGTTGGTCGTGCGCAGGCGAATGGCGTCCAATTGCAGCAGCGTAATCGCGGTTGTGCCGGGCGCGGCGATGGCGCCGGGCGCGATGCTCACGCTCTGCACTGCGCAATCGCACGGCGACACCAGCCGGGCCTTGCTCAGGTTGCGCTCGGCGCGCGCCACAGCCACGCGGCTTTGCTCCAACTGCAACGCCAGCACGCGTTGCTGCGCCTCGGTGACGCCGGCCTCCAGCTTGGCCAGGTTGGCCCGCGCTGCCACTACGTCGGCATGGGCCTGGGCCAGGCGCGCCTGCGTGGGGGGCTGCTGCGCGTTCAGGTAGCGCAGGTAGGCCGCGCGTTCGTTTTGCTCTGCGCTTGCGACGTTGTGCTGCGCATACTTGCAATCGGGATCGTTGGTGGTGATCTTCTCCGACTCCGGCTGAGCCGCCGACCAGCCGCACTCCACGTCGCGGGCGATCTGCGCGGCATAGAGCTGGTTACGCGTCTGATTCCAATTGCGCAACGCCTGCTCGATCTCGGTCGCCGACGGGCCACGTTTGAGCTCCTCATAGCGCGCCAGGGCGGCGTTCAGCGCGGCGCGGGCGTTGTCGAGGTCGGACCGGCTGGCCGGCGCTTGTGACTGGCGCGCCTGGGCCTCGGCCAAGGCGAGCTGCTCCTGGGCTTGTTGCAGTGCCGTCTTGAGCTGGCTATCGTCCACCTCGGCAAGCACTTCGCCGGCCTTCACGCGCTGGCCCGGCGCGACGTTCACCGCGATGACGCGCGCGCTCACGTCGAAGCTGAGCTGGAGCGGCGGCGTCGCCAGGGCCAGCGCACCCTCGGCAACGATCGTTGTGCGCGGCACAACGGCACGCGTGGGCAGCGGCACCGTTGTCACCGAAGGCGTAGTTACACGGGGGAGACCCGGACCTGGGCCGGGCCATGGCGCGCTGCACGCAGCGAGCCCAAGGGTCAGCCCGGCGACGAGCAGTCGGAGCGTGGATCGAGAACCCATCACCCGACTTTATACGACCGAATCAGACCGAAGTCGCAGCGATCCTCTCGACGAACCAGATCAGGTTGCCGTTCACATCTGTGATCGCGAACTCGCGCACGCCGTAAGGTTTCGCTTCGAGCGGCGCATTTGGATGGACGATGCCGTGCTTCGAGGCATGATCGAACAGCGCTTCGATCCCTTGCACCGTGATGCGGCACGAGCTGTTCTCGGCGATGCGCCGGTCGCCGCACCGCCAGAAGTGGACCTCGACCGTATCCCGAACGATGATGCCGTACTCCTCTTCCTGGTGACGCACATGGAAGCCCAGCTTCTGCCGGTAGAACGCGAGCGTGTCCGCGATGTCGGCAGCAGGCAGCACGGGAACAGCGTTGATGAGCATAGCGCTACAGTCCGATGAGTAGTTGACGCAGGATTCCGGAAGGTCAAGCCGGCCAGTCACGTCTTGCGGATCACGCACATGACCTTGCCCTGGATCATGGCGTTGCGCGCGTCCACGTAGAACGGCTTCATGGTAGGGTTCTCCGGTTTGAGCTTCAGGCGCTTGCCGTCCTTCTCGCGATACACGCGCTTGAGCGTGGATTCGTTGCGGTCGGTGAGGAAGATCGCTGCCAAGTCGCCGTTCTTGATCTCATCCGTGCGGCGCATGATCACGATGTCGCCGTCGTTGATCAGCGCGTCAATCATCGAATCGCCCTGCACTTCGAGCGCATACAGGCCGTCGGCGTTGCCCACTAGGCTGCGGGCGATCTGGACCGTGTTCTCGGCGTCGGCCAAGGCATCCGGATCGGGCGTCGGTGCCGGCTCGCTGGCCACAATGCGCCCGACGATCGGCACGGAGACGATGTCGCGCGGACTGACGCGATGTGGATGGGTGAGCACCACGCCGCGCGAGCGCCGCTCGTAGCGGTTGAGCAGATTCGCCCGCTCCAGCGCCTTTAAGTGATAGCTCACCATCGAGGTGGAGCTGATGCCCGCGCCCTTTTGAATCTCGCGGATGGTGGGCGGCACGTCGTGCTCGTCCATGTAATGGCTAATGAACGACAGGATTCGCTGTTGTGGCTCGGTCAGATGTTCAGTTGCCGAGTTAGACATCTCTTCCTCCTGTTCGCGGCTGCCTGCGCGAACTTTTGTTCTACCAACTGGCCGGATGATAAGCGAACAGGCGTTCTACGTCAAGGCAGGTAAAAGAGGCGCACCGCGGCGTGTTCTACGATAGCGCACCGACGCCATGCCGCTTGACCCATCTCCCATCTCCCATCTCCCATCTCTCAATCTTTCATCATTCGCTCCTTCGCAGCCCGCCGAATGGCTGCCGGCACGCGTGGTGTTGATGTGCGAGCCGGGCATCGAGACGCTGTTCGCGATCCTGCAGCCCGATGCGGCCAACTTCCTGTTCCCGTTCTCGCTGGCGCAAGGCCGCGAGGAGCATCGTGCTTATCGCCGCTTAGTGGAATCCTACGGCGTGCGCGTGATTGACTATCGCGAGGCATTAATGCATGCGGAGCACAGCCGGCTGGCGCAATGGGCGCGCAAAGCAGTGACGCTTGAATACGACGCGGCGCTCACGAACGACGAGCGCGACGACGCCGCGCGCCAGCTCGACGCAGCGCTGGCTGCGCTCGACGCCGGCAGCCTGGTGGACGTCATCTTGCTCCGGCCGGCGATCCGTGTCGCGCGCAGCGCCGCCGGCCTCGACCCCACCACGCGCTTCGAAGCGCGGTTCACCCTCACCCCGCCCAGCCCGTATTACACGCGCGACCCGCTCATCACCACGCGCGAGGGCGTGGTGGTCACGCGCCTGAAGCTGGATAAGCGCGCGCCGGAGAACGACATCGCGGCCTACGTGCTCGAGTCGCTCGGCATCACACCGCGATATCGCGTCCAGCCGCCCGGTACGCTGGAAGGCGGCGACTTCATCCCCTGCGGCGACTTCGTGCTGCAGGGCCAGGGATTACTGACCAACGATGACGGCGTGCGCCAGTGCCTGGAGCACCGCGTCTATGGCTATGTGGAGGTGGCTGTGGTCGAGGACCCGCGCAGGGCGATGGACGAGATGCACCTCGACACCTACTTCGCCATGCTCGATCGCGACCTGGCCGTGTGCGTCGCATCGCGGCTGAGCGGAGACGAAGAACCGGCGGTGAGGGTCTATACGCCGCAGGGTGCGCCGGATGACTACACCTACGTCCTCACGCGCACGACGCTATTCTCGCGCTACCTGCGCGAGAAGGGCATCCACGTCATCCCGTTCAGCAAGGCCGAACAACTGGACTTTGCCGCGAACGGCTTGCTGGTCGGCCCGCGACGGCTGATCGGGGTAACGCGCGCCGGCGAGCCGTTTGCCCAGCGATTGCGCGCAGCCGGTGTGGATGTGCAGACCATCGCCTTCGACGCCCTCAGCGGCGGCTACGGCGGCCCACACTGCTCGACGCAGGTATTGGTGCGTGGCTGATCACGGCATCGGTGTCGGGCGCGGCCGGCGCTCGCGAGGCGGTGCTCCGCCCTCCGGCGGCTGAGGCAGCGGCGCGGGCGGCGCTTCGCTGCCCGGCGGGGGTGGCGGTGCAGGCGCAGGTGGCGGCGCAGCGGTGGGTCGCATTGCCGCTGCGGTCTCGCGGATCGCCTGCATCGTGGCACGCACATCGTCGGGGTTGGGCCGCGGCTCGGCCCGCGCTGTGGCCCGAATGCTCTCGACCGTCTCGCGCAACTCGGGCGGCTTTGGCGGTGCTTCCGGCGTCGTAGGAAGGGGAAGCGGGATCAGCGTCACCGGCGCGCCGGGGTCGGGCTGCCTGGGTCGTGGTCGAGGGGGCGTTGGTATAGCAGTCGGCCGGTCCACCGTTGGCTCAGCAGTAGGCGGCAATGGTGGCTCTGGCGGCAGGGGTGTGACAATCGCCGGTGGTTCGGCCGTTGGCTCGGGAGCAGTCAGCGTCGGGAGCGGCGTCGCCGAAGGGGTGGGGGAAGCCGGCGTCGCGCTGGGCACCGGCGCCGGCGCGGTCGGCTGTGGCACCGGCGTGTTCTCGGGTTGCCGGATGGCGCGGCGGGCGCGCTCCGCCAGATCCTGGAGCTGTTGCAGCGACGTCGTCGCGTCCGCATCTGTATCGCCGATGCGCGCTGCAATTTCAGCAGCCTGATTCACCTGCTTCTCCAGCCGCAAGATGACGCTGCGCGACGCTGCCTGATCCGACGCCGTCGCTTGCAGCTCGTCCAGCCGGCGGTTCGAGAACTCGATCAGCAAGTCCAGTTGCGCGCGCTCGCCGAAAGCCAATGCAAGCCGCGCTTCTTCGCTCAACAGCTTCACGGGGTAGAGCACGTCGTTCGGTTGGCTGGCCTGGGCAGCCAGCGTCACGGCAGCACTGCCGAAGATGAATGCACTGATGGCTGCCAGCGACAACCGCAGCAGCCTGCGCTTGGGTCGAACCGGCGTGCGCTTGGCCGGGGTCTGGGTTGCGCGTGCCGCTTGAGCATAGGCGAGAAAAGCCGTCCGGCCGCGCTCGACAGCTTGTGGATCGCGCGGCGGGATGTAGGCCAGCTTATCCAGCGCGCCGCCCAACGCCGGGTCGAAAGGATCGAGCATCTCCGGCATATTCATGACGATCTCACCTCGGCGTCATCGGCGACCGCGCGAACCAACTCGCGGCGCAACGCTGCGAGGGCGCGATGCTGCAGCGACTTGACGGCACCGACCGGTTTGTTGATCGCTGCCGCCACTTCCTCGTTGCTCAGACCCTCGTAATACTTGAGCACGATCACCTGGCGTTGGTCAGCCGTCAAGCGCATCAACGCCACGCGCACGTGTTGGGCCTCGATCTGGCTGGAGACGACTTGCAACGGCGGCGTTTCATCCACCGCGAGAACATCATCAGCCTCGGCGTCGGCCAATTCGTCGAGCGAGATGTTCAGGCGATCGGCGCTGCGATAGTGATCGGTGATCCAGTTGTGGGCGATGCGATACAGGTAGGCCTGTAGGAATCGAATCGGTCCACCGCCGGTTTTGAGGGCATCTATCAGCCGGGCGAACGTGTCCGTGACGCAATCTTCCGCCATGATGGCATCGCCGAGCAGGCGCATGGCGTAACGATAGATCGCCGGGCTGAAGGTGTCATACACCTCCACCAGCGCAGCCGGCTCGAACGCACGCACACGTTCGAGCAACGATTGCTCATCCGCCATGCTGCTCATCGGATCAGACGGGATTGTCGCTACGCAGATACGGGCCTGCCTGACGTTCATCGCGCCGAGCGCGATACGTGAGGCGTCATGAAGCCGACGTATCCCTTCGTATCCAAAACGTAGGGCGATCCGAGCGTATCCCCGTGCCGCTTCCTGCGTCGTAGCGGGCGAGAGGATTCGCCGACCGGCCCCCGCATGGGCCGCCGAGAACGGCGAGGAGCATCAACATATGAATACACGAAACCGTCTCGTTCGAGTCGCCGGTGTGTTGTCCATCGCCGTGCTGGTCGTAGGTGCGGCATGGACGGCGCCGCCGAGGATTGCAGCGCAGGCGCCGATGAATGCACCATCCGGCCTCCCGCCCTTCCCGCCGAAGCCCCCCAAGCCACCGCCGCCTGCGCCGCGCGCTGTCTCGCTGAAGAAGACGGCCGAGGTGAAGCCGAATCTCGGGCCGGGCGATGCGTTCGACTACGAGCTGACCGTGCACAACAACACCGACAACGTCGCGCAGGCCGTGCTGTCCGATACGCTGCCGGCTGAGACCGAACTGGTCGGCACACCGTTGGTCGTCGTGATCACGCCGAGCGCCGATCCGTTGACGACGACCTTCGATCCGACCATCGGCCCGCGCGGCACGGTGCGCTGGGAGGGCACGCTCTCGGCCGGCGCTAAGATCAAGGTGGTCATCAAGGTCAAGCTGCTCAATTGTCCGCAGCCCGGCCAGCTCCCCTTCATCGGATGGGATCGCAGCGTGAAGAACGTCGCGACATTGCAGGTGGGGAATGGGCGGAGCGTAGCCACGTATGCGTTCGTCCCCGGCGGTTGTCGAGGCAACCCGCCACCGTCACCGAAGCCGGAGCCGACGCCCGTGCCCGGCGCCGACATCGGCGTGAGGAAGCTCGCACGCCTGCACGCCGATCGCGATCTGCCCGAACGCGGTTGGCAGGCGAGCTGGCTGGTGACGTATGGCAATCGCGGCGATCAGACCGCCCAGAACGTGCGCGTGGTGGATACGCCGAGCGGTAACCAGACGCTCACCTTCGTGCAGAGCGCGCCGCCCATCACGCCGACGCGCGAGGGCGATTCATTCGTCTTCCCCGTGGGCGATCTGCCTAGCTTGAAGGGCGGCGCCATCATGCTGCGGACGGCGATCAGCTTCAGTGCGCCGGCCGGCACCGTGCTCACCAACGCGGTCAGCATCACGGCCACCAACGATGTGAGCCTGACGAACAACTCGGCCGTGGTGACGCTGACGCTGCTGCACCTGCCGCCCATCATCACCTATCCCGTGTCCGGCGCGACGTGCACCGGCACGATCACCATTACGGGCAAGGCGCAGGGCGGTTCGCCGGTAGCGATCTACGTCGGCGACGCACAGCTCGGTTCGACCACCGCCGACGCCAACGGCAACTGGTCGTTCGCCGTGAATCTGGAAGAGGGCTTCCACGTGATCCAAGCCGAGACTAAAGACGCGAACGGCAACCCGAAGCGCTCCAAGCCGGTGCTGCTCAAGGTAGATCCCTCGCTCACCTGGGATCCGATCAGCCTGAAGTTCATCGGCCCCGGCGGCAATGTGCGCCATCATCCGCGCCACTGGTCGGGCTGGTTCGACGACTGGGGCTGGTATGTGCGGCTGGCGCCGAGCACAACCTACACGGTTAGCGTACGGGTGTGCTGCACCGATCCGACCGCTGCGGTGACGCTCACCGTGCCGGGCAGCGGCGTCGTGACACTGGCCGACCCCGATGGCGACCGGACGTTCACCGGTGTATTCACAACCGGCGACGTGCGCTCGATGGTGCGTGAGCTGATGAAGCTGTGCGTGACGTGCGACGGGGAAACGAATTGCGCGTTTGGCCGGATCGTGCCCATCCCCGCCCGTGCGCGCGACCACGTCGTCGTCATCACCGCCGAGGGCTTCAGCCCATCGCGCCTGCGCGTCCGGCCTGGCGAGGTGATCGAGTTCATCAACATGGACGAGACCGCGCGCTCAATCGGCACAGCGCCCAACTTGCCCAACATGCCGGCGGGCGAACTGCAAACGCAGAACTTCGACGCGGTGTATCTGGACGTCGGCGAAAGTCACATCGTCGAGGTGAACGGCGCGACGACGTATTACGACATGCAGAACGGCGAGTACAGCGTCTCTATCAGCGTCGGCGGTGTGTATCTGCCCATCGTCCGGCGGTAGCCTCCCCCTTCTTCTCCGCGAGGCCTCGGCGTGTTGCCGGGGCCTCGTGGAAAAACAAACGCCGCCAGAGGCTACAGGATCTCCCGTTCTCCGGGGAGCGAGATTCAAATCAACCGCATCGTCGCATGGCCTGGGCTAACCGCGCTGCGGCTTCTTCGAGCTGCGCCGGGGGATAGAGCGTGAAGGCCAGCCGGAGAGCGTCGTCACCATTGTGGCCATCGCAGAAGAACCGGCGGCCAGGCACGAACGACACCCCCATTGCCTCGGCGACCGGCAATAACACTTCCGACGATAGGCCCCCGGGCAGGCGCACCCATACGAAGAACCCGCCAGTCGGCGTCTGCGCCTGCCAACCTGTCGGCAGATGCGTCGCCAGCGCGCGCATCAACACATCACGTCGCGCGCGATAGGCCTCGCGGAAGCGCGCGACCTGGGGTTCGAACGCGCCATCTTTGCAATAGGCGGCGACGGTCATCGCTGCGAACTGGTTCGGCCCACCGCCGCTGTCCATCAGGCCGCACGTGCGAATGCGCGCAATCACGTCGCGACCGGCGGTGATCCAGCCGACGCGCATGCCGGGCGCGAGGCTCTTGGAGAACGACCCCAGCCGCGCCACGACACCCGCTGGCGCGAGGCGCCACAACGACGACGGCGCTTCGCCGTCGTAGGCCAGCTCGCGATAGGCATCGTCTTCGACGATCAAGATGCGCTCGCGTTCGGCCAGGGCGACGACCGCTCGGCGCACATCATCACGCCAGCACAGGCCGGTTGGATTGTTGAACGTGGGCACGCAATACAGCAGGCTCGGCCGCTCGCCCCGGCGCTTCAGGGAAGCGACCAATTCGCTCAACGCGGCGACATCAGGACCATCGGGACTGCTCGGGATGGCGACCAGTTTCAGCGGCCGGTCGCGCAAGATGCGCACGGCGAGGTGATATGTGGGCGATTCGACCAGCGCGACATCGCCCGGCTGCGTGCACAGCGTGACGAGCTGGTCGAGCGCGTGCGAGATGCCGCCGGTAATGGCGATTTCGTCCGCGTCTGGCATGCGTCCCTCGCACTGCGCGCTGCGATGCTGCAACCAATCCACAAGCGGCCCCGGCCCGGTCGCGTAGCCATAGCCCAGCGCATGTGCGCCGTAGTCCGCGAGCGCCGAGGCGCTGGCGCGTTGGATCGCCTCCAGCGGCAGCAGCGCCGGATCGGGATGACCCAGGCCAAGGTCGAGCACGCCGGGCCGCAGCGCCGCGTGCAAGTCGGAGAGAGGATGGTGCGTAGTCACGAGATATGAATGTATCCAAAGCGTGGAAAAGCGCGAAGCGCGGATGCGACCTCCGCGCTTCGATTCGATGGGAGCGACAAGACTCGAACTTGTGACCTTTGCGATGTCAACGCAACGCTCTAACCAGCTGAGCTACGCCCCCATTCGGCTGCAATTATAAACCAAGGCGCATGCGGGGCGTTGTGTTGAGTGGGAGGCGCAGGCGTAAAGCCTGCGCCTACGGGAGGGTGCATTCGCCAACGGGGACAGACGTAGCAAACCCGCCCCGGCGTAAACGCCTGGGCTGAAAGGGGCGAGATACGCGGCTTGCCCGTATGCTCAGCGCTGGGATTTATCTCAGCGCGACTGAAGCGAATATCGCTGCAGGCCGGCCGCGTTCCCCCATTTTGAAATGCACCTCACATGCGCAAGCTGCGATTCGATCGCGCCCGACGCGCTCTCTCAGATTGGTAGACCGGCGGAGTTAGCGACTCTACTGGTCCGATTGTTGGTGTGAAGCCGCGATGCACTGTTGGTGAAATGCGTCATCCCGAGTGCGACGACCGCCATCACAAGCAACGGCGCATGCATCACACCCAGCCAGATGCGATCCGGGCTGGCCCAATGATTCAGATTGAACACTGCGTATAGCAAAGCGTTGAAGGCTGTTACGCGAAACGCAAAGCAATCCACCTGTGGCCAGGCCAGAATGAGCAGAAATAGGAACACCGGCGTGAGGAAGCAGTAAGCTAAGCCATAATCGGGTGACGTGAGCAGCAGCAGGGGATTGAAATCCGGCATGGCGCGCGTGCCCTCGATGCGCATGGGCGACCAGAACGCGAGCAGCGCCAACGGCAAGAGGAGCCAGCGCCAACGCGGCACCGCGCCGAACGACATGTGCAGCCGCCCCCGCCAGGCTACCCAGAGCCAGAGTAAGCCCAAACCCACTTCGGCGATCAAGGCGCCGGTGTGTATCGCGTATCCGTAGGCCGGCGTCTCGGCGTGAGTTTGTGTTACCGCCACCACGAGGTAATTCAGGCCAAAATAGGCCGGCACCACTCGGCTGCCGACCTTCGGGTTCCAGGCGGCCAATCCCACCACAAGGAGCGTCGCCACATGGAAGACCCATCCCCACGCGGCATAGGGAACGGTAGCACGGCTGAGGATCCCGAAGATGACCGCCGGGGTATCCTGCGGGTTATAGGGGCGCTCGGTGATCAGCGGCAAGAAGGCGACAAACAACAGCAAGAAATAAACCAAGGGATAGAACCAATTGCGTTGCGTCCAACGAGGCAGAGCAGACTGAGTCATATGCCTCTGGTTATAGGCCGGCGATGCTAGCGCAGCGTTAAAAGCTCGTTCGGTGAACGGTTTCTGTGCCATCGGGGGCTGGAGACCAGACCGGCAACGGCCTGGAGATCTACCTGCCGGAGTGGGAGAGAGAGATCGCAGTGATGTTCACGCCAGCTTCTCCAACTGCTTCACCGCTGCGTTGAAATCCTTGGCGTATGGCGCGAGTAGGTCGAGCAGTTCCCCGGTAACCGGGTGAGCCAGCTTCAGCCGGCGTGCGTGCAGCGCCGTCCGTCCGATCAACGGAATCTCCTCGGTGGCGTTCGGGCGATAGTCGCGCTTCAGTTGCGAGAGGAAGATCGGTTTGCCATCGCCATACAGGTCGTCTGCGGCGATCGGATGGCCGAGCAGTGCCGCGTGTACGCGGATCTGGTGGGTGCGGCCCGTCTCCGGTATGGCTTCGACCAGCGCATAGCGCTTCAGGCGCTCCAGCACGCGGAAGTGCGTCACCGATGGCTTGCCCCGCACTGCATCCACCACCGTACGGTGGCGGCGGTCGCCGTCCACGCGCAATGGCACATCGGCGGTGCGTTCCGTCCACGATGGATTGCCCACAAGGATCGCGTGGTAGATCTTCGTCACGTCGCGCCCTTCGAACTGCTCGCTGAGCGCCCGGTGGGCAGCCTCGTTTCGCGCGAAGATAATGACGCCGCTGGTATCGCGGTCGAGGCGATGCACCAGCCACAGCCGGCCGCAGCGCGTTTCCAGCAACGCATGCAAATCGAGCTCGTCAGGTCGCGTGGCATCGTGGGCAGTGGTGACGCCGGCCGGTTTGTTGACGGCAACGAGATGATCGTCTTCGTATAAGACATCTATCCGGCGAGGACGAAGCGGCTTCATTGCTGCGCCGTGGAAGAACTGGACTGCGCCGGGCTGGCGCGCTTGAACCACGACACGCGCTTCTCCGTGCCGGCGCGCAGGCGTTCGATGTTCGGGCGAAGGGCGATCAGGATCAAGCCGAGCACGCCCCAGCCATAAGCGGCGTACGACCAGTGCGTCGCGCCCGAGATAGCGCCAACGGTGTTAGCGACGGCGACGGTCAACCCGGCCAGCATCGAGGCGATCGAAGCGTAGCCGCCAACGAAGAGCATGAGCGAACCGAGCACGAACGCGGGCACACCGCCCCACGGCCAGATCGCGATGCTGGTGCCAACGGCGGTCGCGCCGCCCGCGCCGCCGCGAAAGTTGAGGAAGCACGACGCATTGTGGCCGAGCACCACGCCGAAGCCGGCCAAGGCCTCGGCCCAGCCCGCCGTATTCATGACGAGCTGGCGCACGACCAGCACGGCGACCACGCCCTTCAACACATCGAGGATGGCCGTCGCCAGGCCGGGCACCACGCCGGCCGCGCGAAAGACGTTCGTGCCGCCGGTGCGGCCGCTCCCGAACTCACGCACGTCTATTCCTTTCACCAATCTGACGATGATCCAGCCGAAGGGAATCGAGCCGATCAGGTAGCCGGCCAGACCACACGCGATGCTGATCCAGAACGCGCTCATGACTCGTGATATGGTAACACCGATGCGCGAAACGCGACGCGCCTGCATGTGTATTTCAGCCTACGCCGGGATAGAATAAATGATGCTCTCTGAATCCGTCCAGGATTACCTGAAGGCGATCTACAGTTTGCGCCACGAGAACGAGCGTGCTACGACGAACGCGCTTGCGGCCCGGCTGAACGTGACGGCCGCTTCGGTCACCGGCATGCTCAAGAAGCTGGCCGAGTTGAAGCTGGTGCTCTACGAGCCCTATCAGGGCGCGACGCTCACGCCGGCCGGCGAGAAAATCGCGCTGGAGGTCATTCGCCATCACCGATTGATCGAGCTATATCTGACCGAAGCGATGGGCTACTCATGGGATCAGGTGCATGCCGAAGCCGACCGACTGGAGCACGCCATCAGTGAGGAATTCGAGGATCGCATCTCGACTTTGCTCGGCCATCCCACCGTGGACCCGCACGGCGATCCTATCCCTACCAAGGACGGCGAAATCGCGGCGAGCTCGCGAAATACCCTGGACGCTGCCGCTGCGGGCAGCACGGTGCGCATCGAGCGCGTGCGCGACGAAGACCCCGCAACGCTGCGTGAAGTCGCCGAACTCGGCCTGACGCCGCAGACCGTCGTGACCGTGGGCAACCGGACGGGCGACGCCGCGCTCATCGTCTATCTCGCCGACGGCCAACCCCGCCGCATCAGCACCAGCATCGCGCGCAGCATCTTCGTCGTGGACGCAGACGCGTCTTGACGCACGTCCCCGGCCGGCCAGCATCGCGATTGACAAATCCGCCACGATGAATACCATGCGCGCCACGCACTGGTGAGTGCTGCATCTTTTTAATGACGTCGTAAAACAGCAGCCTGGAGTCGAACGATACGAAGGAGGGTAGGACATTGAAGGCGTTACTTCGTATTTCGGCGGTGATTGACGCGATCACCGACCGGCTGAGTGGTCTGATCAGCATCATCGTCGTTCTGGCTATCCTAGCCGGATTTTTGAACGCCGCGCTGCGATATCTGGGCCAGTGGCTGCAGCGCACACTGATTTCCAACGAGCTGATCCAAACACAGTGGTATTTGTTCTCTCTGCTCTTCCTGATCGGCTTTCCCTACCTGCTCAGACACAACGTGAACGTGCGCGTGGACTTCTTCTACTCGCGATGGGGGCCACGCCAGCGCGCACTCGTGGACTTTCTGGGGACGTTGTTCTTCCTCATCCCCTTCTGCTTGCTGGCGATCTATGTGAGCGTCGGCCCGGTGCTGACCTCGTGGGGGCGCCTGCCGGATGGAAGCTGGGGGCCGTGGGAGGTGTCGAGCGACGCCGGCGGGCTTCCGCTCGCGCCACTCAAGTCGCTGATCATCGTCGGCTTCTTCGGGCTGCTGGTACAAGGCATATCGCAATTGGTCAAGTATGCCGCCGTTCTCCTCGGCTACCACGAAGCCGATGAGGCGGTGATGGTAGCCGAGACCGATCAGGCGATGGCCGAAGAAATGGTGCGCGAAATGCGCGAAGAGCTGGAGCACGAAGCTGCAGCGCGCCGATAAAAAGGAGGAACCGATGGAAGGATTCAACCCGCAGTGGCTCGGTATCCTGATGTTCGTCGGCTTCTTCTTCCTGCTGTTGACGGGCTATCCGGTCGCCTTCTCGTTCGCCGGCGTCTCCATCGTCTTCGGGCTGATCGGCCTGGCGATAGGCGCGTTCAACTTCAATCTGCTGCTATCGTTGCCGAACAGTTGGTTCGGCATCATGAGCGACAGCACACTGCTGGCGATTCCCTTCTTCATCTTCATGGGCGCCATCCTGGAGAAGTCGGGGTTGGCGGAAGAGCTGCTGGAGACGGTGGGCCAACTGATGGGGCCGGTGAAGGGCGGCATCGCGCTAGCCGTGGTGATCGTCGGCACGCTGCTGGCCGCGACCACCGGCGTCGTGGCGGCAACGATCATCGCCATGGGCCTGATCTCGTTGCCGACGATGCTGAAGTATGGCTACAACAAGGGGCTGGCGACCGGCGTGATCATCGCTTCGGGCACCATGGCGCAGATGATCCCGCCCAGCATCGTGCTGGTGCTGCTGAGCGACCAATTTGGCGTGTCCATCGGCGATCTGTTCGCCGGCGCGATCGTGCCCGGCCTGATGTTGGCTGGCGCTTACGCCGTCTACTCGCTGCTCGTCGCGTATCTTCGCCCGGGCAGCGCGCCGGCGCTGCCGCCAGAAGCGCGCACGCTCCGTGGTGACGAACTCTTCGAGCGCACGCTCAAGGCATTCGTCCCGCCGGTCGTGCTTATCTTGGCCGTGCTGGGCACGATCTTCGCCGGCCTGGCTACGCCCAGCGAAGCCGGCGCGTTTGGCGCAATCGGAGCGTCCCTCTTGGCTGTGGCCAACCGCCGGATGAGCTGGAAGGTCATCTCGGACGCGGCACTCGCCACCGCCAAGACCACCGGCCTGGTATTGATGATCTTGTTTGCGTCCACGCTGTTCACCAAGGTGCTGTTCGGGTTGGGCGGCGACCTGTTGATCGAGGAGTGGCTGACTACCCTGCCGGGCGGCTTCTGGACGTTCATCATCGTCGCCAACATCGTGATCTTCCTGCTGGGTATCTTCCTGGAGTTCCCAGAGATCACCTACATCGCCATGCCGCTGCTGGTGCCGGCGGCCGAGAAGGTGCTCAACACGGTCAACGAGATGGGCGCGTTCGCCGATGAGGGCTACACGATGGTGTGGTTCGCCATCGTCGTGGCGATCAACCTGCAGACGGCGTTCATCTCGCCGCCGGTGGGCTTCTCGCTGTTCTACATGCAGAGCGTCGCGCCGAAGGAAGTGAGCACGGTCGAGATCCACCGCAGCGCGATCCCCTTCATGATCATTCAGCTCATCGTGCTGGTGATTGTGATCGCCTTCCCCGAGACGGTGAACGCGCTGGTGCGGTTGTCGTTCAGATAAACGAAATGGGCGGGAGAATCTCCCGCCCATCGTTTTACGAGGCACCTACCGGCCTAGGATTTGCCGAAGAGGAAGCCCTCGATCGTATATTCGTTCAGGCCGAACCACTTGTCCGACTCCGCCTTGAACGTCTTCCAGCTTTCGTAGACCTTCTTGAAGTCGGCATCCTTGCTGGCGAACTCGTCGTAGAGCGCCATGGCCGCTTTCTGAGCCGCGTCCATGATCTCCTTGCTGTATTGCTTCACCTGGACGCCCTGCGCCGTCAACTTGGCCAGTGCAGCGGCGTTGCGGGCATCGTAGCGCGCCATCATGTTCTGGTTGGCCTCGGCCGCCGCGCTCTTGATCGCCTCCTGGTAGGTCTTGGGCAACTTGTTCCATTCGTTCAGGTTGACCTCCACTTCGAGTGAAGGGGCAGGCTCCCACCAGCCCGGGTAGTAGTAGAACTTGGCGACCTTGAAGAAGCCGAGCTTCTCGTCGTCGTAAGGGCCGACCCACTCGGCAGCATCCACCGTGCCCGTTTGCAGCGCCTGGAAGATTTCACCGCCGGGGATGGTCTGCACCGTCACGCCCAGGCGCTTCATTACTTCGCCGCCTAGACCAGGGATGCGCATCTTCAACCCTTGCAGGTCGCTGACCTTGTTGACCTCCTTGCGGAACCAGCCGCCCATCTGTGCGCCGGTATTGCCGGCCGGCCACTGGATCACGCCGAACTTCTTGGCATACATCTCCTGCAGCAACTGCAGCCCGCCGCCCTCGTATAGCCAAGCGTTCTGCTGGCGGAAGGTCATGCCGAACGGGACGGCCGTGCCGAACGCCGTAATCGGGCTCTTGCCGACGTAGTAGTACGATGCCGTATGGCCGATCGGCACGGCACCTTGCGAGACGACGTCCAGGATGTCAAGGCCTTTGGAGAGCTTGCCCGCCGGGTTGGGGGTAATCTGAAATCTGCCGTCGGTCAGCGCAGCAACGCGTTCGGTGAAATACACGGCCGCGCCGTAGATCGTGTCCAGCGCGATCGGCCAGCTTGTGGCCATTTGCCAGCGGATTGTCGTCTGAGCACGCACGATCGTCGGGGCGGCGAAGGCAGTCGAGGCCGCGCCGATGGCCGCACCCTTGGCAGCTACGGACAGGAATTCACGACGTTTCATCTGTTTACCTCCTGGTCTCACTAAAAGAACCCTGAACTTGCGGGCGTTTTAGCACTTGCCAGCCGAGTTTGTCAAGTTGCACGTTGCACGAATGTGAAACTGCTGACCTAAGACACAAGACGCTAGACGTAAGATGCAAAACGCAATTCACAATATGTCACCCCGCTCTCTGCCGCAGCGCTTCGTAGATCGCCACCGCGCCGGCGACCGCTGCATTCAGCGAGGCCACGCGCCCACGCATGGGCAGCCGCAGCACGAAGTCGGCTTTGTCGCGCAGCAGCCGGCTCACCCCTTCGCCTTCGCTGCCAACGATCAGGGCCAGCGCGCCGCGCAGATCGGCCTCGTAAATCGTGCGCGGTGCTTCAGCGTGAAGGGCAGCGACCCACACATCGCGCGCCTTCATCGCCTCGACCGCACGCGCCAGGTTGACCACCTGCGCCACGCGCAGGTGCTCGCTGGCACCCGACGAGGCATTCACCACCGCCGGCGTCACGCCCACACTGCGGCGCTCGCCGATCACGACACCGTGCAGACCGGCGGCCTCCGCCGTGCGGATCAGGCTGCCGAAGTTCTGCGGGTCTTGTAGCGAATCCAAGATGAGGATGAAGGGCGGCTCGCCGCGCGCCTCGGCCTCGGCGAAGATGTCCTCGAGGCCGGCGTAGGGATAGGCGCCCACTTCTAGCGCTACCCCCTGTGCATGCGGGGAGATGGCGTTCAGCGCGTCGCGCCGGACGGTGCTGATCGGAATGCGCCGTTGTTGAGCCAGCGTACGAATCTCACGGATGATCGGTGCATCCTCCACGCCCTCGCCGATGAGCAGGCGATGGATGGCGCGCCGGTGTGCGCGCAGGCACTCGCGGACGGCTTGGCGGCTATACAGGCATTCCATCCAGCAGCCTCACTTGATTTCGATCGGCACGCTGAGCGCAGCGTCGGGAATCGCCCGCCCGTCTTCGTCGTAGGCCGGCATGCGTGCGCCGGCGGCGTTATACAGCCCGAACTTGATCGTGTACGCGCCGGGCGGGAAGTCTTCCGGCAGAGCAATGGTGTAAGCATCGTCGAGGATCAAGTCGCCCGCGCGCCACCAACGCGGCGCGAAGTCGCCGCCCTTGGCGCGCCCGTCGGCCTGCACAGGCATCTTGTTGCCCGCGGCGTCGAACAGTTGCACGAACGTGGTGTAGTCCTCGGTGAAGTCGTCGGTCACCAGCCAGTCCAGGCTGAGCGTAAGCTCCCGCCCTGACTGCTCGGCGCGGACGGCGGTGAGCGCAACCTTTTCGAAGCGCGCTTTCATACGGAAGTTCGGCGCGGGACGCGATACGTTCAGGCTGGCAGCTTCGTAGCGCTGGCGGCCGGTGGGTTGCCGCATGGGGTCGAACGTGGATAGAAAGCGATGCGCCGCGAAGTCCCAGAAGCCCACGTCCAACCACAGCGTGCTCGGCGCGAGTTGCGTGTTGGTCAAGGTGTCGTCTATGCGCAGACGATAGCGGTCGGCGATGATCTCGCCGGGCTGCCATCGCGTGGTCTGCCACATGCCGCCGCCCGGGTACGTGTCCAACACGTGCACGGGCCGATCGCCCTTCGCATACACGCGAACGAACGCGCTGTAGTTCCGGTCGAGCGGCCGGAGCGCCTGCCAGTAGAGCGTCACGTCCAGCAGGTCGCCCGGCGCGACGCGCTGCTTGGGGTTGTGCACTCGAAAGCCCAGGTAGCGAATCTTGTCCTCGAAGAACAGCTCGGTCTGCCGGTCGAGGGCAGGCAGTTCGGCCTCGGTCAGGCGCTGGGGCAGCGCATAGGCCGGCCGGATGTAGACGAACGGCGCCAGGAGCGTGAGGGCGGCGAGGGCGATGGGGACCACGACGGCGATGGCGGATCGCGTGTTGCGTAGACGCACAAGGCGCGATGCGCCATCTGCGAGACGAAGTAGCCCCAGCGCGAGGAAGATCGAGAGCGGCGCGATGACCGGGAAGAGCAGCCGTCCCTGGCTGGCCAGCGTGAGCGAGGTCCAGCGCAGCAACGCTATGAAGGCGACGAGGAAAGCGCTGAAGAGCATCAGGAGAATTGAAAATTGAAAATTGAAAATTGAGAAAGGGGAGGTAGCGCGCTGCATCGTTCGTAGCCCGTCGGCAAGCGTAAGCAGGAGCCCGAAGCCGGCGAGGATAAGCATGAGTTGGAGCGCAGCGTAGATCCACAAGTCCATCGGAATGTTGACCGCGCCGAACAAGCCCCAGTATGACTTGAAGAAGCCGTCCCACTCACCGATCAGCTCGACCGCCGAGGGCGCGATCTCGCGCGGGCCGGCGATGCGCGCCATCATTGTCGTGCCGGTAAAGTCGCCGTAGAGCATTTGGTTGCGCAGGTACCACCAGCCGGCGATCGCCAGCGCCGGCAACACCATACCGAGCAACAAGGGGAGGAGACCCACCGGCGACCGGATGTGACCGCTTCGCTGCCCCGTCACCTCGTCCTCCCGCCGCCGGCGCATGAACGCGCTGGCCAGCACAAAGCATGGCGCGGCGACGGCCAGCGCCAGGCCGGAGGCTTTCGTCAGCGCCGCACCGCCTAACACGATGCCCAGCACGACCGCGCCGCGAACGTTCGCTCCGCGCCGGATCATCCGCGCAGCCAACAACAGCGCCAGCGTCGCGAGCGTCGCCGCCAGCGTGTCGTTGTTCACCGAAGCCATGATGTGCACGAACATCGGGTTGAATGCGATGAGCGCGGCGGCCAACCCTGCTGCGAATTGAGCATCGAGAATTGAGAATTGAGAAAGGGCGTTTGCCGGCTCCGACTCCCGACTTCCGACTTCCGATTCCCGACCTCTGACCCCTGACCCCTGATCCCTGCCCCCTGACCCCTGCCCCCTCAACTCCAACGCCAGCGCATAGGTGCATGCCACCGTCGCCGCGCCGAGCGCTACGCCGATGAAGCGCATCAGCATGACCACCAGGGTCGTCCCGCGCCAGGGAAAGACTTCTGCCGGCGTGTGGACGAGCTGATTCCAATTGTTCGTCGCATCGGCACGGCCCAGGCGGGCGTGGGGGTTGGGCCAGACCAGGTCGGCGTGATCGCTCCGGTCGAACGGCAGTGCCACCAGCGCCATCAGCGCGTAATAGAGCGGCGGCTGGCTGCCCTCCTGTGCATAGTAGGTCAGCGGGCGCAGCGCGCGGCGTTCCTCTTCGGTAATCTGCCGGTTGAGCGCCTCGTCCTGCACAGGCAAACCTCCCCCTCGAGCGAGGTGCTCGATCATGGCGTAATGGCGCACCTCGTCGGACACCTCAAGGAAGGGTGCAGCAAGGGCATAGATTACGCCGGCAGCGGTGTAGACGAACAGGATGGCGATGAGCGGCCAGTGGGCGATGCGCTGCAAAAATGAACCTCGTTCATATAATAACGCATGGCTTCTGCAGATCACCGACCGGGCATCGCCGCGTCGCCTCCGGTGTTATCTACTGCAAGACCCGCGTGAGCCAAAAGGAGAAAGAATTCATGGTGCGCATCGTCACCGACTCGAACGCCGACCTGACGCCCGAACTGATTCGCGATCTGAACATCGCCGCCGTTGCGTCTACTTACGTCATCTTCGGCGATAAAAGTTTCCGCAGCACAGACCTATCGCCCGCGCAGTTCCATGCCATGCTGAAGAGCGACCCGAACTTCCCAAAAACATCGCAGCCGTCGGTCGGCGACTTCGTGGAGATCTATCAGCGCTTCAAGGGCGAGGAAGTCGTCTCCATTCACATCTCGCGCGACCTCAGCGGCACCTACGCCAGCGCTGAATCGGCAGCCCTCACACTGGGCAGCGATCCGGCGATGACGCTGGTGGACACGCGCATGGTGAGCGCGGGGATGGCGCTGCTGGTGGCGGAAGGCGCGCGCATGGCGAAGGAAGGCGCGAAGCCGGCCGAGATCAAGGCGCACATCGAGTCGCTCATCCCGCGCACGCGCATGCACTTCGTGTTGGAGACGCTGGAAAATCTGAAGCGCGGCGGGCGCATCGGCAGCGCGCAGGCGCTCATCGGGGGTGTGCTACAGATGAAGCCGATCCTGACCATCAAGGACGGCAAGGTCGAGCCGCTGGAGCGCGTGCGAACGTTCAACAAGGCCGTCGCACGCCTCAAAGAGATCGTATTGCACGAGCTAGACGCTGCCGGCGACCCGACGAAGGTGTTCTTCATGCACGCCGCAGCGCCGCACCTGGCCGAGCAGATGGCGCAGGAGGTTGCTGCGCATGTGGGCATCAAGTCACCGGTGATCCTGGAAGCCGGACCGGCCATCGCTACGCACGCCGGACCCGGCGCCGTGGGTGTGGGATACATCGTCTAGGCAGCAGGCTTCACTGCAGCGCGCCGCGCTTCCAGCTCACGCAGCGTCTGTTCGTGGCTGGCCTTGGTGATCGGGAAGCGCGCGACGAGCAACATGCCTGCGATCAAGATCCCAGCAGCGACCGGCCCCATCATCAGCCGGATGGCGAGCAACGCGCTGTCCGGCTGGACGATCGGCGTCGTGACGCCGGGCGGCGGCGTGATGTAGCCCGTTGCATTCAGCACCTGCCCAACCGCGAACAACCCCAACGCCAGGCCGAGCTTTTGCAGAAGCACGAACAGGCCATAGAACGCCCCTTCGCGCCGGCGGCCGGTCTCCAGCTCATCCAGCTCGATCACATCGGGCAGCATCGCCCACGGGATCAGATACGCTACGGCAACGCCGACGCCGGCCAGCGCCGCCAGCGCGATCACGCTCCAGGTCGGCCAGTCGGGTTGCACGGCGAATAGCACCAGCGACGTCGCGACCCAGGCCGACATGCCGATGAAATACACGCCTTTCTTGCCCACCCGCCGGCTGACCGCGTTCCAGATGAACAGCCAGATCAGCGAACTCCCCTGCACTGCCAGCAGCACCAGCGGGGTGATCTCCGGCCGGCGCAGCCAGTAGGTCAGGTAATACACGATCAGCGTGCTCACCGTCTGTACGACCAGCCAGGAGAGCAAGTAGATGCCGGCAGCGTATCGAAAGGCGCGGTTGCGAAAGCTCCACTTCAGGCTCTCGACGAACGGCAGCGATTCGGCCTCTTCCGGCGTGTGGCGCTCGTAGGTGCCCCAAAAGGCAAAGAAGAACGGCACCGTGCACACGACTGCCCAGATCAACGCCGAGACGGCATAGCCGGTTTGCACGTCGGCATTCGCTGCGACTGCATTCACGATGATCGGATGGGTGACCGCGGCGATCAGGCCGGCGGCGATGCTGAAGGCGAAGCGGTATGAATTCAGGCTGGTGCGTTCGTCGTAGTCACGGCTGAGTTCCGGCGTCAGCGCGGTATAGGGCACGTTGACCACGGTGAACATTGTGTCCAGCAGCAACGACACGATCAGGTAGTAGGCGAACTTGGCGGCGTCACCGAGTTGGGGTGTCTGAAACAGCAGGAAGAAGGCCAGCCCGAACGGAACCGCGCCGAACAAGAACCACGGTCGCCGGCGCCCCCAGCGCGTGTTGATGCGATCGGAGAGCAGGCCGATCAACGGATCGTTTACTGCGTCCCAAATCTTGGTGATCAGCAGGATGACGCTGGCGGCGGCCGGATCGAGCCGTGCGACGTCGGTGAAGAAGTAGAGCAGGAAGAAGCTCATGATGGCCGTGGCGACGGCCGGGCCAATGTCGCCGCTGCCGAAAGCCAGCTTGGTGCGGAGGGGGACTTTCTCGGCGGTCGAGGTTGATGCGTTCATGTTGCGGTGTGTTGGTGTTCGGTGTACTCGGCGTACGATGTTTGAGTCTCGCGTCTTGCGTCTTACGTCCTGCGTCTTGCGTTTTGGTTGACCTGTGCAAGTGTACGCCGAGGGGCTTGGCTTGCCAGTCGCAGAGACGCGGATAACCACGACGGCGCAAGGTGATGCGGGGCTTTCCTTCCGTTGAGATACATCCCTCATCGTGCATGGGCACGTATCATTCGGTGCGTATGAGACGGGCAGCGTTTGGGTCACGTGGAGAGTGGTGGGTGGTCGCGCAGTTCACGCTTCTGCCCATCTTGCTGCTGGCGACGCTGTTGTTGCCGGTCGGCGTGCCCTGGCCACCAGCTATCGGTTGGATCGCGCGCGTCCTCGGCGTGGTGATCGCCGCCGGCGCAGCCGGGTTGTTCGCGTGGGGCATCGTCGCGCTGGGCCGCAACCTCACGCCCAATCCCAAGCCGCTGGACGACGGCCACTTGGTGCGCACCGGCGCTTACGCCATCGTCCGCCACCCCATCTACGCCGGGATCATCCTGGGCATGCTGGCGATCGGCCTCTTTCTCAACAACGTGATCGGCCTGCTCTCAGCGATCATCCTGTTCGTCTTCTTCGACCTGAAGTCGCGTCGCGAGGAACGCTGGCTACGCGAGAAGTATCCCGAATACGCAGAATACTGCCGGCGAACGCGCAAGCTGATCCCGTTCATCTACTGATCGCGCGACCTGATAGAACTGCCGACCCGACCGACTCTCGACCGGCCTGCCCAACTACAACATTGCCGGCAGTGCGGCGTAGAATTTCGTCGCCTGCACGACATCGTCCAGCGGCACCTGGTCGAGCACGGTGTGGGCATAGATTTCGTCGCCGGGGCCGAAGCCGATGGCCGGGATGCCGGCAATGCCGACCCAATAGGTGCCGTTGGTGGAGAAGTCCCACTTGCCGGTCGTGGCGCGCTGCCCGAAGACCAATTCGGTTGTGGCGAGCGCGGCCTGCACGAGGGGATGCGACTCGTCCAGTGCCCAAGCAGGAAAGTATTTGTCCACCACGAGTCTGAAGCCGGTGTAGCTCGGCGCGTCATACTTCAACAACTCGAGTTGAATGGACGCAAGACGCGAGACGTGAGACGCTGCTGCGTCCTGCGTCGCGCGTCCTGCGCTCTGTGCTGCATCAATGATCGCCTGCACCTCGGCCAGCGCGCTCTCCAGCGTGTCGCCGAAGGTGATCCGCCGGTCAATGAAGATCGTCGCCTCGTCCGGCACGGCGTTGATGCTGGGCGTGCTCACGCGCATGTCGCTGACGGTGATCGTGCCCTTGCCGAGGAAGTCGTGCGCGCGCAGGTGTGGGTCGAGGTCGCGGACGCCGGCGATGACCGGCAGCAGCTTGTAGATGGCGTTATCCCCCAGCCAGTTGCTGGCGGCGTGCGCGCTGCGCCCTTTGGCCGTGACTTTCATCTCCACGCGGCCCTTGTGCCCGCGATAGACCTGCATACGGGTCGGCTCGCCGATGACGACGTAATCCGGCCGCACCTTCGGATCGTGCTCGACGAACGCGCGCGGGGCGATACCGTCGCATGCCTCCTCCATGTTGCCGAAGTAGTAGGCCGTCCAGCCGTCGAGCAGACTCAGGTCGCGCGCGAGGGCAAGGCCGTAGATCATGCCGGGCGTGCTGCCCTTCTCGTCGCACGCGCCGCGCGCGTAGAGCACGCCGTCCTCGACCTTGCCCGCAAACGGATCCCACTGCCACTGCGATGGATCACCCACACCGACCGTGTCAATGTGCGAGTCGAAGACGATGATGCGCCGGCCCTTGCCCACGCGCCCCAGGATATTGCCCATCGCATCGAAGCGCACTTCATCGAAGCTGAGCCGGCGCATCTCCTGGGCGCAGCGCTCGCCCACCGCCGCGATTTGCGAGTCCATGCTGGGGATGGCGCACAGCTCGCGCATGAAGCGCACGATGTCGCTGCGATGCGCTTCGACGCGAGCGTGAAGGTCGGTCAATGTTGCTTCAGCCACGGGGTTATTCTATTGCCGGCGCTACAATCGCGGTTGTGCACCGTTCCGCGCCCTTGCCGACCGATGTCGCCTTCGAGCTGCCACGCATGGCGCGCATTGTCGAGGTCATTCGTGAGACGCCATCGGTGAAGACGTTCGTGCTCGATAGCGCGATTGACGCGCAGCCGGGCCAGTTCATCATGCTTTGGTTGCCCGGGGTGGACGAGAAGCCGATGAGCATCGCCGGCATGCGCCCGCTCACGATCAGCGTAGCGAAGGTCGGGCCGATGACCACGGCGCTGCACGCGCTCCGTGCCGGCGACATGGTGGGCTGGCGCGGGCCGTTCGGCCGGCCGTTCCGGCTGGAGCCGGGGCAACATGCGCTGCTGGTCGCCGGCGGCTATGGCAGCGCGCCGCTCTACGTGCTGGCACAGGCCGCGCTGGCTGCCGGACTCGAAGTCACCGTCGCCATCGGTGCGCGCGTCGCCGACGAACTGCTCTACGCCGACAAGTTCGAGCGTCTGGGCGTCCCGCTATTGCTCAGCACCAACGACGGCTCGCGCGGGGTCCAAGGCTTCGTCACCGATGCGATTCTCCAATCTCCAATCTCCAATCTCCAATCACTCACCGTCTACGCCTGCGGCCCAGAGCCGATGCTCGTCGCGCTGCACAAGCTCTGCCGCGCGCACGGCTGGCACGGCCAGCTCAGCGTCGAACGCTACATGAAGTGCGGCTTCGGCATCTGCGGGCAGTGCGCGCTGGACGATCTGCTGGTGTGCGTAGATGGGCCGGTGATGACGCTCGACCAGCTCGAAGGCAAGCACGACTTCGGGCGATGGCATCGCGGGCCGACGGGGAGGAAGTTTGAGATATGAGATTGGAGATTGGTGACCAGTAACTGGTAATTGGTGATGGATGATTACTGATGAGTGATTACGGCGTGCTTATCCGCAACGGCCAGATCGTCAGCAGCGCGGGCGTGCGCCGCGCCGACATCCTGATCGAGGGCGAGCGTATCGCCGAGGTGCGTGACGCTGCTTTGGGGCAGCCGCCAGTCGCCGATTACCAGACGCTGGACGCCTCCGGCCTGCTCATCTTCCCCGGCCTGATTGACGTTCATGTGCATCTGCGCCAGCCGGGCGGTGAGCACAAGGAGGACTTCTACACCGGCACGTGTGCCGCGCTGGCCGGCGGCGTGACTACCGTCTTCGCCATGCCCAACACCTCGCCGGCCATCGTGGACGGCGCGTCGTTCGACCACGCCATGCGCCTGGCGGAGCAGAACGCCGTCTGCGACTTCGGCCTCTTTCTCGGCGCTACCCACACCAACTCGAACCTCAAAACGGAGAACTCGAACCTCCATGAGTGCGGCTTGAAGATCTACATGGGCAGCAGCACCGGCGACTTGCTCGTGGAGGACTTCGCTGCCCAGTATGCGCACTTCGAGCGCTATCCGCACGACCGCGTGATCGCCGTGCATGCCGAGCACGAGCCGGCCGTGCGCTACTTCGCCCGCCGCGGCCTGCGCCGCCCACCGATCTGCGCGGAGATCGAGGTGAGCCGCGCAGTAGCAATGGCCGCGCACTGCAACCGCCGCCTGCATATATGCCACGTCTCCACCCGGCGCGAAGTGGAGATCATCGCCGAAGCGCGAGCGCGCGGCGTGCCGGTGACGTGCGAGTTCACGCCGCATCATCTTTTCCTCAGCCGGCAGATCGGCCAGAATGGGGAGACCTGGGGACGAGGAGACCAGGGGACAAGGGGATGGGGAGACCAGGAGAATGCTGCCATCGCATCTGACCTCCCTCAGTCGTGTTTCGAGATGAACCCGCCGTTGCGCGATCAATCGGATGTGGACGCACTATGGGTGCATCTTCATGTGGCCGATTGCATCGCTACCGATCATGCGCCGCACACGCTGGAGGAGAAACGCGGCACGAACCCGCCGATGGGCGTGCCCGGCCTGGAGACGATGCTGCCGCTATTGCTGACCGCTGCGCATGAAGGCAAGCTGCGGCTGGAGGACATCGCTCGGTTGTGCTGTGAGGGGCCGGCGCGCGTCTACAAAATCGTCGGCAAGGGTAAAATCGCCTCTGGGTTCGATGCTGATCTCACCCTCGTGGACCCAAGCGCCGTATGGGTCATCGGTGACAGGCCGCTGTTCACCAAGTGCCAGTGGACGCCGTTCGCGGGTTGGCCCGTATGGGGCGCAGTGCGATACGTGTTCGTGCGCGGTCGGCTGGCATTCGACGCCGGGCGCATCACCGTCGAGCGCGGCTTTGGCCGGCCGGTGCGCAATTGACAGTGCAGCGACGAACAGATGACGCAATCGCTTCACTCCTCCGTAGCAAACCGCATCTTGGTGCTGGTAGCGTTGCTTGCGCTCACGCCGGTGCTGCTGCTGGTGGTCGAGTTACCTTCGCGCAACGCATCGCTGACCTTCCTCGGCTCGCCGCTCTCGATCACCCTCAATGCGGACTCGCTGCTCATTCTATTCCTGCCGGTGCTGACCATCGCCGGCGTGGACTGGGTGCTACGCGATCATCCCGACGTGCGTGCGGGGGAGGTGCCCTACCTCTTCCCATTCTGGATGGCACCCGGCCTAACCGCCCTGGCGCTGGCGCTGCTGCTGACCCGCCTGACGAGCTGGCCGGTGTGGATCGCCACGCTGCTGATCGGCGTCGTTGTCCTGGGCATATTGATCGTGGCCGAGTACTACACGATCTCACCCAACGCGCCGGCCTATCCCATCGCTCGCTTGACCGTAACCGGGCTGAGCTACCTGATCGCCTTCGGCCTCTTCACGCTGATCTACAGCACGCGCGAGCGCAGCGCGATCACGGCGACTGGTACGCTGTTGGTGGCCGTGGCGCTGGCGCTGGATTTGCTTGCGCCGCACATCATCGGTCTGCGCCAGGCGACACTATTCGCGCTCATCGTGGGCTGGCTAGTCGGCCAGGCGACGTGGGCGTTGAACTACTGGAACGTCTCGAACTGGAGCGCCGGCGTGGTACTGTTAACCGTGTTCTATGTGTCCGCCGGCATTGCACAACAGCACTTCCAGGAGCGGCTCTCCCGCGGGGTGCTGATCGAGTTCGCGGTGGTCGCTTGCATTGCGTTGGTCGCAGCCTGGCAACTGTCGAACGTGCGTTAGCCGTGAGCTGTGAGCTGTGAGCTATGAGCTTTGAGTTTTGAGCTTCGAGTTTTGAGTTTTGAACTTTACGCTTCGACTCCCGACTTCTGACTTCTGATCCCTGACCCCCGACCCCTGATCCCTGATCCCTGACTCGGCTTCCTATGGCAAAAGGTGCTCTCGTCATCGGCGCGGCGAACTTCGACATCAAAGGGCGGATGCTGCATCGGCCGGTGCTCACTTCGTCGAACGCCTCGGCGATTCGCACCAGCTTCGGCGGCGTCGCGCGCAACATTGCCGAGAACCTGGCACGGCTTGGCGTGCCGGTCACACTGCTCACCGCAGTTGGTGATGACTACGCCGGCGAGGACATCTTGAGCAGCGCGGACGACGTGGGCGTGGATGTGTCACGCGCCTTGATCGTGGAGAACGAGACGACCGGCACCTATCTCGCCGCGCTGGATGAGAGCGGCGACTTGTATCTCGGCTTGGACGACCTGCGGGTGCTGCAACACATCACACCGGACTATTTGCGTTTGCACAAGGACGCCTTTCGCGAATGCGACATCGTCGCCTTCGATCTGAACCTCAGCGAGGCAGCGATGCTCACGGCGATCCACCTCGCGCACGAGTACCACAAGCCGATCTGTGTGGACCCGACCTCGACGGTGCTGGCCGGCCGGCTGCGCCCGCACCTGCCGATGATCAACATTGTCACCCCCAACCTGACCGAGGCCGAGGTGCTGCTGCGTTGCGAGCCGATCCGCACGCCGTCCGAAGCGCTGATCGCCGCGCGCCGGCTGGTCAGCCAGGGCGTAGAAGTCGCCGTGATCACCCAGGCCGAACGTGGCGCGTGCTATGCCACCGAGGAGGAGAGCGGCCAGTTCCCCGCGCTGCGCGTGGACATCGTGGACACCACCGGCGCCGGTGACGCGCTGACCGCCGCGGTGATCTTCGGTTACCTGAACGACCTGCCGATCAGCGACTCACTGCAGCTCGGCCTGCGCGCCGCCGCCTTGACGTTGCGTTCCAACGAAACCGTCGCTCCTGAACTCAGCCTGGATCGCCTCTACGGCTTCGACGAGGATGTGCATCTGGACGACCACGCATCTCCCTGACGCACATGCCCATGAACAACTGGTTTGCCGTCATCATCTCGTTCATCTACGTCTTCGCCGTGCTGGGGATCGCCGAAGCACTGCGCCGCGCGTTCCGGCTACCGGTCGAGTTTACGCGCAAGGTAGTGCATATCGCCGTGGGCATGTGGGCCTGGGGCACGGCGGCGCTGTTCACTGACAAGTGGTTCGCCATCATCCCGCCGCTCGCCTTCGTCGCGTTGAACTACCTTTCGTACCGCCGGGCGTTGTTCACCGCGATGGAAACCGGCGACAAATCCAACCTCGGCACGGTCTACTTCCCTATCGCCTTCGCGGCGATCATCCTGCTGTTCTTCGACGTCAGCAAACCGTTCATGGTCGCGGCGTTGATGCCGATGACGTGGGGCGATGCGTTCGCTGCGATCATCGGTAAGCGCTACGGCCGGCGGCATTACGCTCTGTTGGATGCGTGTTCTCAGCGCAGCGTCGAAGGCTCGCTCGCTATGTTTGCCTTCTCATTCCTCAGCGTGGCGGTCACCTTGCTGGTCTTCGGCGCGCCGCTCGATGTGACAGCAGCCTTCGCGATGGTGATGGCGCTCCTCGCCACCATCGCCGAGGCCATCAGCCCGGCCGGCCTCGATAATCTGGTGATCCCGGCGTCGAGCGCGCTGGTCTACCTGCTCTTCGTCACGTTGCTGCAGGTCTCCTCTGTAGGCTGATGACGCTGCTCATTCAAAATGCCACGCTGATCTTGCCGGATCGCGTCGTTCCACGCGGCTATGTGCTCATCGAAGGCGACCGCATCGCCAGAGCCGGTGAAGGGGAAGCGCCATCGTCAATCATCCATCATCCATCGTCAATCGTGATTGACGCCACGCACATGGTCGCGTTGCCCGGCCTGGTCAACGCGCACACGCACCTGGAACAGACGTTCATGCGCGGTTACAGCGCCAACCGGGCGCTGCTGGATTGGTTGAAGCACTACATCTGGAAGCTGCAGGGCGCGATGACGCCGGAGGACGTGCGACTGGCGGTCACGCTCGGTTTGGTGGAGGCCATGCGCGGCGGCGCGACCACGATCATTGACCATCACAAAGTCCCTTTCTCTCGACGCCACACCGATGTCGTGCTGGAGACGGCTGACAAGCTCGGCGTGCGGCTGGTGTTGGCCCGCGCCTGGGCCGACCGCGGCGCGAACGCCGAATTGCCCGGCGCCATCCTGGACGACTTAAAACGCCTGTTCGACGAATGGCACGGCGCAGCGAACGGCCGCATTCACATCGCCAACGGGCCGCTCGTGCCGTGGCGCTGCTCCCCCGAGACGCTGCGCCGGACTACCGAGCTGGCGCGCAGGCACGGCGCAATCACCCACTGTCACATGAACGAGACGCAGGCCGAGGTGGCGATGACGCTGGGGGAGACCGGCATGCGGCCGGTCGAGTGGTTCGCCTCGCTGGGCATCCTCGGGCCAGACTTTCATGCCGTGCATGGCGTGTGGCTGAGCGATCGAGAGATCGCGCTGCTGGCACAACACGGCGCGACGGTGACGCATTGCCCGGCGGCAAACATGATCCTCGCCTCCGGCGTCGCGCCAATTTGGAAGCTGGTAACCACGAAGGGCACGCCAGAAGGACAGGGGGAGCACGGCATCAACGTCGCCCTGGGCACCGACGGCCCGGCCAGCAACGACGGCCAGGACATGTTCGAGATGATGCGGCTGGCGGCTTATCTGCAGCGCGTGACCACGCTGGACGAGCGCGCCATGCCGCCGCGCCGGGTCATCGCGATGGCGACCGTCGCCGGCGCGCGCGCCGTCGGAAGCCCCTCGCTGCGCGTCGGGGACAAAGCCGACCTGGTGCTGCTGGACTTCGACGCCGCGCACATCCAGCCGGTCGGCGACGTGCTCGCGTCTATCGTATACAACGTGCGCGGCAGCGATGTAGATACCCTCATCGTAGATGGCCGCCCGCTGATCCAGGACAAGCGTGTGCTCTGCCTAGACGAGCAGGTGCTGATCGCCGAATGCCGCGACCGCGCCCGGCATCTGGCACACCGCGCAGGGATTGAGTAAAAACACACCAGGTTTCTGGGAGAAGCCTGGTGTGTCCATCGTGCGCTCATTACCCCGGGTCAACGCCCGTAGGTCGCCGTCATCTTGCGCAGGCGCGCCTTCGCATCGCCGGCCAACTGGTCCCACGTAAAGCGCCACTGCCAGTTGCCTTCGGCACGGCCGGGGAAGTTCATGCGCGCTTCGCTGCCCAGGCCGAGCACGTCCTGCATCGTGATGATCACCGTGTCGGCCACCGACATCAGCAGCAAGCGGATCAAGTCCCAGACGATCTGGCTGCCGTCGGTGCCGGTGTAGTCCAACACCTGTTGGCGCGTCGCCGGGTCGAGCTTCTCGAACCAGCCGCGCGTGGTGTCGTTGTCGTGCGTGCCGGCGTAGGCCACCGTGTTGCGCACGTAGTTATGCGGCAGGAACTCCGACGACGTGTCGGCCACGAAGGCGAATTGCAACACGCGCATGCCGGGGAAGCCGAACGCGTCGCGCAGCGCCTTCACCTCCGGCGTGATGATGCCCAGGTCTTCGGCGATGATGGGCAGGTCACCCAGCGCAGCTTTGATCGCCTGGAACAGCGCCTTGCCCGGACCCTTCACCCAGCGCCCGTTGACGGCGGTCGACTCGCTGGCCGGCACTTCCCAGTACGACTCGAAGCCGCGAAAGTGGTCAATCCGCACGTAGTCGAATAGGGCGAATGCCGAGCGGCAGCGCTCGATCCACCAGGCGTAGCCCTGCTGCGCCATCACGTCCCAGCGATAGAGCGGATTGCCCCAGCGCTGGCCGGTCGGGCTGAAGTAGTCGGGCGGCACGCCGGCGATCACGGTGGGATTGCCGCGCTGGTCCAAGTAGAACAGCTCGCGATGCGACCACACGTCGGCACTATCGAAGGCGACGAAGATGGGGATGTCGCCGATGATCTTGACGCCTCGCTCGTTGGCATAGCGCTTCAGGGCCGACCATTGCCGGAAGAATTGGAACTGGTAGTACTTCTGCTTTTGCATGGCGTCGGCCAGTTGGTTGCGAGAGCGCGCCAGCGCGGTCGGTGTGCGCCGGGCGACATCGTCCTGCCAAGTCGTCCACGCATCGCCGCCGTGCGCGTCTTTCAGCGCGATGAACAGCGCGTAATCGTCCAGCCAGCCAGCGTTCGCATCGCAGAACGCCTCGAACGCCTGGTGCTGTTCCGTCGAGGCGTATTGCATGAAGTGGATGTACGAGCGATGCAGCAGGTCGAGCTTGAAGTCAATCACATCGCCATACGCCACGTGGTCAGCCGGGAAGGCCGGCGCGTCCTTCAAGTCGTCCCAGGCCAGCGCGTTCTCGCGCGCCAGGTGTTCCAGGCTGATGAGCAACGGGTTGCCGGCGAAGGCAGAGAAGCACTGATAGGGCGAATCGCCGTAGCCGGTTGGGCCGAGCGGTAACACTTGCCACAACTTCTGGCCCATCTCGACCAGCGCATCAACGAAGCGATAGGCGTCGTCGTTGAATTCGCCGATCCCAAAGCGACCCGGCAACGATGTTGGGTGTAGAAGAATGCCGCTTGCTCTTTCCATGATGCTCCTGATGAATGCAGCGCCTCAGAAAGGCGCGGAGCAATTGTAACCACGGTTCGGCGCCGTGCTCGGTACAATCCTGTTGTGCAACTCTCCACTCCCGCACGCGCAGCAGCTGCCGGCGAGGGCGTCGCAACGACCGGGCCGCGCGGCACACCGCTGTGGCGCAGCCTGCTCGAAATCCTGATCGTTGCAGGCATCGTCGTCTCGCTCTACACCTTCTTCTTCGCTTCGACGGAGGTGACGGACGAAGGCATGAACCCGACGCTGCGCGCCGGCCAACGCGTGCTGATCAGCCGGCTGCCCTACCACTTGACGGCGCCGCGCCGTGGCGACGTCGTCGCCGTGCGCAGCCGCATAGACCCTTCCCGCGTGGAGCTGCACCGCGTGGTCGGCTTGCCGGGAGACGCGCTCGACATCCGAGGCGCGCAGGTGTCGGTGAACGGATTGCCGCTGCGCGAGCCTTACCTGCTCGAGGGACGCGAGCGTCTGAACCTCGGCGCGACAACCGTCGGACGATACCGTCTTGGTCAGGATGATTACTTCCTGCTCAACGACAACCGCGCCAACCTCGGCGACAGCCGCTCATTCGGTGTGTTCTCACGCGATCAGATCGTCGGTCGCGTCTGGCTGATCTACTGGCCGCCGCAGAACATTTCCGCCGTCGCCCACACACAGCCGACGCGCGGCGAGCCGTAGCGCCGGCATACCATCTGTTGGGCAACGCATGGCCAAGCCGGCCCTGCCTCGGCTTGGTCATGCGTTGCGCGCAGGTTCATTCACTGCGCCAACCTCGCTAGCGATACACCGTCACTGCACGTTCGCGCACTGCGGGTTGCCCGGCAGGCCCGAGCGCTTCCAGACGATAGCCGTAGAAACCGCGCTCGGCCAGACAATCCTGCAGCGCGCCGCTCGGCCCGCTAGACGCTACGATCGGCTGGCCGTTCCGCGTAATGCGGATGGACGTTGCGTTACCGCTCACCTCCCAACGGATGGTCACGCACGCGCCGACCGGGATGCTCTCCGGCGTCACCACGAACGCGATGATCGTTGGCCCCGGCAGCCCCGACGAAATCACGTTGAGGACGCGCGAGGCGCGGGTGACACCGGCGCCATATGCTTCCAGCGTAAAGGTATTCTGCCCGGCCACTTGCGGATAGTCCTGCATCGTGCCGACCACCGGCGCGTTGTCCAAGATCACCGCGTTGTTGCGCAGCAGCCGGACGCGATTCACCTGGCCCTGCACGTTCCACCGCAAGGCGACGGGCTGGCCGAGCGTGACCTGATTCTGCGGGATTGTGGTGAACTCCTGGATCACCGGCGCGCCGGGTTGCTGGTTGACCTGAATGACGATTTGCCGGATCTCGATCGAGCCGTCGAACTTCACCACGCGCAGCTCATAAACCGTCGTCGCCTGTGGGTAGGCCGTCTGCTGGCCGGTCGTAGGCACCGGATATTGGCTCCACAACTGGCCCTGGGGGTAGAAATACGCTGCCCGGGCGCCCTGGGCGTTCCACGTGAACACGACCGGCTGGCCAGGGGAGATCTGCGTTGGATTGGCCGAGAAGGAGACGCCTGGGAGGGGCGTCTGCGTGGGAATGACCGGCTGCGGCACGCGGATGCCGACATACACGCGTGTGCCGAACCCAACGCCTCGATCATTGCGCATGCGCCAGAAGCCCTGATAGATTCCCGGCACTGTTGGCGCGACCAGATCTACGTAGAAATCCACCGTCTGCCCCGGCACGACCGGCTGCGCGATCACCTGAGTCTGGCCGCCCATCTGCGCCAGTGGTGAATTGCCGCCGTCGAAGCTGAAGGTGTAGGCCGTGGTCCACGTGCACGAGCCGGAGTTGCGCACGCGCCAGCCCTTGCGGAACGGCTGGCCTGGCTGCAATATGGGCGGGTTGGCCATGTTCTGATCGTCATAGGTCAGGTCTGCTACGAACGCCATGCCGTCTATGCAGGCGGGAGCAGGCTCGGTGACGATGATGATGGACGGTGGGCCGGGCGTCGCGGTGGGGATGGGGGTGATCTGCTCGGGCGGCACGCCGAGGTATTGCGCAATCAGCCGGTTGAGGGTGCCGTCGGCCTGCATTTGCATCAGCGCCTGGTCGAGCGCCCCGAGCAACGTCGAGCCTTTGCGCGTCGCCACGGCGAGCTGCTGCACGTTCAACCGCTGGCCGACCAGCTTGTACTGCCCGCGCGACGTGTTGACGATGGATTGCATTGGGGCGAGGTCGGCCACGAGCAAGTCAATGCGGCGGTTGTTCAAGTCGCGCACGGCGTCATCCAGCCGGGCGTAGAGGAGCAGCTCGTTCGGCGACATCAGCCCGGTATCCACCAGTCGCTGGCGCAGCCACGTTTCATACACGCTGCCGCGCTGTGCGCCGACGCGCCTGCCGGCAATGTCCTCCACCGAACGGACGGCAACGACGGGCGAGTCGCTGAGCGCGATGATACCGTCCTGACTGATGTAGTAGAAGTTGGTGAAGTCGGCGACCTGGCGACGCGCATCGGTGACGCTCAGTGCTGCCACGGCGGCATCTACCTGTCCCAGCCGCATCGCATCCAGGATGCCTTCGAAGGCGAAGTCGCTGAACTCCACCTGCACGCCGAGTCGCCGCCCGATTTCGCGCATCAAGGCGATATCCAGCCCATCGAGCTGGTAGTTCGATGGGCTGTAGAACGCAAACGGGGGGTAATCGCCCGACGTGCCGACGCGGAGTTTGCCCGCTGCCCGGACGCGCGCCAGATCGTCGTTGGCCGGCGTCGTCGGCACAACCGGGGGGATGGTCGGCACGGGGGTAGGCTGCGGACCGCACGCGCTCAGCATGCTGGCAGCAATGACGGCGATTACGACGCCGATGAACGGCCGGGCTGGCTTGCTCACGAACGAACCTCCGGAAATCGTTTAGCGCCGAATATAGCCGCGACCGGAGAATTGTCACTCCGGCCGGAACAACCGGCGCCGGGCATACTCTGCCGCAGCTTCGCGGATGAAGGCTGCCGTTTGTCGGGCACCGTAGTCACGCTCCAGCTTGTCGGCAATGGCGAGCAACTCGGCCTGCGTGGAGCGGCCGGGGCGCAGCGCCTCGTAGATGCGCAGCAGTTCCTCCTTCGGCACGGCAGTCAGTTCGGCGGCACGGCGCAGGTTCTCGGCCAGTTGCGTGAAGCCGGCTTCGCGCGCCGCGTCGGCTTGCCGGCACAGGGTGGCGGAGGAAATCTGGAAGTCGTCAGTCCATCTTTCGTCTTTCATCTTGCGTCTCGCGTCCTACGTCTTGCGTCTTGGTTCTTGCCCCTCGGCTCTTGGCATTCTTCACACATCCGGCTCCCAGTCGAAGAACAGTTCCTGCGGCGGCTTGTCGCGCACTTCCTCGGTCTCGCGGCGGTGCAGGAGCGCCGTCTTCACGATCAGCCGAAGGCGCGCCCAGTTATCCACCGTCACCGGCACAGGCTTGACCACTTCACCCTTCGCATACTTCGCCGCATTGCGCCCGATCTGCTCGAAGGTCTCCAGCGTCAGGCTGGGTGAGAACGAGAACAGTTCGAGGTTGTGCAGCCGCGGCATACCGCGCTTGTGAATGACGGCTGTGCCACGGCTCTGCAGGCCGATGCCGATGCCGCTGCCGCTGTAGCTCGATGCAGTGAAGCCAAGTTGGGCGCAGTCGCTGGTGTGGTAGGCCTTGATCAGCCGGGCGACCATGCCTTCCTTGGCCACGCCGGTAAAGATGGCCTTGAGCACGTCCTCGTGGTCGAGGCCGTTGATCGTCTTGGTCAGCGCCGTGCCGAAGGCCGGCCCGACGCACACGATCACCTCGTTGAAGCGACCTGGACGCGCCGGGCCGATCTCGTGCAAGTTTTGCAGCGGCACGCCGATCCGGTCGGCGATGAAGTCACGCGGCGAGCGTGCTTGCGGCAGGGCGATGATCTCCTGCCAGCGCGCACCTTGCAGGCGATAGCCCGTGCCCGGCCCGGCGTAGTCGTTCGGGTCGGTGAGGGCGCTGAGCACGCGGAAGCGAGGCGCCGGCATTGGGCGGTCGGGCGTTGACAGGGCGCGAGTTCGTTCGTGATTTGGAGAGAACGCCGCCTCGTGCTCGTCGTGCCCTTCGTGGTTCGACACGAAGATCGCCGCCGGCTGCAAGTAATCGCCCAGCGTGCGCTGGCGCAGCATCTCGGCGAGGTTGGCGGCGACGCGCGCGAACCCGCGCCGGTGCAGCGCAGCGATCACGTTGCGCACGTCCTGCGGCCCTTCCAGGAAGCGGTCGGCGGCAGCGAGATCGGCGACGATGTCGCGCGGCGGCATGTCGTCGCTGCCGTGGGCGACGACGGCGGCCTCCACCTCCTCGTCGCGGATCTCCGGGAAGCCCAACTCGGCATAGACGGCCTGCACCGCGCGGGCGGCCTCACGGCGCGCGGCCAGCGCCTCCGCCTCGCGCACCGGGCGCAGCCCCCCGTCTATCTGCATGTCGCGCTGCAGCACGTTATAGTCATCGAAGTCCTCGGCGTCGAAGTTGCCGCCGCCGAACATGTTGTCGCGACGGGGCACGGCGCTATAGCCGCTGAAAATGAAGTCCGTGCCGGGGATGAACTGCAGCATGAGCTTGGCGCTCTTGCGGATGGCGCTGTGGCTGGCCAGCGCATCGTTGCCGCTGGCGACCTCCAGGCCGAGCATCGCAGCAATCAGATTCTCGGCCAGCACGGCGCGCACACCCCCGGGCAAGCTCTCCGGCAACGCGATGCACGAAATCGAGCCGTTCTGTACGCCCTGGCTGCCGGCACCGCGCGCCACGCATAAGCAGCGCGCCTCCAGGTACAGCATGCTCTTGCCCTCGCTGCTGCCCATCAGCGCTTCGCTGCCCGTGCCGCTGGTGAAGCGAATCTTCACGCCGCGCGAGGCATAGGCGCTGGCGAGGAAGGCTTTGCTCCACGGCGTGTCGTCGCCATCCACGAAGCTACGCTCGGTGCCGTATACGCTCAACGTCTCGGCATAGCTGGTCAGCCCCTTCATCGCCAGGCGCAAGCCCATGCTCTCCTCGATGGCGCACTGGGTGAGCACGCCGCCCCGGCCGGTTTGCGAGCCGATCAGCACGCATAGCGCATTCAGCGGCGCCATGCGCGCGATGCCGACGGTAGTCTCGATCTCGGCGAAGCCGCGCAGCGCCGCTTCGGCGGCATCGGCGGCCAGCAGCGCGGGATTCTCAAGACGGTTGGTGACGTGCGCTTGGTTGGCCGGCGTCTTGCGCACGCGCATTTTGGCTAGGCCCATCATCATCTCCAGGACGCTCATGTGCCGCACGATCTCGCACAGCTTGGCCGGTGTGCAGCCCAGCGCCAGCCGGCGCACTTCGTGAGCGGGCACGTTGATGTCAACCAGCATGCGCGCGATGTGCAACGACGGCGTGGCCATCGCCTCTTCGGCGACGTTCAGATCGAGGAAGTGATCGGCAATGAACGCGTCGAGCGCATCGAATTGTTCGCGTAGCTTGCCGTCCATCTCTACCACCCGCTTCCCCCAGGAGAGGGTCGGAGCGAGGGTCAACGACGGCGGCGGGTCATTCGGCCCGTCGGCGACGATCAAGCCGGCGTCGGGCCATGCCTCGACGAAGGTTTCCTTGTTGATGTCGCGCTCGGCCAGCCGGGCGAAGCGTTTGGAGTGGATCATGGCAGGCGTAGTGTACGGGAATTCGGCAGGCGCCATACGAGGCCAGCTCACACGTTTCTGCTCAAAGGGTGACTCTGTAGGGATGTAGCGCAACTCACCATATCAGGTGCGAATGATGCTTGTCTTCAGGCCGGCATCGTCCTCTCAAGCGTCAATCTATCGTTTCCCCTACAATTCGGATGTCTACAAGCGATGCGTCATCTCGATTTTTTGGACAGGGCGAAAGGAGTTCTGCCTGAGTTTAGTCGAACTCTTTTGTCACATGATTGACCCTACCCCGCTGGGTATGTCACCGGCGCGGCAAGTCCTCGACCGCTTAACCTGAACTGACGTGTTTTACACACAACGGAATACGTGACATCTGATACTTGACCCCCGCCTGTATGGACCTCAGCCACATTCGAATCCTCGACCATCACGCGCACAACCTGCTCACGCCGGAGGCGATGGCGGGCTTCACCCTCACCGCGGCCTTCACCGAAGGCTATGCGCAGGAGATCGTCTCTCATCACGTGCGCCAGACGCTGTTCTTCAAGCGCAGCCTGCGCCAACTGGCCGACGTGCTGGGCTGCGCGCCAACGCTCGAAGGGCTGCTCGGTGCGCGCGAGCGATTGGGCTATGAGCAAACAGCGCAGACACTCTTCGACGCCGGCGGCTTTGCGGCGCTGCTGCTGGACGACGGTTTCATGCCCGATCGCATCATGCCCACCGCGTGGCACAATCGCTTCGCCCCGACCTACCGCTTCATCCGCATCGAGCATCTGGCCGCGCAACTGATCACGCAACAGGCGACCTGGCCGGCGTTCTGCGATGCCTTCCGCGCCGCGCTGGAGGCGCGCGGGCCGGATGTCGTCGGCTTCAAGAGCATCATCGCCTATCGCAGCGGACTGAACATCCAGCCGATGAGCCCCCAGGCCGCGGAGCTGGCGTTCATCGAGCTGCGCGGACGCGCCGAACGAGGCCAACCGGTGCGCATCGCGCACAAGGCGCTCAACGATTGGCTGGTTTGGACGATGTTGGAGATTGCCGCGCGCGATGGCCTGCCGGTGCAATTCCACACCGGCTTCGGCGACCCCGACCTGGACTTACGCGAGGCCAACCCGCTGCACCTCCGGCCGATCTTCGAGAACCACGCGCTGCGCCGCGCGCCGGTCGTGCTGCTGCATGCGTCCTACCCGTTCACGCGCGAGGCCGGCTACTTGGCAGCAGTCTATCCGAATGCTTACCTCGACCTCGGCCTGGCGCTGCCCTATCTCAGCCGAAGCGGGATGCGCTTCGCCGTGCGCGCGGCGATGGAGCTGGCGCCGATCAGCAAGATCATGTTCTCCACCGACGCACACCTGATCCCCGAGACGTTCTACCTGGGCGCGCGTTGCGGGCGCGAGGTGATCGCCGAGGAGCTGTCGCAGGCGGTTGCCGACGGCGACCTATCGCCATCCGAGGCCGAGGAGGCTGCACTGGACATCCTGCACCGCAACGCAGCGCGGCTGTATTTCGGCAAAGAGCACGTCGGGCCGGCGTAGCGTTGCCGTTGGCGTTACTCCTCTCTCGGCTGCGCTTCGACCCACGTCTCCGAGAAAGCCAAGAAGGCGGAGCTGTAGGTCTCGCCGGGGATGCGTTTGACGGTGCCCTGCGCCGGCGCGCCGTTTGCGGTGATGCCCCCGCGCGCGCAATGACAAATCACGGCCGAGACGTTGTAGGGGATCGGCCCGCTCGTGTTGTAGAAGATCTCTAGACCGGCATCTAGCATCTCTTGCCACAGTAACTCGATCGTGACGGCCTGGGCGCGACAAACAATGCGATGGCGGCGGCTGCCTTCCCCGCGCTGCGTGAACTGCGCCGGCATGGGATCGAGCGCGGCATAACCGCGATCGCGAAATCCCTCGAAGTATTGATTGAACCGCGACGCGATCATCCGTCCCAACGAAGGGTTGTCGGCGTAGATCACCCGTTGCGGCAGCATAGTAAGCGTCGAAGCTGCCGCGTCGTGCCGGACGAATAGCGCCCACCCTTCGCCGTGCTCGGAATAAGTGCAGCGCCAGCAACTGGTCGAGATGGCGATCTCGCCATTCGACTGGTAGAGGGTGATCATGTGGTTCTCGCCGGCAAAGATCACCGGCCGCTTCACGCCGATTAGCAATGTACACCTCGCTCAATACTTCGACGTGGTGCAGGCATTGAGAAAGCACCCGTGCGCCGAATCCACAGCAACATCTGTGAGACAACGCCCAGCACCGGCAGCTCGATCAGCGGGCCGATCACCAGCGTCAACGCGATCACTGGCTGTTCGGGGAAGGCGGCCAACGCGATGCCCAGTGCGATGGGCGAGTTGCGCGCCAGCGTCGTGCAGCAGAGCGATGCCACGTCATCATACGACGCGCGCAAGGCGCGGCCGATGGTCAGCGCCAGCCCTATGTTGATGGCGTAGAACAGCAGGAGCGGCACGAGCAGCCGCAGGAACGCGTGTGGGTTCTGCGCAAGGACGTCGCCCTGGGATGCGAACATCGCGGCGATGGCCAGCGCAAGGCAAAGGGTTTGTCCGGCTTGAACGAGCGGCAGCGCCCGGCCGAACAGCCAGCCTTCGCCACGCGCGCGGATCACGACGGCGCGCAGCGCAATCGCGGTCGCCAAAGGCAACAGCAAGACCAACGCGACGCTCTGGACGATGCGCCAGGCATCCGGCGAAATCACCGTGCCCGCCAGCAGCAATAGATAGATCGGCAGCAAGACCAACTGTAGGGTCAAGTTCACCGGCAGCAGCGCCGTGCTCAGCGCCAGGTTGCCGCGGGCGATGCCGGTGAATACCAAATACCAGTCGGTGCACGGCGTGACGAGCAACATGATCAGGCCGATCCACAGCGCCGGCATGTCGCGCAGGAAGAGCCACCCCAGCAGCCAAGCTAGTAGCGGCGTCCATGCGAAATTGACCACGAGGCTGATGAACGCGATGCGCCGATGGTTCAGCACGTCACCGAACCGGCGCAGCGGCACGTTGAGGAAAGCCCCGGTCAGCATCAGCATCAGGAGCGGCAGGATCAGGTGGCCAGCCGGCTCGGCCAACACGGGCACGTTCCCCAAGGCCAGGCCGACGAAAACGGCCGCCAGGATGATGGGCGACTGGAGCTTCTCGATCAGGCGCATGATCCTCAGGATTTCAGCGCCTCGCGCAACAACCGATTGATCACCTGCGCGTTGCCTTTGCCTTTGGTCGCCTTCATTGCCTGACCGACGAGGAAGCCAAATACCTTCTCCTGGCCGCTCAGATATTGCTGCACTTGGCTGGGATGCGCAGCGATCACCTCAGCGACGACTTTACGGAGCGCGTCCGCGTCGCTTACCTGCGCCAGCCCTCGCGCTTCGACGATGGCTTTGGCATCCGCGCCGGTGGTGAACATCTCCTCGAACACCCGACGGGCCGTGTTGATATTGATGATCTGCTGATCTACCAGACCGATCAACTCGGCCAGTTGTCGCGGCTGCGGCTTGATACCAGCGATCTCGGCATTGGGGATGCCGTTGACCTTCATCAGGCGGAAGACTTCGGTCTGAATCCAGTTGGCAGCCGCCTTAGCGCGGGCGCGCAAGTCTGCAGCGGGGGCAGCCGCGATGACCTGCTCGAACCATTCGGCAACGGCGCGGTCGCTCGTCAACTGCACAGCGTCATAGGCGCTCAGCCCGAAGTCGCGGCGGTAACGATCTTGACGCACCAGCGCCAGCTCCGGCACGCGCCGACGCACGTCCTCTAACCAGGCGTCATCCACCTCCAACGGCGGCAAGTCCGGTTCGGGGAAGTAGCGATAATCGTGCGCGCTCTCCTTCTCGCGCTGCACCACCGTCACGCCACGGCTCTCGTCCCAGCCCAGCGTCACCTGCTGCACTGCTTCGCCGCGTTCGAGCAGCGCCGTCTGCCGATGAATTTCGTAGGCGATGGCATCGCGCACGGCGCGCAGGGAGTTGAGGTTCTTGATCTCGACCTTCACGCCGAACGCGTCGCTGCCTTTCGGGCGCAGGCTCATGTTCGGCTCGCAGCGCATGGCGCCTTTCTCCATATCGCCGGTGCTCACGCCCAAGTAGCGCACGATCTGCTGCAGCGCGCTGAGATAGGCATAGGCTTCATCGGCGCTGCGGATGTCTGGCTCGGTCACGATCTCCAGCAAGGGCACGCCGCTGCGGTTGTAGTCCACATACGACTTGTCGCCCACGTGGGTGAGCTTGCCGGTGTCCTCTTCCAGATGGGCGCGTCGAATGCGGATGCGTCGGCGCACGTTCTCTTCGCTCCAGTTGCCGGTGCTCAGGTCGCGCACGTCCACGTCCAGCCAGCCGTCGTAGGCCAGCGGACGCTGGTATTGTGAGATTTGGTAGCCCTTGGGCAGATCGGGGTACCAATACGACTTACGCTCCCAGAAGGTGCGGCGGGCGATCTGGCAGTTCAGCGCGAGGCCCACCATCATGGCGAACTCGACGGCGCGTTTGTTGATCACCGGCAATGCGCCGGGCATCCCCAGGCATACGGGGCACACGTTCACGTTCGGCTCCGCGCCGAAGAAGCGCGCGCTGCACGCGCAGAACATTTTGCTGTGGGTATCCAGCTCGATGTGAGTCTCCATGCCGATGACGACTTCGTATTCCATATCTCACCCCAGTTTCAAATCCGGCGCAACGTCCATTGTCAGATCATCGCGCACGCCGCGCATGAAGGCATAGTAACCGGCCGCGCCGATCATCGCCGCGTTGTCGGTACACAGGGCTATCGGCGGAAAGGAGATCCGGTCGCCGAAGCGCGCCGTCATCTTCTCGCGCAGCAGCCGGTTGGCCGAGACACCGCCGCCCACCAGCACGGCCTGTACGCCAAAGGCCTCCGCCGCGCGCGCCGTCTTCTCCACCAGCCAGTCGGTCACAGCGTCCTGGAAGGAAGCGGCGATGTCGCTGACCGGTGCGCGAGGCGCGAGGTCGCCGTCTGCGTTGATATAGTCCTGCACTAACCGCAGGACGTGCGTCTTGGCCCCGCTGAACGAAAACATGTATGCGTCGCTCGTTGCGCGGACCGTCTTGGCCCCCAGCGACACGCGCGGGCGCGAGAACGTGAAGCGTTGTGGATCGCCGCCCTGCGCCGCCTTCTGAATGGCCGGGCCGCCGGGGTAGCCCAGTCGGAGCAGGCGCGCCACTTTGTCGAACGCCTCGCCCACCGCATCGTCCACAGTATGGCCAAGGAGCTGATATTGCCCGTGACCGCGCATCAGCACCAGCTCGGTGTGTCCGCCGGAGACAATGAGCGCCAGCAGCGGGAAGGGCGATGCCGAATACAACCGTTGGCGCACAAGCGACGCCGGCGCGGCGCCGCTATCGAACTCCAGCCAGTGCGAGTAGATGTGCCCTTCGAGATGATTCACGCCAATCAGCGGCAGGTCGCGCGCCAGGCAGATGCCCTTGGCTGCATTGACGCCGACCACGAGCGAACCGGGCAGCCCCGGTCCCTTCGTCACCGCGACTGCGCTGAGCGAATCCCACGACGCCTGCGCTTCGGCCATCGCCGCATCAATCACCGGCGCAATCGCCTCGATGTGCGCCCGCGAGGCCATCTCCGGGAACACGCCGCCATAGCGCTGATGCAGATCAATCTGCGAAGCGACCACGTTGGAGCGGATGAAACGACCGTCGTCAATCACGGCGGCCGCAGTTTCATCGCACGAGGTCTCGATCGCCAAAATGCGCGTGGGCACGATGAGGGATTATAGGGTGCGCGGCCGCGGCGCATTAGCCGATGATCTCTTCGACGCGCACCGAAAGATCGAGCGTTGGAGCGTGGAGCGTTTCGCCGCGCTGCAGCGTGACGACCTCGGCATATCGCCCATGATGCATCGGGCGGGTGTGTCGCTCGATCACATCATGATTCAGGTCCACCAGCCATGCCTCGGCGATGCCGGAAGCTGCGTCGTGGGGCAGCTTCACTTCACGGTCGAACCCGAGCGACGTATCGGCCACTTCGACGACCCGTAACACGTCGCAGCCGCGCGGCAATGCGCCGGCGTAGAAGTCGTCGCGCGGACGCAGCACGGTGATATCAGGCTGCGGCTCGGTGTCGTCGGATAGGCGGACAGGATTCTGTGCGCTAATGATCGCTCTGCGACCGAAGTGCTGAGTCAGCAGAGCAACCAGTCGGTTAACGCACGCAGCGTGGTGGCTACCGATCGGGCTCATCGGGCGAATGTCATGGTCGTCGTCATCGCCTCGTTCACCCTCTACGCCCTGCATGGTAGCACAGGCTCATGCCTCCAGGTTCAGCCACTTCACCTCGTCGGGGGTGAGCGTCACGTCCAGCGCCGGCAGCGACGTGCGCAGCTCGTAGAGCGTGCGCGGTCCGATCAGCGGGAAGGTAGGGAAAGGCTGATGCAGCACATAGGCCAGCGCGATGTTGATCGGCAGGACGCCGTATCGCCTTGCCAGCTCGCGCGCCCGGCGCAGCCGCTCGAAGTTGTCGTCGCTGAACCAGCAGCGCACCCGCTCCGGGTCGGCCTTGAAGTCCGGCGATGTGTCATCCAGGAAGAAGCCGCGTGCCTGCGACGACCAGGGAAACAGCGGCGTCTGGGTGCGCGTCAGCCAGTCGCGGAACTCCGGCGCGCTCGCGCTCAGGCAACCCTCCCAGGGAGGCTCGATCATCCGCGCCAGGCTGAAGTTGTTGCTGATCACGCTGAAGCCCTGGAGGCCGTGCGCGGCAGCGTAGGCATTGGCTGCCTCGATGCGCTCGATCGTCCAGTTCGACCCGCCGAAGGCGCGCATGCGGCCGGCGCGATAGTGCTCGTTCAGCGCCTCGACGAATTCGCCCACCGGCACCTGGGGGTTGTCGCGGTGCAGCATGTAGATGTCCACATAGTCGGTTTGCAGCCGCTCCAGGCTGATGGCGAACTGGCGGTTCAGATCCTCCGGCGTGCAGAACGGCGTGTGCGCGCCCTTGTCGAGGATGACCACTTCCTCGCGGATGCCCCGATTGCGGATCCACTGGCCGAGCAACGTCTCATGCTTGCCGTTGCCGTAAATGAAGGCCGTGTCGAAGGCGTTGCCGCCATGCTCGAAGAACGCGTCGAACATCACCGAGGCGTAGGCGATGTTCTCCTGGTTATCTACGCCCAGCACCAGACGCGAGACCGGCTTGTCCACACCGGCGATCTGGTCATACCGCATGCGGTGGTCGCTACGCCGGGCCAGCGGCCGGCGGCTGACCGTCAGCTTCATCTCCGGCGCGTCCGGCCGCTCTTGAGCGTAGGTCAGGCCGATGGCCTGTCGCCAGCGATCAAGCGTGTGCATGTTGCCCAGCGAGTCGTCCCAGCTCATCGCCGGCGGGGGCGCCTGGCGACGTTCGATGTTGCGCGCGACGGTATCGGCCTCGATGGCGTAGAGCCATTCGTCGCACTCAATTTCGACGATGCGCTTCGGCTCGCCGCGACGCTGCACGATGATATCGGTCACGCCGCCGTGAGGCGCAGGGATCCAGGGTGAGGTGAGCAAGATATCCCCTTCTGTGCCGAAGATGTGGACGACGTTGCGCATGTGCAACATCACACCGGTCGCGATTTGCGCGACGATGCCGCCTTCGAATTCGAGCGTGCCAACGGCGTACTCATCCACGCCGGTGGTTAGGTTCAGCCTGCCCGCGCCGAACACCTGGACCGGGTTAGCGAAGTCGCGCCCGAGTGCCGCGCCGGCGATCAGGCGCGCCATCGAAACCGGATAACAGCCGACGTCGAGGATAGCACCGCCACCCAGCGCGTTGCTGAGCAAGCGATGCTCCGGGCCGACGCGCGCGTGAAAGCCGAACGCAGCTTGAATCATCCGCACGTCGCCGATGACGCCCTGCCGGATCAGCTCGACCAGCTTGGCGGTCTGCGGATGGCAGCGATACATGAACGCCTCCATCAGGAAGACATCGTGTTCGCGGGCCGCCTCGACCACGGCTTGCGCCTGCGGATAGTTCAACGCGAGCGGCTTCTCGCACAGGACATGCTTGCCCGCCTCGGTGGCTTTGATGGCCCATTCGGCATGCAGCGGGTGCGGCGTGGCGATGTACACAGCGTCTACGTCCGGGTCGGCCAGCAGCGCCTCGTAGCCGGCGTAGCGCTTGGGGATGTCGAACTCGTCGCCGAATTGATCGGCGGATGACTGTGACCGGCTGGCAACGGCGACCAGGCTGCCCGTGGACGAGCGCCGCACGCCAGCGGCGAAGGTTTTAGCGATATTGCCGGTAGAGAGAATGCCCCAGCGGAGTGTCATAGGTTTGAGTTGTGAGTTGTGAGTTTTGAGTTGTGAGTTGTGAGTTGTAAGTTGTGAGCTATGAGTTGTGAGCTATGCGCTATGCGCTTTGCGCTTTGCGTTTTACGCCTTGCGTCTAGCGTCCTACGCCTTGTGTCCTTCGCCCAACTTCCGACTCCCTGAATCCCTAATCTCTAATCTCTAATCTCTAATCCCTAATCCCTGACCTCTCACTGATACTCCTTCTTCACCGTGCCGATGAAGGGCAGGTTGCGGAAGTATTCGTCCAGGTCGAGGCCATAGCCGAACACGAATTCATCGGGGATCTCGAAGCCGAGGTAACTGATCGGCACGTAGACCTCCCGGCGGGCCGGCTTGTTGAGCAACGCGCACACGCGCAGGCTGGCCGGCTCGCGCGTCTGCAACAGGCGTAGCACGTGGTCAATCGTGTGGCCGCTGTCAATGATGTCCTCGACGAGTAACACGTGGCGCCCGCGCACGTCGGTGTTCAGGTCGAGCGTAATGCGCGGCTGACCGCGCGTCGCCCGCGCGCCGACGCCGTAGGACGATACCGCCATGAAGTCCACATGGTGCGGCGCGCTGATGTGTTTCATCAGGTCGGCAAGGAACATCACGCCGCCGCGCAAGATGCACACCAGCAGCGGCGTCTTGCCGGCGTAGTCAGACGAGATTTGCGCGCCTAGTTCGGCGACGCGCCGGTTGAGCTGTTCCTCCGTAATCAGCACGCGGTCGAGCAGCGCGGAATAGCCGCCACGCGCAATCGCATCTTCCAGGCGAGAGAGGTTAGCCATGGGCTGCTACGCAGCGAAATTGTAGCCGCGCCTGCCGAACGGGAAAGTGCGCCTTGCCATCGTTGCGCTGCGCAGCGCCGGGCAAGACGTGCGTCGCCTCACCGCGCCGCAGCGCCGGTCCGCGCGCTTTCGAGGGCAGCCAGGAACTTCTCCGCTTCCATGGCGGCCATGCAGCCGAAGCCGGCGCTGGTGATCGCCTGCTTAAACCAGTTGTCATGCACCTCGCCGGCAGCGAACACGCCGGGCACACTAGTATGCAGGCGCTGATCCACGATCAGATAGCCGTCGTCGTCCATCGCCAACTGACCTTTGAATATCTGCGTGTTTGGTTCGTGGCCGATGAAGACGAAGAAGCCATCCACCGGCTCCGTCCACATCTCGTTGGTCTTGGTGCTCCTCAGCACTACCGCGCTCACTTTGCCGTTGCCGATGATGCGCTCCACGACAGCGCTTTTGATGAACTCGATCTTGGGGTTTTGCATGGCGCGCTGTTGCAGCACGGCGCCGGCGCGGAACTCGTCGCGGCGATGCACGATGCGCACGCGCTTACCGAACTTGGTCAGGAACAAGCCTTCCTGGAAGGCGCTGTCGCCGCCGCCGACCACCATGATCTCCTTATCGCGGAAGAAGAAACCATCGCACGTGGCGCAGTAGCTCACGCCGCGCCCGATGAATTCTTCCTCGCCGGGGATGCCCAGCTTGCGCGGCGTGGCGCCCGTAGCCACAATGACGGCCTCGACTTCATATTCATGGTTGGATGACCACAGCTTGAACGGCCGCCGCGAGAAGTCCACCTTTTCGATGGTTTCCTCGACCATGCGCGCGCCGAATTTCTCGGCCTGCGCGCGCATCAGCGCGGTCAGTTCCGGCCCTTGCAGGCCGCTGGGGAAGCCGGGAAAGTTCTCCACCTCGGTCGTCGTCGCGATCTGCCCGCCGAACGACGGGCCGACGAACACTAGCGGCTCGCGGAATGCGCGGCCAGCGTAGAGCGCCGCCGTCAATCCGGCCGGCCCTGCACCGATGATTGCCAGTTTATCTGCCATCTTGCGTGCTCCGAATCAATCGTCAACGCAATCGCGGACCTACCGGCCCGCGATCGCTATCAAACTTGCATTCTACCGAAGCGCATTAATCTTTCATTACATCGGCGCCATTGCCTGAGCAAGACGCACATCGGTAGCACGTCGGTAGCCGCGGGCTTTAGCCTGCGGCGATTGCCGCGCACCGATGACCATCGCGCCCTCAAGGGCGCGGCTACTCGCACGTCGGTAGCCACAGGCTTTAGGCCTGCGGCTTGCCGATGGCAACGGCGACGCGCAAGACGCACATCGGTAGCCGCAGGCTTTAGGCCTGCGGGGCGATTCCCGCGCACCGATGTCCATCGCGCCCTCAAGGGCGCGGCTACCGCACGCACGTCGGTAGTCGCGGGCTTTAGGCCTGCGGGGCGATTCCCGCGCACCGATGTCCATCGCGCCCTCAAGGGCGCGGCTACTCGCACGTCGGTAGTCGCGGGCTTCAGGCCTGCGGCGATTCCCACGCACCGACGGCCATCGCGCCCTCAAGGGCGCGGCTACTCGCACATCGGTAGCCGCAGGCTTTAGGCCTGCGGCGATTCCCACGCACCGACGGCCATCGCGCCCTCAAGGGCGCGGCTACCGCACGCACGTCGGTAGCACATCGGTAGCCGCAGGCTTTAGCCTGCGGCGATTCCCGCGCACCGATGGCCATCGCGCGCCCTCAAGGGCGCGGCTACCCACGTACATCAGTCGCAGGCTTTAGCCTGCGACGATTGCTCAGTGCCTTCGCGTCTTCGTGGTTGGGCAAGTGGTCGGCGGAGCCAACTACGATTGCGCTGTATCCAACGTAGCCATCTTCTTCTGCAGCGTCTGGTAGAACAGGCTGAGCGGGAACTCGTCGTCATGAACCTGCGCGATCCAAGCCTTCGGGTCGCTCTCGTCCTGCAAGACGCGGTTGCCTTTCTGCCACTTCGAGGCGATGTTCGGCCGCACGTATTGTGAGATGAAGTCGTGCGCGGCGATCCAGTATTGCACCTTGGTCATGTCAATGCCGGCGCGATACAGGTCGTCAATCTGCGCGCGCAGCGCGCCGACGGCTGCCGGCAGCGCGTCCCAGTCCACACTCAACGTGTTGTCGCGCCACTGCACCACGCCTTTCTGGTGCAGGAAGGCAAAGAGCAACTGACCGCCCAAGCCGTCGTAGTTGCGCACGCGGCTGCCGGTAATCGGGAAGCGCAGGATGCGGTCGAGCAAGATGGCGTATTGCACGTAGTGGGCGAATGGAAATTCCCGCTCCAACTCGACCGACTCGCAGAAGCTCCACAGGTCCACGCGCAGCTCCTCCAGCGAATACATCCAGTAGGGCAGGCGCTGACGGATCATGAAAGGATCGAAGGGTAGCTCGCCGTGGCTGTGCGATGTGTCGTGGATCAGGTCCCACAGCATGTAGGTCTCGCGCAACAGGTCGGGCGATTGGATCCAGGCAGCCATGTCGGGGGGCATGGTGAAGTTGAGGACGTGTGCCGCGCGCGTGATCGCCCGTCGGTAGCGCGCCGCTTCGCGGTCGCAGAAAATGCCGCCGAAGTTGTTGGTGGCCTTGGCCGCGACGGAGACCGTCTCGGGGAACAGCACCGCGCACTCGCTGGCGTAGCCGTCGGTGTAGTCCAGCAGCATGAGCGGCACGAACTTGTCGTTGTGATACTTGGCGCGCTCGAGATCGTCGAGCCAGTCCGGCCAGGGCACGCGCACCCAGAGCGCCTCGAAGCGCGTGTCGCTGCTGCCGTTCGGCGTGTACATCGGAAAGATAACGAGGTGCTCGATGCCGTCGCGTCGCATCGCCTGTGGGTTGAACGCAGCCAGCGATTGCGCGAAGTCCGGCTTCTTGAAGCCACCGGCGACCCAGGCGCGCAGATCGGCGATGACGGCGTCGTGGTATGCCGCGAGGTGTGAGAAGCGCGGCCGTAGCGCGACGAGCGCGGCAATCATGCGCTCAACGAGCGCCTCGGCCTGTTCGGGCGTCGTTTGTGCAAGGTCGAGCGAACCGTCCGGCTGTTGCCAGCGGCGCAGCGCGTTGACGGCCTCCTTGAGCGCCGACCAGTCCCCATCGCCCTCGCGTTGCACCGGCGTGGCGGCATCGGCGGTGCGCGCAAACGCCGGCTGCGCGACCCAGTAGGCGATGTTGAGCCAGAGCTGACGATGATCGTGTTCGCCGATGAACTCGTCGCCGAGCCAGTCCGAATCGGCGACCACGACGACGCGCCCCCGGCCGTAGGTCGCGGCAGCCATCACCGGCCGGCGCGGAGGCTGCGCGACGTCGGAAGTGAACATCACCGGCCGAGCGTCGCCTTGGACGCGCAGCACGCCGGCGCGATAGAGGCACGCCCGGCGCACCCGGTTCAGCAGGCCGGTCTGGGCCACGCCGTTCGTGCTCGGCTGGGCCAGGATCCAGCTCGAGACGCGATGGTGGTGTGTGTAGTCGAAGACGGTGGCGTTCTCGACGCAAACGCCGAACTCGGCCAGCAGGTCATTCAGGTTGTTGCCGTATTTGTCCTGTTCGGTCTCGCCCAGCACGACCAGGCCACCGCCCGCGCGCACGAAATCGCGAATTGCGGCGATCTCCGCGTCGGTCAAGCGCGGCGAGTTCGTGTTTGTCGTATGCTCCCACTTGCGTTCGGATGGATGCGCGATGACGAGCACGTCGGCCGTGCGGAGCAATTCGGCGGTGAGCGGGGCGTCGGCGTTGCGCTCGACGATGAAGTCGCGCCGCGCCAATTCTTGCGCCGCTTGGGCGTAGGACGAGTCGAACGGCGCTTCCGGTTGCATCTGGCGGGCCACGTCGGGCGAGATAGACCACGCCTCGCTGTGGTATTCGTCGAACAGCACGCGCGCGATCTTGCGCTGGTCGAGTTTCATCGTCATCTCCTCCTGCCGGCGCTTCACCGGCACATCCATTAAGAAAGATCGGCCAGGTGACAAACGAATCGTTTGCTGATAAATTCTATCGCCAATGAATACTTCGTCAATCTCGCTCGATGACATAGATATCAAAATCTTGCAGCTGTTGCAGTCGAACGGCCGGCTGACGCACGCAGCGATCGGCAAGTCGGTAGGGCTGACCGGCCCGTCGGTGTATGCGCGGGTGCAGCGGCTGGAGCAGGCCGGCGTGATCCGCGGCTACGCGGCGGCGCTCGACCCATCCAAGATCGGCCAGGGGTTCGTGGCCTTCATCCGCGTCACTACCTCCGCGGTGCCGGCGCGCAAAGGTGACGAGACTTTCGAACGCTTCGTTCACCGCGAGCCGCGCATCGTGGAGTGCTACAGCGTAGATGGGGAAGACAGCTATCTGCTGAAGGTGCGCACCGACTCGCCGCGCGGCCTGCAAGATTTGCTCAATCGGTTGCGCGCGATCAAGAACGTGTCGCGCACGGTAACGACCATCGCTCTGGAGACGATCAAGGAAGCCGGGCCGACCGGGCCGGTGGATGGGAAGGTGTTGAAGGCCATTTAACCCCTACAAGGTTCGTGGAACCCTGTGGGAGTTGAGGGGTGAGGGGAAAAGCAAAAGACCCCGCTTGTGCCGCGGGGTCTTTCACACGTCGAATCGTCACTCGGCCGCCAGGCCCTTGCGGATGGCCGGCACCTGCGCCGCTTCGTCCTGCGCGCGGTTGGGCGTGAAGGCGCGCGCCAGCACAGCGAACGCGCGCTGCAGCACACCGGGGTTCTGCACCGCAACCTGCGCGAACCGGCGCTGTTCTTCGGCCTCCTTCAACATCTCTTCGTAACGCATCTTCGCGTACGTAGCATCCATATAGGTAAACATCTCCTTACCTCCTGTGTTCGATTTCAGGCGGGCGCACATCACCCGCAACGCCGTTATAGGTCATCACGCGCGCGAAAAGTTGACCTTTTCTGCCAGCGCCCTTGCCGGCTGCGGCGACAAGTTTTGACAAGGTGGCCGGCGACTGAAGCCGCGGCGCGCGATCGGCGAAGCCGGCCGTGCGCCGCTTCACTGAGCGTTGCGCCTGGATTCATTCGCTGCGCCAAGCGAGGCGCCTGTTTGCACCCATTCACAGACCCTTTACGCGCCGGCAGTAGAATGTGAACGGAACGAACAGTGCGTTGTTCACGATGCCAGCATGACGGAAGCACCGTCCCTCGCTCCCTTCACTACGTTTGGTGAATACCTGCGCCATCTGCGCCGCCGCGCTCGGTTGACCCAGCGCGAGCTGGGCGCCGCCGTCGGTTATTCCGAGGCGCACATTGCGCGGCTGGAGGGCAACCAGCGCATGCCCGATCCGGCCGTGGTCAGCGCCCAGTTCATCGAGGCGCTGGGGCTGAAGGACGATCCCGAAGCGGCGCAGCAGTTGATCCGGCTGGCCGAGTCGGCGCGCGAGATGCGTAACGCGCTCAAAGCCGGCGCGCCGCGCGCCGGACAGACGCCGCCCACCAACCTGCGCACGCAGTTGACCAGCTTTGTCGGTCGCGCCGAGGAAATCGCCGAGGTGAAAAGGCTGCTCGGCGAGACGCGCCTGTTGACGCTGACCGGGCCGGGGGGCGTGGGCAAAACGCGCCTCGCTGTGCAAGTTGCCTCCGAGGTGCTGCCGCTGTATCCTGACGGCCTATGGGTCGTGCCGCTGGCGTCGGTTCAGGATGGCGCGCGCGTGCCGCATGCAGTCGCAGCAGCGATCGGCTTGCCGGCCCAGGATGTCGTCACCGTCGAATCACTGCGCGACCGGCTGCTGGACGGGCGCGTGATGATCGTGCTGGACACATGCGAGCACTTGATCGGGGCATGTGCGACGCTGGCCGTGCGCCTGGTGCAGATGTGCCCCAACCTGACTGTGCTCGCCACCAGCCGCGAGCCGTTGAACGTGCCCGGCGAAGTTACCTGGCAGGTGCCACCCATGCGTTGCGATGAGGCAATGCAGTTGTTCGTCGAGCGGGCGCGGGCCGTCCGGCCGGAGTTCACGCTCGATGCGAACGACGAAGCCTTGCTCGTGCAGGTGTGCCAGCAGCTCGACGGCCTGCCGCTGGCCATCGAGCTGGCGGCGGCGCGGCTGCGCGTGCTGTCGTTGGAGCAGATCGCCGCACGGCTGGACGATCGCTTCGGCCTGCTCACCGGTGGCAACCGGCTCGCGCCGCCTAAACAGCAAACGCTGCGCACGATGATGGACTGGAGCTACGACTTGCTCTCCGAGGCCGAACGCGCGCTGCTGCGCCGGCTCGCCATCTTTCCCGCCGACTGGACGCTGGAGCTGGCGGAGGCCGTGTGCGCCTGGGAGCCGGAGGGCGAACCGACGACGCCGATCATCTTGCGCAGGGAAGACGTGCTGGACCTGCTCACACAACTGGTGAACAAGTCGCTGGTGACCGTAGACGAGGGCAGCGGGCAGCCGCGCTACAACCTGTCCAACACCATCCGGCAGTATGCGCATGAAAAGCTGGTCGAGGCCGGCGAGTTCGACGCCGTGTATCGGCGCTACCTGGCGTATCTGCCGTTCGTGACGCCGCGCGAGGCGCCGGCGGATGCTGCGCCCAGGAGCGCACGCAAGAAGCGGTTATCGCGATCCCCCGCCTCACGCGACGTCTAGCCGCTTCTCCATCACCAGGCCATCCTCGCCGTCGTGGTAGTAGCGCCGGTAGGTGTTCACCCAGGCGTAACCGCAGCGCTGGTAGAGCGCGATGGCGCGTGCGTTGCTGCGCCGCACGGTCAACCGGACGCGCGCCGCGCCGAGCGCGCGTTCCGCCGCCAGCAACAGCGCCGTGCCGATGCCCCGGCCCTGGGCGTCGGGGTGCACGGCGATGATGATGATCCAGCCGCAGCGCTCGCGGGCGTTGATCTCACCGGCGACGAAGCCGACCACCCGCCCGCCGGCCGTCGCCTTCAGGCGCACCATGCGCGGTGTGAGCGCCATGCCCAGCAGCGTCAGCAGGTCGTAGGCGTCGCTGCCGAAGGCGGCCTGCTCCACGCGCCGGATCGCCCACAGGTCGAGCAGGCCGGCCGGCACGATCGCAAACGGTTCGCTCGCGGCAATGGCGTTCATCGAAAGGTTTGAGTTTCAAGTTGTGAGTTTTGAGTTGTTGGTCATCCCCACTCAGAACTTAACACTCAAAACTCACAGCCCACACCTTACAGTTCACCGCCCACTCACGCCGCTAGAAAGTCAATCACGTCCATCATGGTGATCACGCCGTTCACGCGGCGCTGATCGTCCACCAGCACGGCGGCCTTGGCCTTTTGCAACACGTCGCTGAGGGTGTTGAGCGGGGTGCTCTCGTCCACGGTAGCCGCATCGCGAATCAGCGAGGCGATGGTCACCTCGTTGAACGACGCGTGCGAGTTGTCCAGCATGTAATTCAGGATGTCGCTCTCGCTCACCATGCCCTGCAGCTTGCCGTCGCCGTTGACGACCGGCAACTGCGAGAAGTCGTGCTGCTTCATGCGCTTGATCACCGCGCTCAGCGTCTCGTCGGCGTGCGCCGTGACCACCGGCCGCAGCGGGCTGGCCTGGATGAAGTCCCCTACCGTGCCCTGGTTCCAGTCGGTGTTCAGGAAGCCGTTCTCGCGCATCCAGTTGTCGTCGAAGAACTTGGTGAGGTAACGCGCGCCGTTGTCCGGCAGCAGCACCACCACGGTGTGGTCGGCAGTTAATCCAAGCTGGGGAATGGCCTTCAACGCGCCGGCGACTGCTGCGCCGCATGAGCCGCCGACGAAGATGCCCTCCTCACGCACGATGCGCCGGGCCATCAGGAACGATTCACGGTCGTTCACCTGCACCACTAGATCGCACACGCTCAAGTCGAGCGTGCTGGGGATGAAGTCTTCGCCGATGCCCTCCAGCTTGTAGGTCTTGAGGACGGGATGTTCGGGCACCTTGCCTTGCTTCCATGTGTCGAGCAGCAGCGAGCCGGCCACGTCCACGCCGACGATCTTGACGTCCGGCTTGCGCTCGCGCAGGTAGCGCGCCACGCCGGTGATGGTGCCGCCGGTGCCCATGCCGGCGACGAAGACATCAATCTGGCCGCCGGTCTGCTCCCAGATCTCCGGGCCGGTGGTGGCGTAGTGGATGGCCGGGTTGGCCGGGTTGTGATACTGGTTGCCGAGGATGGCGTTGGGCGTCTCGCGCACCAGGCGCTCGGCCACTTTGTAGTAGCTGCGCGGGTCGTCCTTGTCCACGGCCGTCGGGGTGATCACCACCTTGGCGCCATAGGCGCGCAGGGTGCGGATCTTCTCGTCGCTCATCTTGTCGGGCATGACGAAGATGCATTTGTAGCCCTTCACGGCTGCTGCGATGGCCAGGCCCACGCCGGTGTTGCCGCTGGTGGCCTCGACGATCGTGCCGCCCGGTTTGAGTTTGCCGGTGCGTTCGGCGTCCTCGATGATCGCGATGCCGATGCGATCCTTCACGCTGCCGCCGGGGTTGAAATACTCGACTTTCGCCAACACGTCCGGCGCGACGCCGCGGGTCACCTTGTGCAATCGCACGAGCGGCGTGCGGCCGATCGTGTCTACGATCGAATCGCGCACGTCGGGATAGGTCTTCATGCGCGGTATTCTAGAGCGAAATTAGGCGCCGAGAGCGCCAACAGGCCTGCAGACTGTTGATTTCTAGCGACGAGGCGCGGGGTATGATGCGCCCATCTCCCCTTTGAGGACGTAACCCTTGTCTGCCGTCGAAGAAACGATCGAAGTTCCTGCACGCGCCGGCGCAATCCAGGCGCGCCGGCGCGTGTTCGCCCTAGCCTGGCCGGTGATCGCCGAGAATTTCCTCGAAACGCTGCTCGGCATCGTGGATACCTGGCTGGTGGCCCAGCTCGCTATCAGCGCGCTGGCGCTGGCCGGCGTGGGCGCCGCCGTGCAGGTAATGCAGTTCCTGCTGGCGGCGCTGGCAGCGCTGTCTATCGGCGCGTCGGTGCTGGTAGCGCAATCGGTCGGCGCGCGCGACTTCTCGCGCGCCAATAATCTAGCCCGCCAGTCGCTCGTCTGGAGCCTGATCATCTCCATCCCGCTGGCCCTGGCCGGCTTCTGGGCTGCCGGGCCGGTCATCGGCCTGTTCGGCATGCAGCCGGCCGCCGCCGAGATCGGCGTGAGCTACATGCAGGTGACGATGGGCACGGTGGTCGTGCTGATCGGGCTATTCATCGGCAGCGGCGTGTTGCGCGGCGCGGGCGACTCGCGCACACCGCTGATCGTCACCACCATCGCCAACCTGATCAACATCCCGCTGACGTGGGCGCTGATCTTCGGGCGGTTGGGGCTGCCCGAACTCGGCCCGGTCGGCAGCGCGTGGGCGTCGTTCATCGCGCGCGCCGTCGCGCTGGTGATCTTGCTGGCCGTGCTGTGGCGCGGGCGCAACGGTATTCGCATCGGCGGGCCGGGCGCGTGGCGGCCAGATGCCGCGGTCGCCAAAGGCGTGTTGTCCATCGGCGTGCCGGCGGCGTTGGAACAGATCCTGGCCAGCGGCGCGTTCTTCGTGCTCACCGTCGTGGTCGGGCAACTGGGCACGGCGATGCTGGCCGCCAACCGCATCGCCATCAACGCCCTGGCGCTGGCCTTCCTGCCCGGCTTCGGCTTCGCGATTGCAGCCACGGCGCTGGTCGGCCAGAGCGTGGGTGCGCGCAACATCCGCGAGGGCGAAGCCGCGACGCGCATCGCGGCAACGTGGGCGCTGATCTGGATGAGCGGCTTCGGGTTGATCCTGTTCATCTTCGCGCCGCAGGTGCTGCGGGCGTTCACCGCCGATCCGGCGGTGGTGGGCGCCGGCATGAACGCGCTGCGCGTGATGGCCTTCAGCATGCCGCCGCTGGCGATCTTGTTCGTGGCAGCCGGCGGCCTGCGCGGCATGGGCAACACGCGCATCCCGTTGGTCATCTTCGGCGGCGGCTTGTGGACGATCACCGGCCTGGCTGCGCTGGCGGTGAACACGATCGGCGGCGGGCTGATCGCGGTGTGGAGCATGTTCGTGATCGGCACGCCGGTGATGGCCTGGCTGATGGTGCGCAGCTTCCGCAGCGCCGCGCGCGAGTTTCAGTATCCGTAGAGGTCAGCCGAGCAGGCCGGCGATGCCCTTCCACACGAACCAGACGCCGAAGATCAGCGAGGCGGCTATGGTGATGACGCGGTTGTTGCGCTCCAACCACCCGAGCACCGTATCCAGCAGCTTAGCGGATTGCGCAGGCGCGGCTGCGGCCGCGATGATCGGCGCCAGGATCAGCGACTGCGCGGCGATCGCAAAAACGAGATAGGCCAGCACACCGCCCGCCATCCCCAATTGCGCCTCGCGGATGACGGCGATGGCCGAGAGCGTGAAAACCCAACTCTTCGCGCCGACCAGCAGCAATAGCATACCCATACCAAACGTCTTGAGCGGAGTGACTGTGTTGAGGGCCGTCATCCACTTTGGCGGCGGGGCGTCGGGGTCCTCCTCTTTGCTCCACTTTTTGTACGCGGCGATCAGCAGCAACACGCCAACCACCAACACTAACGTCGAAGTGATGGCGCTCGTTCTCGATTCGCCCGTCGCATCACGCGCCGCGCCCAAGATGAGGCCGAACACGATGCCCTGCGCCAGACGCACGACGAATGCGCCGCCGACGAAGGCCGAGGCTTTGGCCACGCCACCCTCGCCTCGCAGCAACAGCAGCGTCAGGATGATCCAGAGCGGTACGATCGCCGAGGCGATCATCAGGGGAAGCAGGTCGTTCAGTAGCGTCTCCAAGAATCTCCTTTGCGCTCAAATCGCGGCGATTCTGTGCGCCGTCGAAGGAATGGCACGAGCATGAACCCGTCTGCGGAGAGCGCGACGTGGTTGGTGAGCCTCCGGTGAGTGGGGACATGGATATGCCGGGCTAAGATGCCTGCTCGGCCGTGGCGTCGCCTTCGCCGTGCAGCTCCATGCGCCGGCGCTCGGAGGGCAACAGCCCTTCGGGCCGCACGATCATCATCACGACGAGCAGCGCGGCAAACAACACGATGCGATACTCGTCCACGCCGCGCAGCACCTCCGGCAGCCCTTTCAAGGCGATCGCGCCCAGCACCACACCGGGGATGCTGCCCATGCCGCCCACGATGATCAGCGCCAGCGCGTCAATCGAGACGAACAGCGAGAAGTTGTCGGGGAAGATGTTGACCTGACGCGCGGCGTAGAGCTGGCCGGCCACGCCGGCGAAGGTTGCGCCGATGGCAAACGCCAGCAGCTTGGTGCGCACCAGGTCCACGCCCATCGCCTGCGCCGCATCTTCGTCTTCGCGGATCGCCACCCACGCGCGGCCGATGCGCGAGCGCTCTAGCCGGAACGCCACGAACGCAATGACCGCCGTACCGAGCAGCGCCAGGATAAAGATGTCGCGCGGGTTACCCAGGTTGTAGCCGAACAGGGTCGGCGGCGCCAGGTTCAGCAGCCCGCGCGGCCCGTTGGTCAAACCGGCCAGGTTCAGCATGAACAGCCGGATGATCTCGCCGAAGCCGAGCGTGACGATGGCGAGGTAATCGCCGCGCAGCCGCAGCACCGGCGTGCCGAGCAGGATGCCGCCGATCGCCGCCAGGATCATGACGATCGGGATGGCCTGCCAGAAGCTGAGCAGCGGTTGGTTGGTTGGCAACCCCAAGGCGGCCAGTTGCTGACTGAACCACGGCGACGAGAACGGCGCGGAGAGGAAGGCATACGCATACGCGCCGATGGCGAAGAAGGCGACGTAGCCCAGGTCGAGCAGGCCGGCATAGCCGACGACGATGTTCAGCCCCAGCCCCATCATCACGAAGATGAACACGATGCCCATCACCGCGTTCTGGAACTGGTCGAGCATGAACGGCAGCGCTGCCAGTCCGGCCAGCAGGGCAAAGGAGACAGCCGTTCGCTCTGTGCCGGGGTTCGCCGCACGCATGGCGAACAGCCCGGCGGCGACGGCGAGCATAGCCAGCAGCAGGCGGATCGTGCCCCTGTTCGCGCCGCCGATAGTCACCCCCGGCTGTCCGAGGGCGATGACGGCGAGCAACAAGGCGAACGGCAGCGCGATCACGATCCAGCGCGCCTGGGCCGAAACGCCCCCGGCGTCGCGGGTTGTTGCCCGATGTAAAGCGATCACCACCGCGCCGCCGACGAGGCTGCCCAACAGCACGGCGAAGAACGGGCGGAGAAAGTCGAGTGCGGCGAGTTGTCCCCGCGCGATGGCGATCGTGGGCAGGCCATACCACGCCGCCACGTTCGGCGGCGTGATCTTGTCGAGCACGGGCTGGACGCGCACACCGTTGCCCAACAGCGCTGCAAAGACGCCCACCAGAATGGCCGTAAGCGCCCCGCAGACCGCGCCGGCGATCAGCGCCTGGCGCAGGACCGTCACCGGCGGATGACGCTGTGCTTCGCCGCGCAACGCCAGCGCGACGATCGCCGCGGTCACGATTGCCATGACGAACGGCGCGGCCTCGCCGAAGCGGCCGGGCAGCCCGATCAAGGTCAAGTAGGCCAGGATGCCGAACCCGATCAACCCGATGCGGATGCCACGTGGATGGCGCTGAGTCGTCGCGGTCATACCTTCTTCTCGGCGAGCGCCTCGCCCAGCAACCCCTGCGGCCGGAAGATGAGCACCAGCACCAGCAGGGCGAAGGCGATGATGTCCTTGTATTCGGCCGGGATGCCGAGCGCGCTCGGCCCGATGGACTCGGCGATGCCCAGCACCAGCGCGCCGACCATCGCGCCGGGGATGTTGCCGATGCCACCCATCACGGCGGCGGTGAAGGCTTTGAGGCCGGGGATGAAGCCGCTGTTGAACTTGATCACCGAGTTGTGGAAGCCCAGCATCACGCCTGCCGCGCCGGCCAGCGCCGAGCCGAGCAGGAAGGTGAAGGTGATGATCTGGTTCACGTCCACGCCCATCAGCGCGGCGGTGTCGCGATCGGCAGCGACGGCGCGCATCGCCCGCCCCAGCCGGGTGCGCTGCACGATGACGAACAACGCGCCCATCAGCACCAGCGACATCAGGAAGATGATCAGTCCGGTGTAGGGGATGAAGATCGGCCCAACGCGGAAGCCACCGGAGATGAGCGCCGGCCGCTGATATACCAGCGGGCTGACGCCGAAGACGAGCAGCACGGAGTACTGCAGGAACAACGACGCGCCGATCGCGCTGATCAAGGGCACCAGCCGGGGCGCACCGCGCAACGGGCGATAGGCGATGCGCTCCAGCGTCACGCCGGTGAGCATTGCGCCGATCATGCCGACCGCCATCACGACCAGCAGCGCGATCACAACGAGGCCGGCCGGGCCGCTCATCCAGCCGAGCGTCTGGGCCAGTTGTAGCGCGAAGAAGCCGGCCACCCCACCAATCATCATCACCTCGCCATGCGCGAAGTTGATCATCAGCAGGATGCCGTAGACCAACGTGTAGCCCAGCGCCACCAGCGCGTACACGCCGCCCAGCACCAGTCCGTTCACCAACTGCGAGGCCCAAAACGTGAGCGGATAACCCTCGGCTAGGCTGACCGTGACCGCGCGCGCGACCACGACTATGACGATCAACACCGCAATGGCGCGTGCGATCCAGCGCGCCGTTTGCGCGCGGCGCTGCACATTCGGTGCGACAACGAGAGACTGAGACACGAACGGCGAGCCTAGAACCTAAGGTTCTTCGAGAACCTTAGGTTCTAGAATGCAGCCGATGTCGGGCCGTGCCTACTGCAGGCCGAAGCCGAAGATTTGCTTGAACGCGCCGTTCTCGACGGTGAACACCTGCACGCCGCCTGCGCCGCACTCGCCGATCGGGCTGCAGGTCAGCGTGCCGGTGATGCCTTCCAAGCCGGATGTCCCGCGGACGGCCTTGATCAGCTCCTCGCGGTCAATCACCAGGTTGCCGGCCGAATCGGTCTTCGCAACCTTCTTGATTGCCTCGACGATGAGCAGCACCGAGTCGTAGGACTGGCCATGGAACGGGCCGAGCTTGCTCGGCTCGATGCCGAACTTGGCCACGTACTTCTCGACGAAGGCGTCCATCTTGTCCTTCTGGGTATCGCCGGCCACGAACGACATGTAGGTGCCTTCGGCAGCGGCGCCGGCCGTGTCGAGGTACTGCTGGGTGTAGGCGCCGTCCACGCCCATGAACTTGGTGTTCTCCAGACCGGCGATCTCCTTCATCTGCTGCGCGATCAGCGCGGCCTCGGTGGCGTAGCCGCCAAAGAAGATCAGGTCGGGCTGGCCGGCGCCGATCTTGGTCAGCGGCGCACGGAAGTCGGTGTCGCCGACTTTGGCGCCCTCGAAGGCGATCACCTCGCCACCCAGCTTCTGGAAGGCATCTCGGAAGATCTCGGCAACACCCTTGCCGTAGTCCGAGCTGTCGTGCATCACGGCGACCTTCTTGAAGCCCAGCGTGTTGAACACGAAGTCGGCATCTACCTCGCCCTGTAACCCGTCGCTGAGCGCTACGCGGTTGCACACGTCGCAGTCCTCGCCGGTCACCGCCGGGTTGGTAGCGCTGGGCGAGACGAACGGGATGCGCGCCTTCTGCAGAATAGGCTTCAGGCCAAAGGTCTCGCCGGAGCACGTGCCGCCGGTTACCGCTACGATCGTCGGATCGGCGGCGAACTTGTTGCCCACCACCGTGCCCTGATCACCGGAGCAGGCACCATCCTCGGCGACCAACTCGAAGAGGAAGCCGTTCACGCCGCCGGCAGCATTCGCGTCGTCAATGGCGATCTCGGCGCCCTGGCGGATGTCCTTGCCGGGATCGGGAATCGGGCCGGTGAGCGCGAACGAGCCGCCGATGCGGATCTTGCTGCCAGGCGGGATCACCACCGTGCCCGGGCCGGCGGCCGGCGCGGGCGCCTGGGTCGGTTCTGCAGGTGCCGGCGTCGGTTCGGGCGCCTGGGTCGGCTCGACCGGCGCTGGCGTGGGCGCAGCGGGCTGAGCCGGCGCTGCAGGTTGCGCCGGTACCGCGCAGGCTGCTAACAGAGAACAGACCGTGAAACCGGTTGCGAACAAAAGAAGGGATCGCGTTTTCATCTCGTTTTCTCCTCTCGTGTGAAAGTCTTCTGATTCGGGTTACGCCTATAGGTGAGTAAATGTAATCGCAATCGTTGGCGTGCACAAATCGGCGAATGCAAGAGCAGCGGTGCGCAGCAGCACGCATCGGCTGTGTAACGATCTCCTGCGGGGACTTCCGCCGCGCTCCGGCAACGGCGCTTTTACTTCCCGCCGTTGGCTCAGCCCAGGCGTTTACGCGCGGGCAGGTCTCATCAGGAGTCAAGACACACCGGCAACCGGTGAACACAGGCGCGGCCCGGCATGGCTTCCATGTCGTCCACTTTGCTTACTCCGCGCAAAAAGCCACCCTCCTTTCTGCGCTATACCCCGGCTCCCCAGAGGTGTTGTTTCCGGTCACCAGCGACACTACACCTACGAACGCGGAGATCGCTTCGCTCTACCACAGTCGCGCCTCGTGCGCCCCGCCTTATTGCCTGTGTACCGCGTCTCTAACCCTGATCTCCGGTCTCCGTCACTCGACCAGATCTGCCGCCAGATCCACCTCATCGGGTTGCTCGAGCGGGGCAGCCTGGGCCGCGGTTTGCGCCTGGCGTTTCTTGCGCTGCCGGCGCGAAGGCTTGATCTCGCTGGGCACATTCACTTTGGCTTGATCGAGCAGCCGGTTGGCCTCGGCCAGCCATTCGCGGCCGGCGTTGGCGTAAGCCTGTGAGAATGCTTCGAGGATGTCGTAGAGCGGAGTAATCTGCGGCTGCAGCTTGGGCAGTTCCTCTTCCAGCTCTGCGATGCGCGGCTCGAACTCGCTGATGCGCCGATCGCGCTCGAACCACTTTTCGTCCTGGGCGACGGCGAACGCACGCCACTCTTTTTCGATTTGCTCGCGGAAGGCGTCGGCGGCGCGTTTGGCCCGTTCTTCGGCATCGCGCTGAATCTCGAACAACTCGTTGATGCGCACTTCGAGGCGTTCCTGGAAATCCGGCAGCGCGGCGAGTTCGCGCTTCACCTCTTCGCGCAACAGGGTGAAGCCGGTCACCTGTTGGGCGATCTCGTCGGCGCGCACTTTCATCCGCTCGATGATTTCGGCATATTCGGCGAACTGGCGTTCGCGGCGGACATCGGCCATGCGTTGGGTCTCGATAAGCTGACTCTGCGCCTCCAGCAACTTAGCCGCTTCCTCGATCTCGGTCTGCTTACGGCGGATTGCTTCGTCCAGCAATAGCAACCGCGGTGGAAGTTGCTCGATCTTTTTCTTGATCTCCGGAATTTCCTGTTCGAGAGCAGCGATGCGCTTGGCATCTTGGCGGCGCTGCTCTTCGAGGAAGGAGATCTGGGTGGTCGGCTGGTCGAAGCGCCGGTCAATCTCCATCACTTGCACCTGCACGCGACCGATCATCTCGGCCAGCCGGCCTTCCTCGGCTTTGCGCGCCTCGATCTGCTCGGCATAACCGGCGTAGGGCTTGACCTCTTTCTTCAGTTCGTTGAGCTGGCGCACGATGGACTCGATCTCGATCTGTCGGGTGCGCACCAGTTCGCGCTCGGCCTTGGCACGCTGGTCCTCGATGCGCGCGATGAGCTGGCTGAACTCCTCGCGCAACTGTTCCGTCGCAGATGTCCACCCCATGGCGCGCGTGAGCTGCGCCTTCAACTCGTTCAACGTAGCTTCGAGCGATTGGGTGTAGCGCGAACGCGCTTCTGCCTCGCGCGTCAGGCTATCCACGCGCTCCTGCAACTGGATGATGAGGGCGCGATCCTTGCGCCGCTCTTCGTCAATATATTGAACGAGCTTGGTGAGTTGGGTCAGGTCCATGGCTCTTCGAGGGCGTTCGAACGCACCGGCGCTCGAACGCTACTGGTGTTGCCACATGCGCCCACCGTCCAGCATGATGCAATCGCCGTTGATGAACGACGGGCCGGTGAGTAGAAAGAGGACGATTTCGCCGACTTGCTCGGCCGTGCCAAGCGCCCGCAGCGGGTTGGTCTTGCGCAGCGCCTGCCACTGCTCCTCCGTGTAGTCCGGCGGCTTCAAGATCGGCCCCGGACAAATGGCGTTGACGCGCACCTTCGGGCCGAAGTTCAGCGCCTGCGACCGGGTAAGCGCCAGCAACGCCGCCTTCGACAGGCTGTGGGCGACATACTGGCGCCACGGGAAGAAGGCGCCCTCATCCACGATGTTGATGATGTTGCCGCGCACCCCCTCGCCTTCGTCATCCATCATCGCCCGGGCAATCACCTGGCTGAGCACGAACGGTCCTTTGACGTTGACGTCGAAGGCTTGGTCGAAGTCGGCTTCGGTGGTGGAGAAGTAATCGTTCGGGACGAAGCTGGACGCACTGTTGATCAGGATGTCCACTTTGCCGAAGTGCGCCAACGCACGTCGGCCGAGTTCGGCGGCTTGGTTCCAATCGGCCATGTCGGCCCGATGCAGCAACACGCGCCGGCCCAGCGCCTCGATCTCGCGCGCCGTCTCTTGCGCTGCGTCTGCGCTGCTGCCGTAATGCACGATGAGATCGGCGCCTTCTCGAGCCAGCATCAGCGCGATCACCTTGCCGACGCGATGCGCAGCGCCGGTCACCAGAGCCACTTTTCCCTGTAGTCTCATGCGCTTACCCACCTACCGAAACCCATTTTCTTTGAGAAACTTGGTTTCTGAGGGAATGTTATACTGATTTTAGATGCTGAGCGAGATCGTCGAGCGCATCCGGCGCAACCATGCCCTAGAACATGCTACGCTGCACCTGCTGGAGGCCCAACGCCCCAACTTGCGCGCAGGCGGGCGGGCAACTTCCCAGGGCTTCTATCTCTACGGTGATCTGCCGGACGAAGCGGCGGTGCACGCCGCCGCAAACGAGGCGATCCGGCGCATGCAGGCCGGCCAGCGCGACTTGGCCGTGCATCCCCGTTGCGGCACCAACGTCGTGACGGCGGGCATCCTGAGTGGCGCGTTGGCCATGCTGGGCATTCTCGCCAGCGGCAAGCGCGCGCCGTGGTATGTGCAATTGCCGAACGCCATCCTCGGCGCCATGATCGGCGCACTGCTCGCCCAGCCCCTAGGCCCCTGGATGCAGGCCAAGGTGACGACTTCGGCGGAGGTAAACGGCGCCCAGGTGCGCAGCGTCCGGAGCCGGCAGGCAGGCGGCATGGTCGCGCACTTCGTAGAGACCGATCACGCGCCGACGTCCCGAGCCGATTAGAGCGCGCTCGTGCTCAGCTTCTCCAGCATGCGCTGGGCATCGCGATCGTAAGGGTCAGCCAGCACCGCGCGGCGGAAAGCGGCGATGGCCAGTTCGATCTCGCCTCGGTCGCGGTGAATCAACCCGATGTTGTAGGCCACGCTGCGCGCCAGCGGATCTATCTCCAGCGCGCGGTTGAACGCCGCCAGTGCGCGTTGTTGGCGTTCGTCGGTAGCGGTAATCGGATTGCCCAGGTAGGCCGCGCCCAGGTTGATCCACAGTTGCGCGTTGTCGGGTGTGCGCTGGACTGCGCGCTCTAGCACCAACACGGCGAGCTTGTGCTTGCCGGCCATGATGTAGGCGCCGCCCAGGTTGAGCGCGGCGTCGGGGTTGTCCGGTTTGAGCTTGTGCGCGCGCTCCAGAAAGGGCAGCGCATCTGCCGGTTTGCGCTGGCTGAGTAGCCGCGCGCCCTGGATCATGCTCTCGCGGAATTGCTGCTCGTGACGGTTCTTCAGCCAGGAGTTCAGCCGCTCTTGTTCGGAATCGTGCGCTGAGTCGGTCATAGTCATCAGTTATCGGCTCGTATCAGATGATATCGGGGGTGTCGAGGATGTCGGGGGCGATGCTCAGAAGCCTTCCAATTTGCTCAAGTCGGCGATGCCGTCGGCCTGCGCCACGATGCGCTGCAACAGGGCCAATCGCGCTGCGCGCAGGCCAGGATCCTCGGCCATCACCAGCACTTCATCGAAGAAGCGGGTGATCGGGACGACGAGAGATTGGAGATTAGAGATCAGCGATTGGGCGTCCGCGGGCTTTTCGAGGCGCGCCACAGCCTGCGCCAACGCTCGCGCGGCCGGCTCCGGATCCTCGGCGATGTCGCTCGGCGCACGCGCCTGGGTTCTGACGATGCGGGCGCAGCGTGCGTATGCGTCCAGCGTCGCCGGCCAGTCCGCGCGTGCCATCGCCTCGCTCAATTGCACGAGGAAGCGCCTGGCGCGCGCCGGGTCGTCGCCGGCGGCGGCCACGATCGCTTCGACTGCATCGTGGCGATAGCCCTCGTCGAGGAATTGTTGGCGCTCGCGGTCGAGGATGAAGCGATGCGCGGCATCCAGGACTTCGGCGCTTGCAGCTACGGGCAGGTGCGTAAGCGCGCTCTGCAGGCCGGCGCGCAGGGAGAAAGACTGACCGCCGGCGATCAGATTCTGCACCACGCCGATCGCAGCGCGGCGCAGCGCAAATGGGTCGGCGCTGCCCTTCGGTGCCAGCCCGACGGCAAACAGGCCGGCGATGCTATCGAGCTTGTCGGCCAGCGAGACGACCAGGCCGGCGGCGGTCTTCGGCGTGGCATCACCGGCGAAGCGCGGCAGGTAGTGCTCGAAGATCGCCTCGGCCACGGCGTCTTTGTCTTCATCGTCGCTGGTGCGCCGGTGATACTCGCGCCCCATCACGCCCTGCAGCGCCGTGATCTCGACCACCATGCTGGTGGCGAGGTCGGCCTTGCACAACCGCGCGGCCTTTCGGGCAATCTCTAGCTCCCGACTCCCCACGCCCAACTGCGCTCCAAGCGGCACCACGAGTGCCTCGATGCGCCGGGTCTTGTCCAGCATCGAGCCGAGCTTGGCCTGGAACGTGATCGTGTCGAGGCGCGGTAGGTAGGCCTCGAGCGGCTTGCTGAGGTCTTGGCGGAAGAAGTAGGCGGCGTCGGCGAAGCGGGCGCGCACCACATCCTCGTTGCCCTTGCGCACTTCGTCGAGGTGCGCATCGCTGCCGTTGCGAACGGTGACGAAGTAGGGCAACAGCGCCTCGCCATCGGCGCGCAGCACGGTGAAGTAGCGCTGCTTCTTGCGCATCACCGCGGTCAGCACAGCCGAGGGCAGCGCGAGGAATTCCTCTTCGAATGTGCAGAGCACGGCCGTCGGCTGTTCGACCAGGTCGGTCACTTCGTCGAGCAGGTCATCGTCGTGGGCAACGCGCCCACCGACGCCGTCTGCTGCGGCCTCGACCTGGCGGGCAATCTCGGCCCTGCGTGCCGCGCGGTCGCCGATGATATGGTGCTGGGCGAGGAGTGCCGGGTAGTGGTCGGCGTGTGCTACGGTGAACGGCGGCGAGCCTTCACCGCGCGGGCCGAAGCTGAGGTTGCCGCTTTGCACGCCGGCAAACGCGAACGGGATGACCTGATTGCCCAGCAAGGCGACGATCCAGTTGATCGGGCGCGAAAAGGCGACGTTACTGGCGTTCCAGCGCATGGTCTTCTCGAAGGCGATCTTGCCGAGCGCCTGCGGCAACACACGCGCCAGCACCTCGATCGTGGGGCGGCCGGCCTCGCGTTTGCGCGCATACACATACGCGCCGCCGGCATCCTCTTGCACGACCAATTCGCGCGCGTCCAAATTAAAGCGTCTGGCGAAGCCAATGGCGGCCTGGGTGGGATTCCCGTCCTTGTCGAAGGCGGCCTTGGCCGGCGGGCCTTTAACCATCTCATCAATGTCGCGCTGCACGGGCGCAACATCCCTCACCAACACAGCCGTGCGGCGCGGCGTGCCGATCAGCATGGCTTCGCCGTGTGCGATGCGCGCCGCGTCCAGCGCCTCGACGACGTAGCGGCCGAGCTGCTCCTGGCACACGGGCACGTCGCCGGCGGGCAGCTCTTCCGTGCCGAGTTCGAGCAGCAACGTGGACGGGGAGACCAGGGGACGGGGAGACCAGGAGATGCTCACCTCCTCCTGTCCCCTTGTCCCGTTGTCCCCCCTTCTCATCGTCTCCTTGTCCTCAGCAACGAGCCAGGGAAAGCCCAGCTTCTCCCGTTGCGCAACATATTTGAGCGCCACCTCACGCGCTAGGTCGCGCATGCGGCCGAGGTAGCGCTGGCGCTCGGTCACGCCGATGGCGCCGCGGGTGTCGAGCAGGTTGAAGGTGTTGGAACATTGCAACACGTAGTCGTGCGCCGGCAACACCAGCCCCTGCTCAATCGCGTGCTCGCACTCGCGCTCGTAGATGTTGAACAGCGTGTGCAGCACACCCACGTCGGCGTGCTGGAACGCATATGCGCTGCGCTCCTGTTCATCGGTCAGCTTCACGTCGCCGTAGGTGCGGTCGGCGCTCCACTTGAGGTCGAACACGTTGCGCACGCCCTGCTGCGCCATGGCGATGCGCTCCAGGCCGTAGGTGATCTCCAGGCACACCGGGTCGAGCGTGATGCCGCCGACTTGCTGAAAGTAGGTGTATTGGGTGATCTCCAGGCCGTCCAGCCAGACTTCCCAGCCCAGGCCCCATGCGCCGATGGCCGGCTGGGCCCAGTTGTCCTCGACGAAACGCACGTCGTGGCGCGCCAGGTCTACGCCGATGGCGCGCAGGCTTTCGAGATACAGCTCCTGCGAGCGTTCCGGCGACGGCTTCAGGATGACTTGAAACTGGGTATGGGTGTAGAGGCGGTTCGGGTTCTGGCCGAAGCGGCCGTCATCCGGCCGCACCGATGGCTCCACATACGCCACGTTCCACGGCTCGGGGCCGAGCACGCGCAGGAAGGTGGCCGGGTTCATCGTGCCTGCGCCGACGACCTGGTTGTAAGGCTGCCAGATCAAACAGCCTTTGGACGCCCAAAATGCCTGCAACGCGAGGATGAGGTCTTGGAAGGTGTGCATGCAGGCGGAATTGTAGCCAATTCGGCAAGCATCCTCCGGCTCCAGGCGTGATGGGTTCACTCCGCACGGGCAGTGGCGAGCCGGCGCAAAGCCGGCCTGGCCTCGTCAGAGGCTATGCGCAGCGCAGTGCCCGGTGCCCGAATTGGAACGGCTACCCGCGCGGCTCAGCCGGCAGGTCGGGCTGGCTGGAATCGAGCACAACCTCATGTAGCTCCAACTGATTGGGCGCGTTGAAGGCTTCTTTCGGCAGCGTGCCGCTGCGGGCGTGTCCTTGTGCGAACTCCGGAGAGCGCACCCAGGCCTCGAAGTGGGCGCGGCTCTCCCAGAAGGTCAGCACGACATACGGATCTCCAGGCTTGGCCGGCCGCAACAGCAGGTTGCGGATGAAGCCGGGCATCTTGTCCACGAGCTTGGCGCGGTTACGGAAGTTCTCCTCGAATGCCTCGGCGTAGTGCGGGTTGACGAAGATGCGGTTAGCAGTTGTGATCATCGTTTGTCTCCTGGTTACAGTTTCGGGCGTCGTTTAAGTCGCCCTCAGGCCGAGCAGCAGGTGTGCGTCCTGGTAGAGCATGAAGGCGATGATGCCCACCATCGTGGCGGCCAGGCCGATGTAGCGCCAGCGCCACGAGGTGTGCCACAACCGCCGCACGTTGTAGGCGATGGTCGCCAAGGCAACGATGTCAATCACGGCACTGATGCCGGCCGACCAGCTCGCGCCGATGCCGACCAGTGGCAGCACGAACGGCAGCAGGATGTACTGCAGCGTGCAGCGCGCCGAGACGAAGATCACCGAGCCGGTGAAGAGGCGGTCGCCGCGCTTGACGTCTTCGGCGAGAGGAGAGTTGGCATCCGTTGACATACTCACACTATACGAACCTCTCCTGTGCGAGCGATGAGAGGGCGCTGCCTTCGTTACTCACATCGGTTTAGGAAGCAGAGGCCGGCCGCGCCGGCGCGAACGCCCTGCGCATCTGTAGATGTCGCGCCAAGAAGAAGCTGCCGATCACGAAAACTGCCGCCGCGGCTTGCAAGGTCAGCCCCTCCACCGTGGCATATGTGCCGAACCAGATGCCGAACCAATAGGGCAGTGGCAGCCAGCGGATCGGCGTGAGCGGCAACCAACCGACCACCTGCATGATGTGCACAGTGTTGCCCACCATTACCAGCAGCACGAAGCCGATCATCACGCCGGTGATGATCAGCATCTTCATCACCGGCAAGCGCACCTGTAGCGCGAACATGGCCACCCCGATCAGCGCGACGCACAACAGACCGACGCCTGCGCCGGCAAGCACGACCGCCGGCCCGCCCTCCAACGTGAGCGCCTGCAAAAACAGCGCCGTCTCGAAACCCTCGCGATACACGCTGGCAAACCCCAGCAGCAGCAATCCGGCGAACTGCTGCGTGCTGCCCTTGACGATGTGCTGCTTTTGCTTGTGAAAGTTAGCCATCCATCCTGTCCAGTACACGTCGTGAAAGAACCAGTTGGTAATCAGCATCAAGACGCCGATCGCAACCAGCGAGACAACCGCTTCTAGCTTTTCGCCGAAGCTGGCGAAGAGCGAGAGTGTGCTGCGCAAGATCAGCCATGTGGCGACCGAGGCGATGACGGCCAGCGCCGTGCCAGCCCACATCGGCCGGCGCAGGTGACGGTTGGCCGCTGTGCGAAAGCTGGCCATCAGCGCAGCCAGGATGAGCACTGCCTCTAGTCCCTCGCGCAGGACGATGATGCCGCTGTTCAGCGCGATGGCCATCGGCGAGTTGTTTCCGCGCAGGGCTTCCTGCGCCTGTCGGAGCTGCGCGTCGAGCTGGCGACGCGCAGCGCGCACTTCTGCTGGCGACGCTTTGCGCTGCAACAGCGCGGCCAGCCCTTCGCCACCTTCATAGCCGAACCAGAACAGACCTTCGATGGGCGTCTTCAGGTGCGGCGCAAACGCCGCGATGCGCGCCTCCGGGCCGCTCTCGAGGATGGCGTAGGCTTCGACGCGCGCCGATTCGGCCAGCGCATACTCGCTCTGCTTCACCGCTTGCTCCATCTGATCGAGCGCCGTCGCTACCACGTCGAAGTCGGCGGCGGCATCCTGTTTCAACCACTCCGGCGGCACCACCTCGCCGAGCAAGGCGATGAGCCGATCGCTGTCAGCACGCAGCACGTCGGGCGAAGTCGTCACACGATGCATGCCGGCGCTGGCGACAGCCTGGCCGATACGTTCGAGCAATGCGCTGGCCTGCTCGGTGCGCATTGCATCGCGCGCCTCCAGCGTATCGCGCAGGTCGTTGAAGGCTGCCAGCGCACCCTCGTGGAAAGTAGCCGCCTCGCGAATCTCCAGATCAACTGCAACCTCTCCATTACGAATGCCGCGCCCGTATTCGATAGGCACGAGCTTGAGGTAGCGCATCATCTGGCCGGCGCGGCGCGTCTTCTCGGCGGGCGAGAGCGGGGCGGCGCGAAAGCCGCGCAACGCCGCCTGAATGCGCTGCATCGTCGGCGCGACCTCGCGGTCCTCCAACGCCGTCCGGTTCAGCGCCGCGAACGCCGCCCGCGCATCGGCCAGCGACGCCTCGCCGCGCTGTTCGCGGTAGGCAGGCGCCAAGATGTCGAAGTAGCCGGCCGCCAACGCAGCCAGCTCAGCCTGCCGCACGACGAAGCCGCGCTCGTGTGCATTCGCAAGATCGTTCAACGCTGCAGCCATGCGGGCTTGATAGGTGTCGAGCAGGTCGGCGTTCACAGCCTGGATCGCGGCTTCCGGAGTGATCGTGCCGCGTGCCAAGTCCTCCAGTGCGAGCGTCGCCTCGGCACCGGGCCGGGCGAATCGGGTTGAGCGCCGGAACTCGCGCAGCGGCAGCCACAGTCGCGCTGTCTCTATGTCCCCTTCGCTTACAGCGTCCAGGGTAATGTGGTAGCTGGCTTCCAGGAGCGCCGTCCAGATGCCGGCGCGCGCCTGCGCGTAGCGGGCCAAATGATCGCTGCGTAGCGCCTCGATGGCACCGTCGAAGCATCGCATGATGAACGCGTCCGGAGCTGGCGCATGAGCAGCGACCACGGGCGCCAGGTTGCGCAGGTAGGCTGTACGCGCCTCCTGAACTCGTGCAGCGGCCGCTTCGCGATCCGGCTCGATCTGCGCGGTGACCAGCGCGCTGCGAATGTCCTCTGCGACATCTGCTGGTGGGCGGGATTGTGCCGCCTGTGCGCTCGCGCTGGATAGCGCAAACACGATCGCGAGTCCGCCTGCAGCACTCGCCCGGACGATGCAGGCGAATGTGCGCGCGACGCTTCTAAACTGCATGGCAAGTCACTGCTCGATCTTGACGCCCAGACGCGCGGCCATTTGCGCGATCTGTCCAGTGATCGCATCGGCGCGGTCTTGCGCCTCCTTGCCGAGCACGTCAGCTTCTTCGGGCTTGAAGCGCTTGCCGCCGATCTCTTGCTTGTGCACATCGGCGACGAACGCCTTGAGGTCGCTCAGGCCACGCCGAACGGCATCGTCCTGCGCTGCGTCCACGCTGCGGATCATCGGGCTGATGTTCTCGTGCACGACGAGCAAACTGCTCAGGATGTCCTGGATGTCGGCCAGGCGAGAGATTGCCACGAAGTCGCGCTGGGTGCTGGCCTCGCCAGAGACGAAGCGCGAGTTCTTCCACGAGTCGAAGTATTCGCTCATCGTCGGCACCATCACCACCAGCGCGGTAAAGGCGTCGGACTCGGTCGGTGTCCACGCGCGCGCTGCCTCGGCCAGCTTGCCGGCTTGCTCATCCAGCGCGTCCACGCCACCTTTGAGCACGTTCGCGTCGGGCAGCGACTCGCCAAACGCAATTTGACCGTCACCGTTGAAGTCGAACTGGCCGGGGCTGCGGAAAGCTTCGAACGTGCCCCACAACGTGCTCTCAGTGACGCCGAACAGGTTGCCCGGCTTTTCTAGTACGCGCCCATCGGGCAGCGTCACGTCAATCGGCGCCGGGTCTTGTGGGTCTTCCTCTTTGCTCGCGCCGGCATCCATGATCACGTCAAATTCGGCCAGCGACGGTGTGCCGGCAACGATGCCTTCCATTTGCTCATACAGCGGCGAGGCGACCATCCACTGCTCACGCGCGGTTTGGATCAGCCCGATCACCTCATCTTTCTGCGTGGCAAACAGCACGGTGTAGTCGAAGTTGGCCTCCTTCGCTAGCGCATAGTAACGATCGCTGGTCTCTTTGAGCGCTCTGGTCGCCTGCCTGAGCTGGCCAGTCTTCTCGAGCAAGTAAGACTTGATGCCACTCAGATCGGCCGATTTGTTGGGTGCTGAGGGGGGCACGGTGGGGGCAACAACCGGCGGCGCAGTGCATCCGGCGATCGTCAATGTCAAAGCCATCGTTGCGGCAAGAAAAGGCGGAAAGTACCGGCGAAACTGGAACATGCGGTCACTATAGGAAGATGCCCGATGCACATCAATACCGGGTGTTCAAGCAGGGCTTTGCGGGTCGAGCAAGCGGGTTTTCAAGCCTACGAAAATTCGAGTTGCCAAAAGTAAAACGGATGGTTGGCAGGCCTGTCAACTTTTCGTTGAATTCGGAGTTACGCCAGGAATTGATGCACGGCGCTTTACGCCTTGCGACATCGTCGTTACATTACCGGCCTTGGATGCCGGGCACTGATGGGCCTTCCGCAGCGTCACATGCAACGCAAATGTTGCTGAAAGAGGTGCTGCTGCAGTCGCTAGAAGACAAACGCGTCACGCTGGGTAAGTTAGGCGAACAGCTAGGCGTCAGTCCACCGGCCGTTTCGCGGCGCGTGCAACGGCTGGTGCGGCGCGGTTATCTGGAGCGCGACGGCGCGTGTGGGCTACGCTTGACCGATGCCGGGCTGAGGATCGCGCTCTATGCGCTGCGCAAGCAGGAGATCTTCGAGGCGTATCTGGTGCGCGAATTCGACTACCGGTGGGATGAGGTGCGCCCGGCCGCGGCTGGTGCGCTACGTATGGATGACGCGTTGATCGAGCGGATGTATGCGCAGATTGGCCGACCGCTGCGATGTCCGCACGGCCTGCCCATCCCTGCGCGCGATGGACGCTTTCAGTTGCCCCAAGCTGTGCCGCTGAGCGAATGGCCGTCAGACCAACCTGCAGTCGTGAGTTACGTGCTGTCGAGCAATGGAGAGATGCTGCGCTACCTGGCCGAGCTGGAGCTGATGCCCGGCGTATACCTGGCTTCGGTCACCCGCATTCCGTTTGGCGATTCGATCAAGGTGCAGATCGAGCGTGACCGCTCGACGCGTGAACACGTCGTTGGCGCGGCGCTGGCACGAATCGTCTTCGTGGAAGCCGCGCCAGTGCCCAAAGCGAGACCGCATTAGCCGAACGCATTCACACCGCCTTGACAATCGAAGGCGCCTCATTAATTCATTGAGAAGCCGTGCTGCGTCGGTGCTGCGCCGAGTTCCGGCGGCAGCAGCCCCAGCGCCTCTTTAGTGTTGCCGGTCGAGCTGCCGAAGAAGACACCGATTCTTTCTATGTCGTTCGTGGACATTGCTTAGTTCAGCGACCAGTCGTGCACCCACCGCGAAACGAGCGCCGAGCTGGTAGGGGTATCGGCCGAGGCGCTCATCGCCCCCAGAGCTTCTGCACACAGGTCGAACAACAGGTTGAACGCGCCTTCGCCAAGGCAGAACAGTGTGCCGTCGAAGTACACGGCGATCACGGCGTGCTCATGAATCAGCAACGTCTGGCGTGCAGCGCTCTGTTTGGCCAGCACTACGACCTGCCCTGCACTGCGCACCAACTCGACGAGGGCATCGCGCAGCAGCGCGGTGAACTGGTCGAAGTCATCTCGCGTCATCACCAGCGCCAGCATGCCGAAATCGAGTTGAATCTGGCCGTTAGGCGCTTCGAACACGCACCAGCCCGGCGCGTTCGTCGCAAGCAGCCGAAAGCAACTTTCATTTCCATGGTTCTCATTCACAGCTTCACTCCATCGGTGCCGGCTGGCTCAACGGCGATACCGGCGCAACCAGCGGACAGTCGAATGCCGGATGCGGCAAGACTTGCGCGCGCATGTCGAACACGCGTTGGAGCAACAACTCGTTCAGCACGGCGCTCGGCGGACCGCTGGCGACCACTTTGCCGCGCTGTAATACGACGAGGTAGTCAGCGTATTGAGCGGCCAGGTTCAAGTCGTGCAGGATGGCAAAGATGCCCATGCCCTGGCGCGCCAAAGAGCGGGCGACCGCTAGCGCAATGTGCTGATGGGCAATGTCGAGGCTGTTGACCGGCTCGTCGAGCAACAGATAGCGCACTGCATCGTCTTCAGGACCACCGGCGTCGCCTAGCACTTGCGCCAACGCACGCGCCATCTGCACCCGCTGGCGTTCGCCGCCCGAAAGCGACGTGTAAATCCGCTCTGCCAAATGATCGGCTTCCACCATGCGCATCGCATGCCGGGCAATCTCATAATCCACTGGCCGCTCAACCCCGCCGCAATGCGGCATGCGTCCCATGAGCACAACGTCAATCACAGCGAAAGGGAAGTTGAGAAACGAATCCTGCAGCAGCACGGCGCGCCGCTTGGCGAGTTCGATGGGCCGCCATGACCGTAGCGGCTTGCCATCCAGTCGCACATCCCCGGAAGCGGGCGAAAGGTCGCCCGCCAGCGCTGCCAACAACGTGCTCTTGCCGGCGCCATTCGGGCCGAGCACGCCCACCACCGCACCTGGGACGATCTCCATTGAGACATCCTGCAGCGCCCAGCGATCACCTCTACGGACAGAGATGCTGCAGGCGCAGTAAGCTGATGCTTTCGACGTCATAGCACGCTCCGCCTGCGATCGCGCAGGAGCAGCCACAGGAAGAATGGCGCGCCTAGCGTCGCTGTGACGATGCCGATGGGCAGCTCGGCAGGCGCGACGATCGTGCGTGCGATCAAATCGGCGGCCAACAACAGCGTTGCGCCTAACAACGCTGCTCCTGGCAACACACCGCGATGATCGGGACCCATCAGCAAGCGCAGCAGGTGCGGCACGATCAAGCCGATGAAACCGATGATGCCGGCCAGTGCTACCGCCGCGCCGACCGCTAGCGAGACGAGCATAACGACCCAGCGTTTTGTGCGCTCCACGTCGAAGCCCAGGTAACGCGCCTCAGCCTCGCCCAGCGCCATGGCGTTGAGCGCGCGCGCCAGCCGCGGCATAAGCATGATGGCGACAAACGCGAAGGGCGCGATAGCTGCGACGCTGCGCCAGGTTGCCCCGCCAATGCTGCCCAGAGTCCAGAATGTGATGTTACGCAGTTGAGCATCGGTCGCGATGAAAGTGAGGAAACCAGTGCCTGCTCCAAGGAGGGCATTCATCGCGATGCCGGCCAGCAGCATCGTTGCCACTATCGTCCTGCCGTTCACGTTCGCCAGGCGGTAGATGATGACCGTGGCGCCCACTGCGCCGACAAAGGCAGCCACCGGCAAAGTGAACGGACCCAGTTGCTTGTAGAGCGTATCGGCGAAGCTCACACCGAGCACGATCGTTGCAACAGCGGCCAACGCCGCGCCGCTGCTCACGCCGATTAGACCTGGATCGGCCAGCGGATTGCGAAACATGCCCTGCATAGCTGCGCCGGAGACCGCGAGCGCTGCGCCGATCATCGCCCCCATCAGTACGCGCGGGATGCGGATGGCTACTAACACTGCGGCTTGCTGCTGCTCAAAGGGCACGACCAGCGTTGGCGGCAACGGCAGGTTGATCTGGTAGGCGAGGATAGCGAGCGCCTGCGACGGCGTAATGCCTACTGCCCCAATGCCGATCGAGGCGAGCACCACGACAAAAAGCAGGACAGCAAGCGCGACGAGTGCACTACGCCTCCGGGTAGCACTCGTCATACTAGGCCAAGTAGGTAATCTCAGACCTAGCCTAATGCGGCGCACTTCATGCTGAGAATCAGCTGGGCGGGTGACCATGGCGACAATTGGGTCTAGGGCGCGCCGGCAACTCGAACGATTGCAGTGCCGGCGCGCCCCTCCCCTGTTCAAGGAGGTCAAGCAGGTCAGGGAGAGAAGGGATAGCTATTCAAGCCCTGAGGTTATTGCTTCAATTCCGGGTTGAGAAGATAGATCAGGTCAATCACTGCTTTGCCCAGCCGCGGGCCGAACGCAAGCAGGTACTCATCATCCATGTCAACGACGCGCTTATTCTGGCCGGCCGGCGTCTGGGCGATACCTGGCTCTTTCAGCAGCCCCTCGATGCCGCCTACACTTTGCAACCCACGGGTCAACATCAAGATGACGTCCGGGGCGGCTGCAACCGCGGCCTCGGCAGTGAGTGGCTTGTAGTTTTCGTAGCCGGTGACAGCGTTCTCACCGCCGGCCAGCTCAATCATGGTGTGCGCGCCGGTCTTCAAGCCTGCGACTTGCGCCGTGCCCGCGCCGCGCGCGTAGATGAACATGACCTTCGGCTTGATCTTCACTCGCTTGAGCAACTCGCCGGCTTTCTCCAGGTCGGCGTCAAGTTCCTTCACCAGCGCCGCTGCCGCTTCGTCCTTGCCCAGTGCCTTGCCGAAGGTGAGGATCTTGGCCTTGGCGCCCGCGACGGTGTCCTCATCTTTCACAATCAACACCGTCACGCCACTGTCGCGTAGTTGCTGGATGGCCTCAGGCGGGCCGGCTTCATCCGTCGCCAGGACAAGCGTTGGCTTGAGTGAGAGCACGCCTTCAGCAGCCAGCCGGCGTTGATAACCCACTTTCGGCAACGCCTCCACCTTCTCCTGCGGATACGTGCTGCTGGTATCCACCCCGACAACCTGATCGCCTGCGCCCAACGCAAACACGATCTCGGTCACCGGTCCGCCTAGCGACACGATGCGCGAAGCATCCTTGATCTCGACATCGTTGCCTTGGGCATCTTTGACAAGGATCGGCGTGGTGGCCGCCGGCTGAACGGCAGCCGCAGGCGGTAAGATAACCTTGTCAATCACATGGATCACGCCGTTGCTGGTCTCGATGTCGGCCTGCACTACTTTGGCGTCGTTGATCATCACCATGTCGCCTTCTACCTTGATGGCGATCTTGCTGCCCTGCACGGTCTCGGCTTCAGTCAGCTTGACCACATCGGCAGCCATCACCTTGCCGGGCACGACGTGGTAGGCCAGAATGGCAGCCAGCTTCTCTTTGTTCTCCGGCTTGAGCAGGTCATCTAGCGTCGCCTGGCCAAGCTGCGCGAATGCGTCGTCGGTCGGCGCGAAGACAGTGAACGGGCCGGCGCCCTTCAGCGTATCCACTAAGCCGGCCGCTTGCACGGCGGCCACCAGCGTCTTGAAGCGGTCAGCGGCGACGGCCGTGTCCACAATGTCGTTCATGGCCTGCGCAGCCTTAGGCGCCTCAGTTGCAGAAGGTGCAGAAGTGGGAGTGGCTGGCGCTTCGGTGGCAGCTGGCGGCGCTTCAGTTGCTGCCGGGGCAGCAGGTGCCGCAGGCGTGGGCACGGCGCAGCTAACCAAGAAGGCAATCGTCACAAGCGCGCTCACAAGAGATGCGCATTTCATCTTTATCAGGTCATTCATAGTCCAATACACCTCAGCAGTCTTACGAAGTTCTGACGAGCAGGCAGCGCAGGCCTGCTCATCACTCAGGAGTGTATGGAGTTCGATCGTGCAAGGAATCCCCAGCTGTTCACGGCGAACGTTGCGCCGGAGATAGGCTACAACTTGTGGGACGAAATGCCCGAGGTTGATGCGGGTTAATGGAGCCATGTGCTTCATGTCTGCAACCCGGCGCGCGGCTCTACAAGCGGATTGCGCGAGCGATTAAAAGCGTTGCGGCCAGCATCCGGGCTAACGTGGCCAAATCTGCATGTGCTATCCGGTAAGCCATGCACAGCACAATCAGCGAACAGGTAGCCAGGCCGACTTCGGCGAAGCAGCGCTTAGAGTCGTTGACACAAATGAAGCGCTTATTTAGGCGAGGCGTGGTCACAAATCAGGCGGCCTTGAGAAAGGCTTTCAAGCCGAGATTAAGCGGCAAGTCATGCTCATGACGATACAGCTGCAGCCTGCGCCAGCTACACTCAGCGCCCAGTGTGAACGCAGTGATCAGCGTGACGGGGGCGCATGACCCCAGCGTGCCAAGCACGCCTTGATACCTGCACGGCTTCCTTTTCTGGGTAATGAGCAAAGGATTGATCGGTTGCAGCCCAGGCAATGACCTGCTTGCACAGTCAATCGCTCACCCACCGTAACAGGCATGACAGTCACGCCAGGGATCTTCTCAGACAGTCGAGTGTGGCGCAAAGTCCCTTGCAGTCGTCGAGTTCGCTGTCAGTCAAGAATTTCGGCTTGTGCACGATGCGACGAAAGTAGACAAACGGCCGCTCACAATACTTCGGCTCCAGGGAATCACCCTAGTCCTGCGACATCCGTCTTGAGCTGTGCCACATCAGCCTTGAGCACCGCAGCGTCGGCATCTTGCGCGACGCGATCCAAACGCTCATAGCGTAAAGTTCCGGCGCAGGCTCACACGCGCCAGATCACTTTGTCTTCGATAGGCGAGCGACCGGCCTGCGGGACGACGCCGCTTGCCGGCCGGCCCACGAACAAGAAGCCGAGCAGCTTCGAAGGCGGTTTCAGTCCAACCAGGTCGAGCACGCACTCATGGCGCACGATCTCGCCGCTCGTCCACTTACACGCGTAGCCCATGCTGTGCGCCATCAAGTGGATATGCTGCGCGGCGATCGCGACCGATGCCAGGTCTTCCCACTCCGGCATCTTGTCTTTGCCGGTGCGCAGCATGCCCAAGCTGATCCAGACCGGCGCGGCAAACGGGCGTTCGCGCTGGGCTTGTTCCGCCTTTGGATCGTACTTCTCCGGCGGGGTAAGCAGGCGATAGGCTTCGGCAAAACACTCGCCAAGCGCCGCTCGCGACTCCCCGGCAAACACGCAGAAGCGCCACGGCTCGGTCATACCATGCGTCGGCGCCCAGCGCGCGGCTTCCAGCATCAACTTCACATCGTCGATGTTGACCGGCTCGGGTGAAAGCTCCTTGAGCGCGTAGCTGCGACGCTCACAGATGATGTTCAGCAAGACGTGCACTGCGTCATTCATAGCTGCGAAAAGGATAACGCTTTCTGATCCGGCGCGCCGCTTATTCAGCCAGCTTCTGTCGGGCCAGCTTGGCCAGCTTGACGACTGCCGGGCGCAGTTGGCCGGGCTCGGTCAGCGGCGGGTCGAAGGCAATGCGCGCCGTCGCCTGCTTGCCCTGGCCGGTGACGCGCAGGTCGAAGCCATAGCGGTCGAGGGCGATTATCTCGGCGTCCTCGGCCCAGTCGAGACCGGCCAGCCCGCGCGCGTAGTCCAGCAAGTTGTTGCGGTGGTCTTCATTCATGTGCTGCATCGCACCAGCAGCAGTGTTGGCCAACACCGAAGTGTCGGCTTGCTGCCACGCCGGCAACCCGCCGTCCAGGGCGCTGGCGTTGAACCCTCGCTTGCGCAACAAGGTTGCTGCGCGTTCCCCTAGCGACTGGCCGCGGTGCTCCATTTCGCAATATGTGACGACCAGCGCAGCAGCCGATAGCTCGCTCAGTCGGTCCTCCAGCTCGGCCAGCGGGATGTTGATTGCGCCGGGCACGTGGCCGGCAGCATATGCCTCTGGGTCCCGAACGTCAACCACCACCGGCGGATCTGCGCCGGCCAGGCGCTTCATCAGGACATGCGCGGAAATCATCGGCGTCACGCCATCTGCTCCTTCCGTCGCTGCGGCTGCCGTTTGTATAGCGCCACGCCCACAACGGCGAAGATGACGCGCCAACCCAGGACGAACATCGCGCTGAAGAGCAGCGCCATGCTGGCGAAGGCTAGCAGTACGGTCGGTTGGCCGAGCAACCAGGCGCGGATGAACAGGCCGGCCGGCGCGGCGTAGAGGAACGCCAGCGCCGAGCGCAGCAAGAGGCGTCCTACTTTCGCCCACGTTGCCGGGCGGTGCGCTGGATATGCGCCCAACAGCCACGCTAACAACACGAACGGCAGGCCGATCGCTGCGATCTGTTCGAGCGCGCGAAGCGCAGCGTTGGCCATCGCAGTCATATTGTGGAAGTACTGGCCAGAGACGACGAAAATGGCCACCGCCAGCACATCACCGATCAGCAAAGTGTGTCTATAACTCACGTTACGCAGTCGCGAACTGACTGCGCGACCATAGAATGGCGACATGACACAAGACTTGCTTGACCTGTATAGCGATTATCTGTTGTGCACGTTTGGACAGGCCACGGCAACCGGGTTGGGTCAAGTGGTCGAAGGGAGCGTCAGCCATGACCAAATCACCCGCTGGCTGAGCGGCCAACAGCGCGGCGGGGCGGCGTTGTGGCAGGTGACGAAGCGATTTGTGCGGCAGATTCAAAGTGAGGATGGGGTGCTGATCGTGGACGACACGATCAGCGAGAAACCCTACAGCGACGAGAACGACATCGTGTGCTGGCACTATGATCACACCAGCGGCGAGGTGCTCAAAGGCATCAACCTGATGACGGCGCTGTATCACGTGCCCAGTCGGGGGCTGTCGTTGCCAGTGGAGTTTCGCTTGATCGCCAAGACCGAGCAGTATGTGGACAAGAAGAGTGGCAAGACCAAGCGCCGAAGTCCGATCACCAAGAATGAGTATTACCGCATGATGCTGCAACAAGCGGTGATCAACCAGATTCCCTTCAAATACGTGCTCAACGATGTGTGGTTTGCCGCGGCCGACAACATGAATTTCGTCAAACACAAGCTGAAGAAGGAGTTTGTCATGCCGCTCAAGGCCAATCGCAAGGTGGCGCTCAGCGCGGACGACAAGCGGCACGGCATCTACGTGCGTGTGGATGAAGTCGTGATCGAACCAAACACGGTGCGGCCAGTGTATCTGGAAGATGTGAGCTTCCCGCTGCTTTTGGCCAAGCAAGTCTTTACAAACAAAGATGGCTCTACCGGCGTATTGTTTCTGGTCACCAGCGACACCACGCTCACCTACGATGGGATCACCTCGCTCTATCAAAAACGATGGACGATCGAACCCTTCCACAAGTCGCTCAAGCAGAATGCCGCGCTCGAACGCTCGCCTGCCCACACGGTCACGACGCAGACCAATCACATCTTTGCCAGTTTGTGTGCGTTCATCAAGCTCGAGATGCTCAAGCGTAAATCCAAGTCGAATCATTTTGCCTTGAAATCGCATTTGTATCTGCACGCCGTTCAATCAGCTTTTGACGCCCTGCGCCAGCTGCAGCCCGTCACACTGGCTGCGTAACGTGAGTCTATAAGTCAGCTTGTTCACGAATGCTCTCCCTGACTGCTACTACAAAGTTTCTGTCGTCCCGTCGCTTCGCCACTCGAATGCCCGCACCGGCCCGCGCAGGCGCACGCTGACGCGCGTGCCGGCCGGCAATGCTGATACACCATCCGTGCGTGCAAGCAAGCGCTCATTGCCATCCAGACACAACGACAACAACTGGTCGTGTCCAAAGTAGAGGACGTGCGCGACGTAGGCGCGTCCCTCTGGGTCGGTAAACACTTCTAACGCTTCAGGGCGGATGAACAACTGCACGCGGCCCTGCGCCGGCAACTCTAGCGCCACGCGACCGAATACGCATTCGGCATACGCTCCATGAGCGTGCGCCGGCAAGAAGTTCGCCTCGCCGAGGAAGCGCGCCACAAACGGCGAAGCCGGGTGGGCGTACAGTTGGCGCGGCGTCCCCGTCTGCACGATGCGCCCATGCTGCATCACGGCCAGCGCGTCGGCCAAGCTGAGCGCCTCCTCACGGTCATGCGTGACGAACAGGGCAGCCACGCCGCTGCGCTTCAGCACGCCGCGCACTTCCTCGCGCAAGGCGACGCGCAGCGCATGGTCGAGGTTGGAGAACGGCTCGTCCAGCAAGAGCAACTGCGGCTGGGGCGCAAGCGCACGGGCCAGCGCGACGCGCTGCTGTTGCCCGCCGGAGAGCTCATGCGGGTAGCGCTGAGCTAGATCGCCTAACTGCACCTGATCGAGCGCGGCCATCGTCCGTGCCAGCGCCTCTGCCTTGTCTACGCCGTGTAACCCGAAAGCGACGTTGGCGGCCACGGTCATGTGGGGGAAAAGCGCGTAGTCTTGAAAGACCATCCCGACGCGGCGCTTCTCCGGCGGCGTGTTCACCCCCGGCCCAAAGACGGTGCGGTCACCGATGGCAATGGATGCCTCTGGATCGGGCTCCGGCGTCTCCAAGCCGTTGATCAAGCGCAACAGCGTAGTTTTGCCGCAGCCGCTAGGGCCGAGCAGCACGACGATCTGTCCCGGCTCAACATCCAGTGACGCCTGGTAAACCGCGTACACGTCCTGGGCGGTGAAGCGCTTAGAGACATTTCGGACGCGCAACGCCGGCGTCATAGATACGTTCCCTCTCCAGAGTGCGCGCCAGCGCGCGAGAGGTGAATGAGCAGCAACGCCGGCCCGACGCTGGCCAGCACGATGGTGAGCGCCGGCAACGCCGCGGCTTGCCAGGCCGACTCCGAGGCCAGCATATACGTCCACACCGACAAGGTCTCCATGCCGAACGGACGAAGGAACATGGTGACCGGCAGCTCCTTCAGGGTATCCACGAACACGAGCAACAATGCCGCTAGGACGCCCGTGCGCACCAATGGCAAATGAATGCGGGTCAGCACGCGCGCCGGCGCAGCGCCTAAGCTGCGCGCCGCCATCTCCATGTTCGGCGTCACCTTCTCCAGGCTGGCTTCAACGCCGCTGAAGCCGATGGCCAGGAAGCGCACCAGGTAGGCATACATCAACCCAAATGCCGATGCGCTCAGCAGCACCGCGCCGCCCGTCCAGCCCAGCACGGTCTCGTTCAGCGGCGCGAGCAAGAGCAACACGCCCAACGCAACCACTGCGCCAGGCATGGCATAGCCAAGCGTAGCCAGGCGGGCAAGGAAGCGCGTCCCGGCCTGGGCTTCGGCACGTGACCCGCGCGGGCGCACGGCATACGCCATCGCCAACGCAACAGCGACGACGATCAATGCTGCGCCCAGCGAGAGGGTAAGCGTGTTGAACAGATACTGGCCGAACACTGCATCGAGCGTGCCCGGTTCAGCGCTCGTCACTTCGGCAATTGCCCACTGCACGAGCTGGGCAACCGGCAACCCAAACGCCACAAACAACAGCGCCAATGGGCCAACGAGCGCTGCTACAGCGCGCCAGCCGTGCAGGCGAATCGGCGCGATGGGCCGCGATTGACTGCCGAGCTGGTAGTAGCGCGCGTGACTGCGCAGCCGGCGCTCGGCCAGCACAACGCCCAGCGCGATCAACATCAGCAGCGACGCGAGTTGTACGGCAGCGTCGCGGTCCATCTGCACAACCCACAGCCGGACGACGCCTTCGCTGAGTGTGACGACGTTGAAGTAGCGCACCACGGCGAAGTCGGTGAGCGTTTCCATCAGCACCAGCGCTACGCCGGCGGCCAGCGATGGCCGCGCCAAGGGCAGCGCCACGCGCCAGAAGATCACCCGGTTGCCCAGGCCGGCGGCGCGCGCTGCGTCGCGCTGCATGGCCGATTGATCCCGGAACGCGGCTCGCGCCAGCAAATACACGTAGGGGTAAAGCGTCAGGCTGAGCACGAAGATCGCGCCGGGCAGCGAGCGAAACTCCGGCAGCTCGAGATCTGGACCGAACCAGGCGCGCAGCTGTGTTTGAAACGGCCCGGCGTAGTCGAACAGCGACATGGCGACGTAGCCCAGGATATAGCCGGGAATCGCGATGGGCAACACCAGCAGCCATTCGAGTAGGCGCGCACCGGGAAAGGCATATGTTGTCACCAGCCAGGCCAACGACGCCCCGATTGCCAGCGTCGTTGCGCCGACGCCGAGCATAAGAAGCACTGTGTTCAGCAGCATCTCCGGTAGCAGCGTGCTCCACAGGTGAGACCAGATTTCGCCATCCAGGCGCAGCCAGGTCAGCGCCAGTCCGATTAATGGCAACAATACCAACAGGGCAGGGAGCGCTGCTGCTAACGAACCGGCGTTGAAGGCCGGTCGTCCCCAGCTATCTATAGCGACGCGCCCCAACCGGGGAGGTGCACTTACACGTTCCAAGTCGAATCTTCCAGAGCAAATGATTTTACGGCGTCAGGCAGGGTCAAGCTGCATGCCTACCCTGCCTGGAAGAGGACTGCGCCGACGAGGTGGAGGATTACTTGTAGCCAACGCGTTCGAGCAGCTTGATGGCCTGCGCTTGCAGGGGCCCGTATTGCGGTAGCGAGGCCAGGTCAGCCTTGAACGTGCCGAATCCTTTCAGCACCTCAGCCGGCTGGACGGAAGGGTTGGCCGGATACTCGCTATTGCCGCCGGGCAGGCCGGCTACGCCGGGATCTTGGCCGCGTGTGGCCAGCCACTCAAGCAGCCTGATGGCGTTCTCGCGGTTGGGCGCGTTGGCCGTCACGCCTGCGCCGGAGAAATTGACCTGCACGCCGCGATCGGCTTGATTGGCCCAGAACAGCTTGACCGGGAAGTTGGGATCGGACTTCAGTTTGTTTCCCAGGTAGTAATGATTGGTGATGCCTACATCGCACTTGCCGGCGGCGATGGTCTCCAGGATACGCGTGTCGCTATCAATGAAGGTCGGGCGATTGGCCACCCAGCCACGCAGCACCCGCTCGGTCTGCTGCTCGCCGTTGTTGGCAATCATGCTGGCGACCAGCGAGACGGTGTAAATGTGCGTCGCAGGGCGCATGCACAACCGGCCACGCCACTTCCGGTCGGCCAGCGCCTCATAGGTCGAAAGTTCTTCCGGCTTGACCTTGGCGGGGTTGTACATCAGGGTGCGATAGCGCAACGACAGCGCATACCAGCGACCTTCGGGATCGCGCAGCTCCGCCGGGATGACCGTCTTCAGCACATCCGACTGAATGGGCTGCAGCAGCCCTTCCTTGGCAGCGATCTGCAGCGTCCCAACATCAATCACGAAGAACACATCGGCCGGCGTCTGCGGTCCCTCGGCGCGCAGCCGTTCCAACAGCGCTTGCGTCGAGGCGTTAGATAGGCGGACTTGGATGCCGGTCTCGCGCGTAAACTCGGCGAAGACCTTCTCGAGCGCGCCGTAGTGCCGCGCCGAATACACGTTGACTATCTTCGTCTGCGCAACCGTCGCTGTGGGTTGCATCAGACTCAACGAAGCCACCGCCAGCGCACCGGCGATGGGCGTAAGCAAGAACTTGCGTCTATTCACGTCGCTTTCTCCTGTTTGCTCCAGATGTAATTCATCGTCAAGGCAGTTCGGCCTCAACTTTCAAGACTTATACCCACGCGGACAGGCAAAATGCAACACACGCGGTCAAGTGCAATGTTTGACCACGCTCACGACGCAGAATTAACCGGGTTTAACGTTCGGGCGACTATGGATCAACACTGTCTGTTCAGTCGTAGCGCGTGCTGTCCGGCGTCGGATATTTGGCGCCGGCGTCGTCCAGCACCAGCACCCAATCCGGCCAGATGCGCGGCGGGGTGAACTCGCGCGGGCCGTCGTTCTTGACGCGACCGGCGCGATGAGCCGCGCCGGTGCGTGGGTCGTACCAGTGGACATCCAGCATCTCGCCGCGCAACTTGCTCAGATCCACCGTCACCGGCTTTATCGTTGGGCAATACACAAAAGCGTAGCTGCCATCCACATCGCGCGTGGCCTGCACGTGATGGACACCTGTGCCAGCCTCGCCGACGATGAGCGATGGATCGGGAATGCGCGAGAGGAACGGGCGGCTCTCGATCAGTCGCCTGGCATGCTGCATCTGGCCCGAGCCAGGGAAGTGCATTGCTTCTTGCCAGGTGTGACGGCAGAAACTCTTCGGGGGCCGGCCGAGGGTGAAGAATTGCCAGATCGGGTGACAGCCGTAGGTATGGCCGTGCGCGCCGGCGAACAGCGCCCAGTACAGGCTCTTGCGATTGTCGTAAGCCTCGATATAGCCGTTCTCGATGTTGAAAGCGGCAGGATGGTCTTCGTAGGCCGGCTCACCATCCATACATGGTTTGGTCGGCGTCAGCGCATAGTCGCGCGCGATGCACTGCCAGTTCGGCGTGTTGCGCGCGTGGCCGCTCTGGCACATGTTGAAGTCGAGCCAGTCGGCCGCGTGCCAGTCGTCCGCCGACGATCGCCCGCCCACCGGGTGAAAGGTGATCAGATGACGCCCTGCATCGCCGGCGCGCAGCCCGGCCGCCATGGCGTTCAAGATGTCGCGATGCTCCGGCTTCTCGATTGGCCGGTCACCGCCCAAGATCCAGATGATCGGCTTATCCCGGTAGCGCCGGCCCAGGAACTCACCATAGAGGCGCGCATTTTCAGGCGTGAAGATTTCCGGCCCGACACCCCACTTCACATTCCACTTGTCGCCCCAGGTGGGCAACAGGCCACACCACATGCCCAGAGACGCCATGACGTTGATGATGTAATCCACGTGCTCGAAGTAGGCTTCGTTCGGGCGCGTCGGATCGTTGTCAATCAGCGGTCGGTGGCCATAGGGATTAGGATCGTTCAGGCCGTCCTCCTCGGCCAACACGACCGACTGCATCACAGTAAAGCCCTTGGCGGCACGGTCACGCAAGAACCACTCGGCCTCGCTGCGGTTGAGGCGATGGAAGATCTCCCAAGTGGTGTCGCCGAGGTAGAAGAAGGGCTTGCCGTCTTCGTGAACCAGATAGCGTTTATTGGAGCTGATCTTGAGCATCGCTTAGCGGCAGGGGGGGCTGACCGGCATCAGCGCCGCGCTTCGGGGGACAGGTTGATCTGCCAGCCGTCATCGCCGGCCACCTGTACGTGATAACCGGAGCCGGCGCGTTCGACGCGAATGTCGAAGTGCGCGTCACCGACGCGCAGCCGCTTTACCTCGGCCCAATCCCACGTGGCAGGCAGATTGGGCGTGATCGTGATGGTGCGCTGGGCGGCGCAGGGCTGAATGCCAAGGAAGCACTCAATCGCCGGCGACACCAGCCCCAGGTTCGACCACAATTGTAGGAAGCACCAATCGCCGGGCAGCGCTTCGCTGACTGCGCCGGGCGTGCGATAGGAGAACGCGCGCGTCAGCTTGTTCACAATGACCAGCGCCTGATCGGCAAAGCCGTAGCGCGCAGCCGCTAACGCCAACAAGCCGGTATTGATGCTCATCACATCATGCCGGTCGGGGTGCAGATACATGCCCCAGGCGTTGCTGAACTCCTCACTCTGCAGCCGGTCGAGGGTGCGTCGAGCCTGCTCCGGCGTCGCCAGACCCACTTCGAGTGGGCACAACGTCACCCAATGGCGGAGCAACCAGGGCAGGTCAACGTCGCGCGGCGCATCGGCGTAGCGAGCCAGGTAAGGCGCAAAGCGCTGACGCGCTGCGACAAAATGGTCTTGTCGCAGCTCCAGCCATTCCTCTTCGCTTGCCCTCTGCTCCAGCTCGGCGAGGGTATGCTCCACCTCTTGCACGCTGGCGCGCACGTCGGCAAATAGCCCCTCTTCCTCCAGCCACCACGACTCGCGAATGCAGCGGGCCAGCGCTGCCGCTTTGTCGGCCAGATTCGACAGGTCCTGCGAGCCGCTGGGGGCGTGGACGATCCGCGCCATGTCGGCGAGGCGAACCAGCGCGTCCCAGGTATACGCCGCAACGTCAATCGCCTCGAAGCCGGCATGCATCTCCACCGTCTCGACGATGCTCCGCCCACTGGGACACAGATCGCCATCAGGGTCGTGCCGACCGAGCGCGTAGTCCAACAACCCAACCCTACAGAAGGGATACATCTCGCGCAGGAAGTCGTCGTCACCCGTCCATAGCCAGTATTGATGCACCGCGCGGGTGAATGCAGGCGTCTCGACCATGTTGCCGGCGTTGAACACGACGTTGGTGGTGCTGAGTTCATGGATGACGCGGCCCGGCTCGCCGGGGTTGTGGCGCTCACTCTGTGACTTGAGCAGGCGTAGCGTGTCGCGCACCAGCTCGAATTGACCGCTTTGCAACATCGGCAACGTCGCGTAGGCCGGGTCTATGCCAAACCACCACGGATACTCGGGCAGCCCGGCGCCCACGCCGCGGCCGATGCTCGGCACTTCACGCACGAACATCTGGTTGATCAGCTTCGACCAAGCTGCCGCCTGGTTCAACGTGGTGTCCGGCGTGATGAGTTGGCTGGTTTCGAGGATGGCATTGCACTGCGCCTGTTTGGCTGCGCGCAGGGCTTCATGGTGCGTGAGCAGGCGGCGATGCGTCGCCAGGGCTTCATCGCGCGATGCCGCCGAGCCGGCAATCGCGAAGCGAATGGTTCGAGCATAGACGCCGGCATCCTGCGCAGGCTCTGCACGCAGCCGGTAGACGAAATGCGCCGAGACGCCCTGGCCCTGTGTGCGCTCGGCAGCCCATAGATCGCCGGTGAATGTAGCGCTCGGCGCAAGATCGGCACCCACCACGCACACCCATGGGTTAGCCGCGTCGGCGAAGACACAACGCGCCGAAGCATCAACCAGTTCGGCGCGGTCCTGGGCATCGTGCATGCCGGCGCGTTCGCCCAGCCAGGCCGATCGCAGGTCCGAGCGAAAGAGCGCATGCAGCGACAAGTCGAACGGTTGGGCCGATCGAACGGTGAGCGTGACGAGCAGGCCCTCGACGCCATCCGGCGCGAAGTCTTGGCGGACGATGGTCAGCGCATCGAGGCAGTATTCGAACTCGACATGCGTGGGATAGGCGCGGCACGCGGTCGCCTCGCTCAACCAGCGCAGCGCACCTTGTGGTGCATCGCTGACGCCGAACCAAAAGCCGTCGAGCAGCTTGATCGGGTGATCCCACACGCCCCACATCTCGCCGGGCACATGGCCACCTTCAGGATCGGGGAATAGGCCATGCTGATTACAGATGACATAGACGCGGTCGCCGCAAGTAGCGATGGGATCGGACAGGCGATGGGTTTTGGATTGTGGTGCAATCATCAGGGCGCAGAGAATGATGATACCGCTTCATGGCGCCTGATGTGGATCAATGAATTGCGTCAACAGCGGCAACCCGCCGTTGCACGCCAGCGCGACCAGCGCTAGGCGAATGGCTTTTCCGGCAGCGGCAGCGAGGAAGAAGGCGAAGGGGTGCATTTTGAGAATACCGGCGATCAGGCCACCTACGTCGAACATCGGGTTGGGCAACAATGCCAACACGAAGATCACCAGCGGCCCGAACCTTTCCATGAGGTTGTGCATGCGCTGGTAGATCTTGCCCTGCGGTAACACAGCGGTACCGCCGTAGCCGGCCATGTAGCCGGTCATTTCGCCCACGGCCGATCCGATGCCAGAGACGATGCCGGTCGCGAGCACGCCGTAGATCGGCGCTGCTGCACAGGCAACGACGAATACCGGCGCGGGGATCAGCACCGTGGCATTGCCGACCACGCTCAGGACGAACAATCCGATCAGGCCAAGTTGACCAAAAGCGAGGAGCGCATCTCGGAAGCGCGCGCTCAGCAGGATGACGGCGACGCTGATGACGATCGCCAGGATCAGCATCACGACCGCCCGGCCGCGATGGGGATCGGGAAGTGCAGTCGTTTCCTCGGCACTGGGCGACTCAGCAACTGGTAGCGGCTGCGGTACGATTGGGGCGCGATCCGCACCCGGCGCAGCAACCGATTCGGCCTTGCCGAAAAGCATCTTACGCACGCTGCGAAGTTGCGCCCACATGCCCTCCCCCCTCCTCCACCCGATTACCGCCGCTCATCGCCGGAACGAAGTGAATCTCGCTCGTCTCGGACACCGGATGGCGCAACCCCTGTTTGCTGTTCACACCATCCACCACCAACGTCAGGTTCGGCTTCAGGCGATCGTGATCCGCTTCGATCAGCCGCGCTGCAATCCCTGGGTAACGCCGATCGAGATCCTCGATCACTTGACGCACGGTTACCCCATCGGCCTGCACTTCGGCCAGACCGCCCGTCAAGCCACGCAACAACGAAGGAATCCAGACCTTTGCCATGCCAAAGATGTTCTACCTCAGTAGGTTTAACACTGTGTAGTCTGCACCGACACGCTGGTTGAGCACGCAAACCGATTTTATCCAGATGCGCTATGCGGCCTATAATCTCATTCTCATATTCGCGCAGGCGTGGCCGCTTCGTTCGGCCGCGTCCTGAGCATGTGGATTCTTCTGCTTTTGCTATGCAAGGAGGAAAGATGAACACGAAGAACCGCTTTCTGCCCGCACTGTCCGCAGCGGCTGTGACCGCGCTGTTGCTGGCAGCCTGTGCGCCGGCTGCACCGGCTGCCCCAGCCGCGCCGGCTGCGCCAACGGAAGCGCCAGCCCCTGCGCCGACCGAAGCACCCGCGCCAACTGAAGCACCGGCCCCTACTGAGGCACCGGCGGCGACCGAAGCACCCGCTCCCGCAGCCAGCGCAATGATGAAGGTCGAGGCGCCCAACTGCGACTACGGTGGCACGATGAAAGCCATCGAGGCCGTAGATGAGTTGACCGTCAAGTTCACCTTGTGCTCGCCCGATCCGGCCTTCCCCTACAAGATCGCCGGTGATTCGTTCGCCATCCTCGACGCCGATTACCTGAACGAAACCGGCGGCGACAGCAACAAGATCAGCGAGAACCCGGTCGGCACCGGCCCATATAAGGTGAAGGAGTGGAAGCGCGGCGAGAGCATCACCTTCGAGGCCTTCGCCGATTACTGGGGCGAGCAAGCCAAGACGCCCACCGCGGTGCTGCGCTGGTCGAAGGAAGCCGCGCAGCGCCTGCTCGAATTGCAGTCCGGCAACGCCGATGGCATGTCGAACGTCGGGCCGGACGACTTCGAGACAGTCGAGAAAGACGCCGACCTGAAGCTCATCGAAGTGCCAGCGGCCAATATCTTCTACATCGGCTTCAACAACACCATCCCGCCGTTCGACGATGACCGTGTGCGCTTGGCGTTCGCCTACGGCATTGATCGCCAGCGCATCGTGGACGATTACTATCCGCGCGGCTCGGTCGTCGCCACCAGCTTTGTGCCGACCAGCTTCGCCGTCGGCGCATCGCCCAACGTTCCCTGGCACGAATACAACCCGGAGAAGGCCCGAGAATTGTTGAAAGAGGCCGGCAAAGAGAACCTTGAAGTGACGCTGACCTATCGCGATGTGGTGCGTGGTTACCTGCCCAACCCCGGCATCGTGGCGCAGGAGATCCAAGCGCAGCTCAAGGAGATCGGCGTCAACGTCAAGATCGAGGTCAAAGAGTCGGGCGCGTTCCTCGACTCGGTGACGGCCGGCAAGGAGGCATTCTACTTGCTGGGCTGGGGCGCCGACTACCCCGATGCCACGAACTTCCTGGACTATCACTTCGGCCCGGAGAACAAGCAGTACGGCAAGCCCTATGACGACATCGTCGCGCTGCTGAAGGAAGGCGCGTCCACTGCCGACTTGGCCAAGCGTCAGGCTGCTTACGACAAGGTCAACGAGCTGCTGAAGAAGTACGTGCCGATGATTCCGGTAGCGCACGGCGGATCGGCGCTGGCCTTCCGCGCCGATGTCGAAGGCGCACACGCCAACCCCGTTAGCGCGCTGGTCTTCGCCGTGATGGCGCCCCCGCGCGACCGATTCGTTTACGTGCAGAACGCCGAGCCGATCAGCCTAAACTGCGCCGACGAGAGCGACGGCGAGACCTTCACCGCTTGCGCCCAGATCTACGAGACCCTGCTGCGCTTCAAGCTCGGCACGGCTGAGGTCGAGCCGGCGCTGGCCGAGAGCTATGAGTCCAACGCCGATCTGACCGAATGGACGTTCAAGCTGCGCCCGGGCGTCAAGTTCCACAACGGCGCGACGCTCGACGCCAACGACGTGGTCGCCACGATGGTCGCGCAGTGGGATGCCAAGAACCCCAACCACAAGGGGCGCACCGGCAGCTTCGAATACTGGACGGCCTACTTCGGCTCGTTCTTGAACGCCCAATAGCGCCGTCGAATCGTCAGTCAAGTCGTCAGGTCAAACAGGGCGGGCGTGAAGCCCTCACCGACCTGGCGACTTGATTGACCCGATAGCCTCGGATGACCTGACCGGGCGACTCGATGCTATGTTGCGCTTTCTGGTGCGCCGCCTGTTGCTCCTGCTGCCGGTGATGCTCGGCATCCTCGCGGTCACGTTCGTGCTGGTGCGGCTGATCCCCGGCGACCCATGCAAGTCTATGCTGGGCGAGCGGGCCACCGAAGAGAAGTGCAACGCCTTCCGCGAGCGCTTCGGCCTGAACGACCCTATCCCCGTGCAGTTCGTCCGCTACGCGGGCAATGTGCTGCAGGGCGACTTCGGCGTCTCCATCAAGAACGGCCGGCCGGTGACGGATGTCCTGGCCGAGCGCCTGCCGATGACGATGGAGCTGACGTTCTTTGCGATGCTGTTCGCTTCCGTCTTCGGCATCGCGCTCGGGGTGATCAGCGCAGTGCGGCACAACACCGCGGTGGACGTCGGCGCGATGATCTTCGCCAATATCGGCGTCTCGATGCCGGTGTTCTGGCTGGGCTTGATGCTGGCCTACGTCTTCGCGCTGGCGCTGAAAGGCACCCCCCTCCAGTTGCCGCCCTCGGGTCGGTTGACCGCCGGCACAGACCTGCCCTCGCTGCTGAAGGTATGGGGGATGGAGGACGCTCAGGGGCTGCAACGCTTCGTCGTCCTGCTGATCTCCAACTCGGTGTTGCTCAACGCGCTGATCCAGGGCAAATTCAACGTCTTCACAGACGCGCTCCGGCACTTGATCCTGCCTGCCGTGGCCGTCGGCACGATCTCGCTGGCCATCATCGCCCGCATGACGCGCGGCGCGATGCTCGACGCGCTCACTCAGGACTACGTGCGCGTCGCGCGCGCGAAAGGGCTCACCGAGCGCATGGTCATCCTCAAGCACACGTTGCGAAATGCGCTGGTGCCCATCGTCACCATCATCGGGCTGCAAATCGGCGGCTTGCTCTCCGGCGCCGTGTTGACCGAAACGGTGTTCAGCCTGCCCGGCGTCGGCACGCAGATCGTAGACGCCATCACCGCCCGCGACTACCCGGTCGTGCAGGCCTTCACCGTGCTCATCGCCGTCATCTTCGTGGTGGTGAACCTGATCGTGGATTTGAGCTACGCCTATCTGAACCCGCGCATCCGCGTGAGCTGAGCCGGCTGCATGCAAGAGTCCATTCCCGCCCCTGTTGTGAGCGCGACTGCGCGCGAGGCCGGCCGGCTGCGCGTGCAGTCGCCGTTCGCGCGGACCATGCGCCGGCTGCTGCACAATCGGTCGGCGCAGATCGGCCTAGTCATCATCTCCCTGCTGGTGCTCGTTGCCATCTTCGCCGACGTGATCGCGCCCTACGCCTACGATCAGCAGATTCGCCAATCGGGGTTGCGCCGGCGCAGCCCGCCGTGTATCCATCTCCTCGGCTGCGACCGAGACAAGCCCCAGTTGTTGATGGGGCTGGACGGCAACTTTCGCGACCTGTTCTCGCGGGTGGTGTATGGCTCGCGCCTCTCGCTGCAGATCGGCTTCCTCACCACGGGCGCGGCTATCCTGATCGGCACGTTGCTGGGCGCGGCGGCCGGCTATGCCGGCGGCTGGGCCGACAATGTGATCATGCGCGCGATGGACGTGCTGTTGGCCTTCCCGAGCTTGCTGCTGGCCATCGCCATCGTCAGCGTGCTCGGCCCGGGGCTGATCAACACATTGCTGGCCGTAGCGATTGTCTCCATTCCGATCTACGCGCGCGTGGTGCGCTCCAGCGTGTTGAGCGTGAAAGAGATGGACTACATCGCTGCGTCGCGCGCGTTGGGCGCATCGCCCCTGCGCATCCTGTTCGTGCGCATCCTGCCGAACTCGCTCACGCCGGTGATCGTCGTCGGCACGCTGGGCATCGCCACGGCCATCCTCGACGCCGCCGGCCTGTCGTTCTTGGGACTGGGCGCGCAGCCGCCTACGCCGGAATGGGGGCTAATGCTCGGCGAGGAGCGCAACAGCGTGTTCAACGCGCCGCACCTGGTGTTCTTCCCCGGCATTGCCATCATGGTCACCGTGCTCGGGTTCAACCTACTCGGCGACGGCCTGCGCGATGCCCTCGACCCGCGCCGCAAGGCGTGAAGTGCTAGAATCCCTGATATGACCTCTGCGGTTGAAGCGACTCCGGCGCCGGCAGTCGTCACGGGCGCCGACGGCCTACCTCGGATCAGCCAGGAGTACCTGGAGGAATACGAGCGCTTCGTGCAGACTATCGTGACGGAGGACGACACGCCGGTGGACAACATCTTCTCCGCAAAGCAAGCGCGCCTGCTCGTCGAGTCCCTCTACGCCTCATGGCAACATCCGGAGTTCGGTCGCCGGTTTGTCGCCGACAGCAATGTGGGGGTGTTTTACGCCCTGCGGCGGCCGCCGGTAGTGCCGGACATGTTCCTCAGCCTGGACGTCACCCTGCCGGCGGACATCTGGAAGAAGACCAACCGCTCGTATTTCATCTGGGAATACGGCAAACCACCCGAGGTCGTCGTAGAAATCGTCTCGAACGCGGAGGGCGACGAGGAGCGCGCCGACGGCAAACTGCGCCTCTACGCGCAGATGGGGATCGTCCGCTATGTCGTCTATGATCCGGCGCTGCACACCGGCAGCGAGCCGCTGCGCCTGTATGCGCTGATACAAGGTCGGCTGCGCCGCACCGACGAAACGTGGTTCGACGAAGTGCAACTCGGCGTCACGCTGTGGCGCGGCATTTACGAGGAACGCGAGGACACCTGGCTGCGCTGGTGCGACCGGAACGGCGTGGTCATCCCCAGCGGTGTCGAGCGCGCCGAAGCCGAGCGCCAGCGCGCCGAGCTAGAACGTCAACGCGCTGATGCGGAGCACGAGCGCGCCGAGGCCGAGCGCCAGCGCGCCGAACGACTCGCAGCCAAGTTGCGCGCTGCCGGTATTGACCCCGACGCTTAGCCCACCCCGCGCCTTCTATGAGGCGATCCGCCAGCTGGTGCCCTTCGGCCCGTCTTCCAGCACGATGCCGAGCTTGGCCAGCCGGTCGCGGATAGCATCGGCGCGCGCATAGTCCTTCGCCTTGCGCGCTTCGTTGCGCAACTCGATCATCATCTCGATCAACGCGGCTTCGCGCTCTGCGTTAGCGGCATCACGCGATTCTGCGCCTTCGCGCACGATCCCCAGCACGTCGCCGGCCAGCTCACGGTAGATGGCGTCGGCCTGCTCCAGCACTCGCTTCGTCGCGATGCCGCTGCTAATGGCGTTGTTGATCTCCTTGCTCATATCGAACAACGCCGAAAGGGCAAGCGGCGAGTTGAAGTCGTCGTTCATTGCGCTGGTGAACAGCATGCGCGTTTGATCGAGCATGTCCATCAATTGGCCGCGCGTCGCCTCATCGCCGTCCTCCGGCGCATGTTTCAGTGCGTCGTGCACGCGCCGCACGGTGGTATGGATGCGCTCGACGCCTTTGCTCGCGGCGTCGAGCGCCTCGGCGCTGTAGTCAGCCGGGCTGCTGTATTTGCCGGAGAGGATGAAATAGCGCAGCGCCTCGGGCCGGTAGGTCTTGAGCGCGTCCTTGATGGTGACGAAGTTGCCGAGCGACTTGCTCATCTTCACGCCGTTCACCAACAGCGAACCGGTGAGCATCCAGTAGTTGGCGAAGGGCGCCCCATGCGCGCATTCGCTCTGGGCGATCTCGGCTTCGTTGTGCGGGAAGATGTTGTCTATGCCGCCGCCGTGGATGTCGAACGTCTTGCCGAGATACTTGGTGCTCATGGCCGAGCACTCGATGTGCCAGCCGGGGTAGCCGCGTCCCCACGGCGAGGACCATTGCAGAATGTGATGCTCGGGCGCCTTCACCCACAGCGCAAAGTCCATCGGGTGGCGCTTCTCTTCACGAACGGCCACGCGCTTGCCGGCTTCCATCTCCTCGATCCGCCGGCCGCTCAACTTACCGTAGTCCGGATCGGACTCGACGCTGAAGTACACCGAGCCGTTCACCACGTAGGCGTGGCCCTTCTCGATGAGGGTCTGGATCATCTCGATCTGCTCGGGGATGTGCGCGCTGGCGCGCGGCGAGATGTCGGGCCGTTGCACACCCAGGGCGTCCATGTCCTCGAAGTATGAGCGCATATAGCGCTCGACCAGTTCCATCGGCTCGACGCGCTCACGCCGGGCGCCCTTCAGGATGCGGTCTTCGCCGTCATCCAGCATGTGCCCAACATCGGTGATGTTTTGCACGTAGCGCACCTTGTAGCCGCTGTAGCGCAGCCAGCGCACGACCACGTCGAACGCGACGTAGGTCTTGGCATGGCCGAGATGGGCATGGTCATATACCGTTGGGCCGCACACATACATGAATACGCGGCCTTCGACGACAGGCTTGAACGGTTCCTTTTCTCGCTTGAGTACGTTGTAGATCACTAAGCTCATGATTGGCAGCAACTAGCGATAGTCAGAGGGGATTCGGGAGTCAGCATTCGAGAACTTGGCGTTGACCGACTGCTCCCGCCCCCCGGCGAGTGGTTTAGCGAAGATCATCCGGCCGGCAGCGGTCTGTAGCACCTTGGTCACGCTCACCTCGATGGCGCGGTCGAGATACGGTTGCCCTTCCTCGACCACCACCATCGTGCCGTCCTCGAGGTAGCCCACACCCTGGCCGGCCTCTCGCCCAGGTTGGATGATCTGAATATGCAGCGACTCGCCCGGCAGCACGACCGTCTTCACCGCGTTGGCGAGCTCGTTGATATTGAGCACCGTCACACCCTGCAGCGATGCGACCTTGTTGAGGTTGTAATCGTTGGTCACGATCGGGCAGCCCCAGTGCTTGGCCAGCAGCACCAGCTTTTCGTCCACGCGCTGCGCCTCGATCGGATCATCGTCCACGATCTTCACCGGCCAGGGTGATTCTTTCTGCAGGCGCTTGAGCACCTCCAGCCCGCGCCGGCCGCGTGCTCGACGCATTGCCTCGGGCGAGTCGGCGACGAACTGCAGCTCGTTCAACACGAAACGCGGCACGATCATCTCACCGCGCAGGAAGCCGGCGTTGCTCACATCGGCGATGCGCCCATCAATGATTACGCTGGTGTCGAGCAGCAGCGGCTCGCGCATGCGGATGGGCAGCTCCTCCGGCCGGTTTGCCGGCAGCTTGATGTTCAGGATCTGGAACAGCTCTCGGTAGCGCAGGCTCATGATGCCCAGGCCGAGCGTGCCGAAGCCGACCGCAGCCAGGAACGGTAGCACCGGCCCGAACGGCTCCGGTAGGCGCGCCAGCGGAAAGGCCAGCAGCGCTGCCAGCAGCAACCCGGCGCCGAGGCCGATGAAGCCGGCGATGATCTGCGAAGCACTCAGGCTGACGATGCGATGGTAGAGCTGCGTGAGCGGCTTGCCGAACGCCATAGGGAACAGCAGCGCGCCGATAAGTCCGAGCGCCGTCATCGTGATGACGTGTGCGATGACATAGTTGTCAAGAGGCGGCGGGAAGTAGACGCTGATCACGTCGCCGAGCGACCAGCCGATGAGGCCGCAGACCACTGCACCGCAGATGCGCAGCCCAAACAGGATAGATGATTCCGTCCTCACGTTGCAAGACAAAGCCTGGATAAAACCGGATGAATACTGGGTACGATGGTAACACAGTAGTAGAATCTGTGCGTATGCCTAACCGCGCGATAGACCTGAACCCCGTCTCCCGCGTGACGGTCGGCGCGATCGGCGAACCAGGCCGACGCACGTTTTACATCCAGGCGCGCAAGGGATCAGAACTGGTCACGCTCATCTGTGAGAAGGAGCAGGTCTCGGCTCTATGCCTGGCTTTACAGCAATGGCTGGACGAGCTACGGGTCAAATATCCCAAAGGCGCGAACTTCGTTCGCCTGAACACGGATATGGAACTCGAACAGCCATTCACGCCGATCTTTCGCGTCGGCCAGATGGGCCTGGGATACGACGAGAAGAACGATCTCATCGTCCTCGTTTTGACCGAGCTGTTGCCGGAGGACGTGGATCAAGACAAGGCGACTACCATTCGCCTGTTCTGCTCACGGGCGCAGATAGATGCCTTCAGCCGGCATGGCATGGAAGTCGTCGCCAAGGGTCGCCCGATTTGTCCGCTGTGCGGCAAGCCGATGGATCCCGAAGGGAACGTCGAGGGATTCTGTCCGCGCCGCAATGGTCACGCCGATGAGATCATCTTCGCATGAACCAACTGCCAATCATGATTCATGATTGGTGATTGACGATTGGTGACGATGAGCGACTCACTCCCAGTGCAACAGGTGCTACGGATCTTGAGCGAAGGCGAGATGGAATCGCTGGGCTTAATGCCCTGGGGATCGAACTACACCTTCCTCGTCGAAGTCAAGGATCTCGACAACTCGCGCGCAGAAAGAGAGAAGACGTCGCTCCTGGCCGTGTATAAGCCCCGGCGCGGCGAAGCGCCGCTGTGGGACTTTCCGACCGGCACCCTGTGCCTGCGGGAATACGCTGCTTACCTGGTGAGTGAGGCACTCGGCTGGCAGCTCGTCCCGCCGACGGTGCTGCGCAATGGCCCGCACGGGTTCGGCTCGGTGCAGTTGTTCATAGACAACGACGCCGACCAGCACTTCTTCACCTTCCGCGAAGACGTGACGTGTTGCGAGCAGCTCCAGCGCATGGCGCTATTCGACCTGATCACCAACAACGCCGACCGCAAGAGCGGCCATTGCTTGCGCGATAAGAACGGCCATGTGTGGGCAATTGATCACGGCATCACCTTCAACGCCGACTACAAGCTGCGTACGGTGATCTGGGACTTCGCCGGCCAGCCGATCCAACCGCAGATGCTGGAGGACCTCAAGCGCCTGCGCCCGCAACTCGAACTGGATCAGTCACTCGGCAAGGCGTTATACAAGTTGCTGGACGAGGCGGAGGTTCGCGCCTTCATCAAGCGACTCGAAGGGCTGATCAAGCTCAAGCGCTTTCCCAGCCCGAACCGCTACGACCGCAACGTTCCCTGGCCGCCGATCTAACTCCGACTCCCCACTCCCAGCTACCGGTTTCTTGCTCTGACTTCTGGTTTCTACCAGGCGAATGCTGCAACCCACACCTCGTCCTTCGTCCTCCATCATTGAAGACTTCGCATCCGCGGTTGCCTACATCCATGGACTAGATCGCGTGGACACGCCGCAACACACGCATGCCTACGCCTTCCAGCACGGCATTGACCGGACGCGCCATCTGCTGGAACGGTTGGGGGGCGCGCCGACGGCGACGACGCGATGCGTCCTCGTCGCCGGATCGAAAGGCAAAGGCAGCACCGTGACGATGCTCTCGGCGGCGCTCAGCGCGGCAGGCTATCGCGTGGGCGTCTTCACCGGCCCGCACCTGCACTCGCCGCTGGAGCGCTTCACCATCAGCCAGCACGGCTGGCCGGCGCTCATGCCGGAGGCGCATTTCACCGAATACGCTGCACAGATCGAGCGCATCGTCGAAGCGTGGGACTGCCCCGAACTGGGCCTGCCGACGCGCTTCGAGGCATTCACGGCGATGGCCTATCGCTGGTTCGAAGCACAGGCCGTGGACATCGCCGTGATGGAGATCGGCATCGGCGGACGGCACGACGCGGTCAACCTGGCCGAGCCGATGGTGTCGGTCATTACCAACATCAGCCTGGAGCATACGCAGATGCTCGGCCGCACGCTGGCCGAGATCGCGCACGCCAAAGCCGGTGTCCTGCGCGCCCACGGCGCGGGGGTGATCGCGCCGCAGCAGGACGAGGTCAAGCGCGTCATCCTCGAGGAAGCACAACGGCTGGGCAACACCGGACGGCTCTACTTCGCCGAGGCATGTTGCACGGTGGAATGCGTCGGCGTCCAAATCGGAGTGACCGCCGGCGAAAGCGGACAGTGGCTGCGTGTCCGGCTGCAGGAGACGTGCGCCGATGCGGCTGCCGGGGCGAGCGATGGCTGCGAGCCGATGTTCTGCCCATTGCTAGGCCGCTATCAGCTCGAAAACGCAGCGACGGCGATCACGGCGGTGCAAGCGCTGCGTACCCGGGGCTATCGTGTCACCGACGCCGACCTGCGTCGAGGCTTTGCCGGCCTGCGCTGGCCGGGGCGGTTCGAGGTGCTGCGTCGCGATCCACTCATCATCGCCGATGGCGCGCACACCCCGTACTCGATGAGCCAACTGTGCGCCTCGCTCCAGGAGTACTTCCCCGACCGCCGTATCCACTTCGTCATCGGCGCGCTGCGCGACAAGGATGTGCGTGGCATCATCCAAGAAGCGGCGCGCGTCGCCGCGTCCCTTATCTTCACCGATATGGACGTGCGCCGCGCCGTGCCGGCTGAGCAACTCCTCGCAACGTGGCAGGCGCTCAATCCATCCACAACCGATCCCCAGAGCGATCCACAGAACGGCCGGATTTATCTCCAGGCATCCACCGCAGTAGACGTTTCGTCGGCTATTCGTCAAGCACAGGCACGCGCGGATTGCAACGATGTTGTCTGTGTTGCGGGATCGCTGCATCTTGCAGCCCTCGCAGCAGAAAGAATAGAAGACCTTTAAGGGGGCGAGCGTCGAATGGCGAACCTGGTGGTTTGCCGAACTCGGCGCTCGCCTTTCGTTGCTCAATCGCTCGACATGGGTCCGAATCTACCGTCGCCGCGACGGCGTAGTCGCTTGAACTGGTTTGCCGTCTTCATCGTTGTTGGCGTCGCGTTGCTGGTGCTGCCGGTCGCCGGACTGCTCGCTTTGCGCGTGGCGAGTGACTTGACCCGCCGCATGGAGCAGGTCGTCAACGGCGGTCAGGCGGCACCTCTCGACCTGCCGGAGATCGGCGTATGGCAGGGCAAAGAGCGCATCACCATCTTGCTATTGGGCATAGACCAGCGGCCCGGCGAAGATCCCGAGTCGGCCCGCACCGACGCGATGATGCTGCTC